>NZ_JBFULI010000002.1:0-372813 GCF_056400405.1 Pseudomonas sp. P5_B3 | reverse complement strand
CCCACATTGAAATGCAATCTCCTGTGGGAGCGAGCTTGCTCGCGATGGCGGCATCCCTGCCGACACAAGGCTCGAGGTTTAACCCTTGCCCTTGGTCCGAGTCATATTCGGCCCACCATTCTTCTCCAGATGCTCAATGATGATCCCCGCGACATTCTTCCCGGTGGTGGTTTCAATCCCTTCAAGCCCCGGCGACGAGTTCACTTCCATCACCAGTGGCCCGTGATTGGAACGCAGGATATCCACCCCTGCCACCGCCAACCCCATGACCTTCGCCGCACGCAACGCCGTCATGCGCTCTTCGGGTGTGATCTTGATCAGGCTGGCGCTGCCACCGCGATGCAGGTTGGAGCGGAACTCCCCGGGTTTGGCCTGGCGCTTCATCGCCGCAATCACCTTGTCACCGACGACGAAGCAGCGAATATCCGCCCCGCCAGCCTCCTTGATGTACTCCTGAACCATGATGTTCTGCTTGAGGCCCATGAACGCCTCGATCACCGATTCCGCGGCCGTGGCGGTTTCACACAGCACCACGCCGATGCCCTGGGTACCTTCCAGCACCTTGATCACCAACGGCGCGCCGTTGACCATTTCGATCAGATCGGGAATGTCGTCGGGGGAGTGGGCAAACCCGGTCACCGGCAAACCGATCCCGCGACGAGACAGCAATTGCAGCGAACGCAGCTTGTCCCGCGAACGGGCAATGGCCACCGACTCGTTGAGTGGAAATACCCCCATCATTTCGAACTGGCGCAGCACTGCGCAGCCATAAAAGGTCACGGACGCACCGATCCGTGGAATCACCGCATCGAAACCCTCCAGCGGCTTGCCGCGGTAGTGGATCTGCGGCTTGTGGCTGGCGATGTTCATGTAGGCGCGCAGGGTGTCGACCACCACCATTTCATGGCCACGCTCGGTACCGGCTTCGACCAGACGACGGGTGGAATACAGACGCGGGTTCCGCGACAGCACAGCGATCTTCATGCAACACCTGTGGAGGAGGTAGATACCGGGAACACCGGCTTGTCTTGTACATACTTGATGCCCGGATTGACCACCAACTGGCCGTGGATCAGAGCTTTGGAGCCGAGCAACAGGCGATAGCGCATGGACTTGCGGCAGGCGAGCGTGAACTCGACCCGCCAGACCCGATCACCAAGGGCCAGGGTGGTGCTGATCACGTATCGCACCTGCGCGTGACCGTTTGAGCTTTTAATGGTTTTCCTTGTCACCAGCGGTGCTTCGCAGCGACGGTGACGCAACTGCACCACCGTGCCCAGGTGTGCCGTGAAACGCACCCACTGCTCGCCGTCGCGCTCGAACGGCTCGATTTCGGTGGCGTGGAGGCTTGAGGTGCTGGCGCCGGTGTCGATTTTTGCCCGAAGGCCCGCGACTCCCAAATCAGGGAGCGCCACCCACTCGCGCAGACCGACAACGGTCAAATGGTCAAATGTCTTCAAAATTGCTCAACCGGTAGAAACCGCGGTGGCCGCAGGCGGCCGAATTCGCGGTATTCACGCAGAATAATGGTTAAAAGGCGACAGATATCTACGGCCCGGATTTCCAGCCCCGCAAGGAGGTTATGGAATGTCAGCATTGTAGCTCGGGCCGGTGAAATTCTTGGTACGAGAGAAACGGTAGTACAGTTCACCAATATTTCAGAATGAGGAAATTCCATGGCACAAAAAAACGAAGAGGACGACAAAGTCCGCCTCGATAAATGGTTGTGGGCTGCACGATTTTACAAAACCCGGGCCTTGGCCAAAGCGGCGATTGAAAGCGGCAAGGTGCATTGCCGGGGTGAGCGCTGCAAGCCCGGCAAGGAACCACGTATCGGCGATGAATTCGTGATTCGTACCGGTTTCGACGAGCGCACGGTGGTGGTCCAGGCGCTGTCGATCGTTCGCCGTGGCGCGCCGGAAGCGCAGTTGCTGTACGCCGAAACCGAAGCCAGCATCGCCAAGCGCGAAAACGCCGCCGCCGAGCGTAAAGCAGGCGCTCTGGGCGTGAGCACCGATGGCAAACCGAGCAAGAAACAGCGGCGGGATCTGTTCAAGTTTCGTGGCAGCAGCAACGAATGATTGACCGGCTCCGTCGATCACCCGGGCAGGCAAAGACTTGTAATTGTGCTTGCGCGTAGCCATATGGGGTAATTCGCCTACCCTGCATGAGCCATTGGCAGTGCCATTCGTCGTAAAGCGCACACAGTCGCCGACMTGTAAGCCATAACCAGGCAGCAAGACGCTATGGCCAGGGCGTAACCTCGAATTTTGTAATCACTTTTGTCACCACTTCAGATACCCAGACTTATGACCGACCTACCGGATAACGACTTCACCCAACGCTTCATCTTCGATGACAGCGACACCCGTGGCGAGCTGGTCTCTTTGGAGCTCAGCTACGCCGAAGTCCTGGCCAAACACGCCTACCCGCAGCCGGTCGCGCAACTGCTCGGCGAGCTGATGGCGGCTGCATCGTTGCTGGTCGGCACGTTGAAGTTCGATGGCTTGCTGATCCTGCAGGCCCGCTCCGAAGGCCCGATCCCGCTGCTGATGATCGAGTGCTCCAGCGAGCGCGACATCCGCGGCCTGGCTCGTTACGAGGCGGACCGGATTGCGCCCGACGCCACCCTGGCCGACTTGATGCCGGATGGCTCGCTGACATTGACTGTCGACCCGAGACACGGTCAGCGTTACCAGGGCGTGGTCGATCTGGATGGCGAAACGTTGTCCGACTGCTTCACCAACTACTTCGTCATGTCGCAGCAGATTGGCACGCGTATCAAGCTCTGCGCCGATGGCCGCCGCGCCCGTGGCCTGTTGCTGCAGCAACTGCCCGCCGACCGCCTTAAAGACGAAGAGGAACGCGCTGCCAGCTGGCAGCACCTCACCGCATTGGCCACTACCCTGACCGCCGATGAACTGCTGGGCCTGGACAACGAAACCGTGCTACATCGTCTCTACCACGAAGAGCAGGTGCGTCTGTTCGATGTGCAGAAGTTGCGCTTCCGCTGCAGCTGCTCGCGCGAACGTTCAGCCAATGCGCTGGTCAGTCTGGGTAAGGAAGACGCGCAGCAATTGGTCGTCGAGCACGGTGGCAACATCGAGATCGATTGCCAGTTCTGCAACCAGCGCTACCTGTTCGACGCGGCCGATGTCACTCAATTGTTCGCTGGTGCGGGCATCGAGACACCGTCAGATACCCGTCACTGAAACGTTTCAGCGCAGGTAAATTCACTGCCTTGCGCCGGATTAACGCCGTTACGACAGGAGGGGCCTACTCTTTTTGGGCTTTTCTGGCATAATCCGGCCCACTTTTTTCGCGGTAGTAGTGCACGACTTTCTACTACAAAAACGTTTGGAGCACTCGGCCACTGGCCGACGGGGAACCTCATGACGCAAGCCAATAACGCCGTGTACACCGATCTGAGTGTTGATGATCTGGTTAAAGAAGCCCTCAACCGCGGTGAAGGCGAGCTTGCCGATACCGGCGCACTGGTTGTTCGTACCGGTCACCGTACCGGCCGTTCGCCAGTCGATCGTTTCATCGTTGAAGAGCCAAGCACCCAGGCTGCCATCGCCTGGGGCCCGATCAACCGCAAGTTCCCGGCCGACAAGTTCGACGCCCTGTGGGCTCGCGTCGAGGCATTCAACAACGCGCAAGAGCATTTCGTTTCCCACGTGCACGTAGGTGCTGCTTCCGAGCACTACCTGGCCGTGAAGATGACCACCCAGACTGCCTGGCAGAACCTGTTCGGCCGTTGCCTGTTCATCAACCCGGCTCAGTACAACCCGGCGGGTCGTGACGAGTGGCAGGTGCTTAACGTTGCCAACTTCGAGTGCGTGCCAGAGCGTGACGGCACCAACTCCGACGGCTGCGTGATCCTCAACTTCGCACAGAAGAAAGTGCTGATCGCCGGCATGCGTTACGCCGGTGAAATGAAGAAAGCCATGTTCTCGGTGCAGAACTTCCTGCTGCCGGCTGCTGACGTGCTGCCAATGCACTGCGCTGCCAACATCGGTGAAGAGGGCGACGTGACCCTGTTCTTCGGTCTGTCCGGCACTGGTAAAACCACCCTGTCGGCCGACGAAAGCCGTTACCTGATCGGTGACGACGAGCACGGCTGGGGCGAAGGCGTGGTGTTCAACATCGAAGGCGGTTGCTATGCCAAGTGCATCGACCTGTCCGAGAAGAACGAGCCGGTTATCTGGAAAGCCATCAAGCACGGCGCGGTATTGGAAAACGTCGTTATCGACGACGCCAAGCACGCCGACTACGCCGATGTCAGCCTGACCCAGAACAGCCGTGCCGCCTACCCGCTGGAGCACGTTGCCAAGCGCTCCGAGAAGAACCTCGGTGGCGAGCCAAACGCTGTGATCTTCCTGACTTGCGACCTGACCGGCGTGCTGCCGCCAGTGTCGATCCTCAACGAAGAACAAGCGGCTTACCACTTCCTGTCCGGCTACACCGCGCTGGTCGGTTCGACCGAAATGGGCTCGGGCAGCGGCATCAAGTCGACTTTCTCCACCTGCTTCGGCGCACCGTTCTTCCCGCGTCCGGCCGGCGAATACGCTGAGCTGCTGATCAAGCGCATCCGCGGCTTCGGCTCCAAGGTCTATCTGGTCAACACCGGCTGGACCGGCGGTGGCTACGGCGTCGGCAAGCGCTTCAACATCCCGACCACCCGCGCCGTGATCGCAGCGATCCAGAGCGGCGCGCTGATCGGTGCCGAGACCGAGCACCTGGACACCATCAACCTCGACGTGCCAGTGGCCGTACCGGGCGTTGAGACTGGCCTGCTGAACCCACGCAACACCTGGGCTGACAAAGCCGCCTACGACGAAGCCGCCAAAGCACTGGCCGGCCTGTTCATCGAGAACTTCAAGAAGTTCGAAGTGAGCGACGCGATCAAGGCTGCTGGTCCAAAGCTGTAAGTGTTGGATTGAGCTAACGAAGAAGCCGCCCCTCGGGGCGGCTTTTTTGTGCGCAAAATTCAGTTTTTCGCGGGCAAGTCAGAATGCGTCGGGCCGTTACAGGCCCTCGAGCTCATCCGTGTCCCAGCGTTGGGCCTTGATGGCCCGGTAGAGCATGCTGATGGTCAAAGGCACCTTCTCGCCGCGACCCTTGGCTTTTCGCTTTAGATTCACGTCAAAGCCGTCGGGCTGGAAATAGCGATAGCTGTCGAAATCTACGAAATCGATGGCGAAGTGGTCTTCCAGGGTTTCGATCAAATGCCGGGCGTCTGTACCGTTGCAGCCCAGGTCGAAGTTGATCGAGGTGGCGAGGCTGATGGTTTTGCGTTCGGGGAAGCCGAGTTCTTCATGCAGCAGTTGCATGAGTTGCTGCATCAAGTGGTCGTCGGGGAGGTTGGGGGCGAGGTTCATTGCGTAGGCTCCGCTAATCGAAATGCAGGCGCCATATTATCCTGCTCACGATTCGATAGCCCCAAAGCCCCCGCTAGTGTTGGCCATTGGCTGACAACTTCTTTGAAGCTGTCGATGATGTGTTCTGCATCCGCACGACCGAAAACGAGAAAAGCCCTGCAAGCGTAAACCTGCAGGGTTTCTCGGCCAGGCTGACCATCTCATTAAGCCCCCGAACCAGTCGGGGCTTCTTCATTCTCAGCCTTGCATCAGGCCTCGACACCACAACCAATCATCAAAAGATATTGATCGGGTAATCCACGAACACACGCACTTCGTTGCCGCTGACGTTGTACTCGCTCGACTTCTGCGACACGCGCAGGACCGAGCTGCGCAGTTTCACGCTGAGGTCTTTGGCCGGGCCGCTTTGGACGACGTATTTGATCTGGTTGAAGATCTCGCGCTCGGTGCCGCCTTCGCTGGTGGAAGTGGTGATGTTGTCGCCGCGCACGTAGGCCACGTTGTAGCTCAGGCCCGGTACACCGAAGGTGCTGAAGTCCAGGCCGTAGCCCATCTGCCAGCTGCGTTCGTCTTCGGCGTTGAAGTCGGACCAGTAGGAGTTCGCCAGGAAGATGGTGTTGCCACCGTCGCCGACGCGACCCTGGTCTTTCTGGTAGCCGCCGTAGGCGTAGCCCAGGTTGCTGTCGCCGGTGCTGCGCTGATGCGCGAGGGTGAACGAGTGCGGGCCGGTGATGAAGGTGGCCGCCAGGCTCCAGATCTTGTTGTCGTCGCCGGTGATACCGTTTTCGCGAACGTAGGAATCTTCCAGCTTGGTGCGGTAGCCGTTGAAGTCCAGGGTCAGGGACTGATCCTTGTCGATCGGGAACACGTAGTTGGCGTTCACGTATTGTTTCTTCAGCACGTCTTCGACGTCGGAAGCGTACAGCGCAGCCTTGAATTGCTCGGTGAACTGGTAGCTACCGCCCAATACGTTGATCGACTTCAAGCCACCGCTGTCGCGGCCTTCAGCGCTTTTACGCGATTCGGCGGTGAAGCGCCCGGCGTCCAGTTGCAGGCCTTTGATCTCTTTGGAGGTGATCAAGGTGCCGGTGTAGCTTTCCGGCAGCAGGCGCGAGTTGTCGTAATTCAGCACCGGCAGGGCCGGCATCTGGTCGCCGTAGGTCAGGGTGGTGCTGGACAGGCGGAACTTGATCGCCGCGCCGCCCTTGGACAGGTCGTCAGCCGGCTGGCCGCTGTCGCCCTTTTTGAAGAAGTCGATGCCTTGCGCGCCGCTACGGTCTTCGCTGCGTTCCAGGTTCAGTGCGTACAGCCCGAAAGCGTCCACACCCACACCCACGGTGCCTTGGGTGAAGCCGGACGAGAACGTGCCGATGGCCGCCTGGCCCCACTCGGATTTATCCGGGTTGCCGTCTTTGAAGTCACGGTTCATGTAAGCATTGCGCAGCAGCACCTTGAGGCTGCTGTCTTCAACAAAACCCTTGGATTCGGCCTGGTCGTTCGCCATGGCTTGTGTAGCGCTCAACATCCCCAGAGCGATCAGGCTGATTCGCTTGTTCAACATTTTGTTTTTTTCCTTAATACGGTTGATACGCGCTGTGTCGAACGGCCGAAACGGCGCTATCGCGCTCTTATTTCAATGCAAAAACAAAAAGGCCCGCTCACGATTTCTCGCGGCGGGCCTTTTATTGTTTTTGAGTCGTGGCGGTCGGCCACAGGCGTTGGGTCGAATCGTAGCTGCGCCCTCAACGATGTGTCAATTTCATGAATCTTCTGAAAACAGGCGAAAATCGTCCAGGAAATTGCTTTACGCGGCAGGAATATTCAATTGAAGCAGGCATCGAGACCGCAGACTGCTACGGAATTGGATGAGTCCTGCTCCTGCAGCGACTGACTCAGCCACTGCGCAAATGCCTGGGGTTTACCCAGCCATGGCCCGATATCGATCAGGGTGAATTGGTCATTGTGCTCAAGCGCCAGGGTCGGAAAGCCCTGCCCGCCGACCTTGGCCAAAAGAGCCCGGCTGTTCCTGATATGGCCTTCGGTGTCGGCCGCCCTTAAGGCCCTTTCGAAGGTTTCGCGGTCCAGCCCCATACCGTGGGCAAGTTCAAACAGCACCGATTCATCGGCGATGCGGCGCCCCTCCACGTAGTGAGCACTTTGCAAGTGCCCCAGCAACTCCAGCCCGCGACCGGCCATTTGCTCGGCAGCCAGCACCGCAGCGATGGGTGGCGCCGAGTCGAACACGGCGGTGTGATCACGCAGCAAACCTTCGAAATAGGCCTCACCGAACGGCTGCCCGCTGTATTCGGCGATACGCCGGTCATGGGGTATGACGTAATTGCGCAGTTGTGGCGAAACCTTTTGCCGATTGGCACCCGTCATCATGCCGCCGCCGTGGGCAATCACGGGCAGCACAGCCTGGGCGGCCTGCACCAGCGGTTTGGCGCCGTAGCACCAACCGCACAAGGGGTCGTAGATGTAATGCAGGATCATGGGAAAGCTCCGACAAAAATTCAGGAAAATTCGATGTCGGCAGATTAGTGCCGCAGCGGTCCCGGAAAAACGCCGGATTGGCTTTCAGACTGTTGCTTGAATCGGTCGAATGGTTGCGTAACAAAACCCTGTGGGAGTTCGCGATAGCGGTGGATCAGTCGACATTTATATTGATTGAACGGACGCCATCGTCGGAACGCCGCCCGGAGCAAGCTCGCTCCCACAGGGAACGGGGTTGTCTACAAAATCTGCACAAAAAAAAGCGCTGCCATCCCGGCAGCGCTTTTTTTTGATCAATCCGTTGTTCTTCTTATCCTTCCATTACATCCCACAACGCATCCAGTTCCGCCTCGCTGAATAAACCAGCAGGGTAACGCTCGATCATCGTCCGGCGCGGATCGGTTTCACCTATCTGACGCATTCCATTGGACTTGAACCAGTGCGCCAGAATCTGGAGCGATTCGCTGTTTATTGCCAGGGGATGCAACGCCTTTTCGCCCACAACATTCATTTCGGCGTTCATTTCAGCGCTCTCTCCCGGTTTGTGAGCGGCTAACTTATCCAAGGTTTATGACAGAACATCGAAGTCCTCTCCCTCCCCGAGTTACAACGGCAGAGATACAAGAGCTGTGCCAAGGTTTCTGAAGTGTGGCCAAGCGGACACAAAAAAGCCCGCAGGCCTGAAGGGCTGCGGGCTCCGTGCAACGCTGGAGGCTGTGAGTGATTTCGCAATCAACTCAAGCTGTTACGACCTCACTCACTCCTTGTGCGGCGCGGGTTGCTGCTGGGTAAGGCAGTGAATATTGCCGCCCCCCAGTAACAGTTCGCGACCAGGCACCATCACCACTTCATGCTGTGGAAACAGGTTCTGCAGGATTTCTTTTGCCGGGCCATCCTGCGGGTCGTCAAAGCTCGGCGCGATGATGCCGCCGTTGACGATCAGGAAGTTCACGTAGGAACCGGCCAGACGAACAGTCGGGTTACGCTCCTGAGTACCGTCCACCGGATCGACACCGGCGCACTCTTGCTCGGTCGCAAACAGCGGCCCCGGGATCGGCATTTTGTGCACCGTGAACGGGCGGCCCTTGGCGTCGGTGCTGCTTTGCAGCACTTTCATCGCGGCCTGGCAGCGCGGGTAGTTCGGGTCCTGAGGATCATCGGTCCAGGCCAACAGCACTTCACCCGGACGCACGTAGCAGCAGAAGTTATCCACATGGCCGTCGGTTTCGTCGTTGAACAAGCCATCCGGCAGCCAGATGATTTTATCCACAGCCAGGTTCGCACTCAGGGCCGCTTCGATTTCCGCGCGATTCATGTGCGGGTTGCGATTGCGGTTGAGCAGGCATTCTTCGGTGGTGATCAGCGTGCCTTCGCCGTCGACGTGAATCGAGCCGCCTTCCAGCACGAAGCCTTCAGTGCGGTAGCGCGGGCTGCGCTCGATCTCGAGGATCTTGCCACCAACCTGTGAGTCGCGGTTCCACGGCGAATACAAGCCGCCGTCAAAGCCGCCCCAGGCGTTGAAGTCCCAGTTCACGCCACGGACTTCGCCACTGTTATTGATGACGAAGGTCGGACCGGAGTCTCGGACCCAGGCGTCGTCGCTGGACATTTCCACCACACGAATATTCGGCACGTCCAGACGGGCACGGGCGTTTTCGTACTGGCCGGCGGAAACCGCCACGGTCACCGGTTCGAAACGGGCGATGGCCTTGGCCACTGCCACATGCGCGGATTGTGCCGGTTTGCCGCCCAGGCGCCAGTTGTCCGGGCGCTCGGGCCAGATCATCCAGGTCTGGGTTTGGGGTGCCCATTCGGCTGGCATGTAGAAGCCGTCGGCGCGAGGGGTGCTGTTCAACGTGGTCATGGCTCAGGACTCCGGAGTGGCATTGATGCCTGACAGAAATGGAAGCGCATTGGTACACGCCGTGGATAATGGCAACTTTATATCCGATAAATATCGACGTTTAAAGCACCTTACATCCACCGTTACAAAAACAACCGATAAAAGGCCGATATCAATCGAACTAATACCGCCATCCATGTGGGAGTGAGCCTGCTCGCGATGAGGCCATGTCAGACACAGTTTTTTCGACTGAAAGACCGCTATCGCGAGCAGGCTCGCTCCTACAGGGGATGTGTTCACAGGCCTTCCGCAAGCACCTTCGACAGCATGTCCACGAAGAAATCCACGCTCTGGCGCGAAGTGACCATCGGCGGCTTGATCTTGAGGATGTTCAGGTAGTCGCCGGTCGGCTGCATGAAGATCCCCAGCTCACGCAAGCGATCGCACAGTGCAGTGGTTTCTTCGGTGGCCGGCTCCAGGGTTTCGCGGTTGCGGATCAGTTCGACGCCCAGGTAGAAACCGGAACCGTGCACCGCGCCCACTAACGGATGAATATCGATCAACGCTTCGAGGCGCCTCTTGAAGTGCCCACCAACGACCTGGGCGTTCTCCCAGAGTTTTTCTTCTTCCATTACATCCAGCACCGCCATGCCGACCTGGCAACTGACCGGGCTGCCGCCGGCGGACGAGAAGAAGTAACCCTCGGCCTCCAGCGCCTCGGCGATTTCCCTGCGGGTGATGACAGCACCCAGCGGCTGGCCGTTGCCCATTCCCTTGGCCATGGTGATGATATCCGGCACCACGCCCTGTTCTTCGAAGCCCCAGAAGAAATCCCCCATGCGCCCGTAGCCGACCTGCACTTCGTCGGCGATGCACACGCCGCCTCTGGCCCGGACCATTGCATAGACTTGTTTCAAATAACCTGGTGGCAGCGAGATACCGCCGGCATTGCCATACACCGGCTCGCAAATGAAACCGGCCAATTGGCGTTGCTGCTCGGCGATTTTCGCCAGGTTGTGTTCGACGCTACGCACATAATCCGGCGTGCTGTCGGGGCCACGGAATTCACCGCGATAGGTGTTTGGCGCGGTCACCGGGTGCACCCAGTCCGGGCGACTGCTCAAGGCCTTGGGGTTGTCGGCGATCGAGGTCGACACCGAGTCGGCCCCCACCGTCCAGCCGTGATAGGCCTCCAGCACACTGAGCATGTCGCGGCCGCCGCTGTAGGCCCACGCCAGTCGAATCGCCAGGTCGTTGGCCTCGCTACCGCTGTTGACCAGGAACACGCGGTCCATGCCATCGGGGGACAGCTTCAGCAAACGCTCGGAGAACTCGGCCACGGCCGCGTAGTTGAAACGCGAGTTGGTGTTGAGCAACGACCACTGACGACTGGCGACGGCGGCCATGCGCGGATGGCCGTGACCCAGCACCGCGACGTTGTTGAGCATGTCGAGGTAAGAGCGGCCCTGCATGTCGATCAAATGGTTGCGCCAGCCGCGTTCGATGCGCGGCGGATCAACGTAATAATGTTTTTGCGTACGGGCGAAACTGGCGTCTCGCCGGGCCAGCAACGTCGCTCCGTCGAGCTCGGCTTCGGCGTCACACGCCAGCCCCAGCAACGCTGCCGGCGACGGGCATAACGCTTGCCACGCCGACGCGCGCGAAGGTGTACAGAACAACGGCGCATTGATCGACGCGCCACGACACAGTTGCACGATCAATGGCCCGTTGACCGAGCCCAGTACCTGGCCTTTGACCAGGGCTGCGCCGCTGTGCAGCGACGGCGTAACACCCCAAAGCCGCACACTCAGTTCCGGGCCGTCCAGTTGCAGCACGCCCGCCGATGGGTGATGCACCACCCCGGCAAACGGTGCTTCGACCGCCGTGCCCTGAGGCACGCGCAATTCGACGTGCAACGGGCAAGTGTCAGGTTCAGTGGCGCTGTCCGGGCGGGTGTGGGACAGGCGGTATTGCCCGTAACGACTGGCCGCCAGGCCATGTGCCGCGGCCGCTTCATCCAGCAGGCGCTGATCGACGCCTTCCTGCTCCCAGTTCCCGCCCTCGAAATGCGGACTGAGTACGCCCAGGTCGATCAGCGCGAACTCACGTCCCACCAGGCTCGGCAACAACGGCGCGAAGCCTTCACTGCCGATGGGGGTCAGGTTCTGGCCGACGGCCGTGAGGATCGCCGCTTCCATCAGCGCCAACGGCACCGACGTGGCCACACGGAAGATTTCCCATTCATGGAGCAGGTTATCGCGGCTGTAGGCATTGCCCGGATCGATGCTGACCTGCTGTTCGCCGCTGAGCACCAACACCGCCGCGCGGGCGACAATCAGCGGCCACAACGCCAGCAGCTCTTCGTGCTGCAACGGATTGACCGCGTGATACGCCTGGATGGCCGGCAGAATGCAGAACGGATCGCCCTCGCCATGATGCAGCAGCGCGGCGCAGGTCACCGACAGATCGGTAATGCGCCAGGTGCGCACCAGATCGCCGAAATCGATCACGCCTTGCAGCAGCCAATGGCGCTGCGCATCACGTTGCCACACCACATTGTCGTCGGTGATGTCCATGTGAATGGCCTGCACCGGCAGTTTGTCCTGCAGTGGCTGCAAATGCCGCTCGGCTTGCCCGGACGCTTCGACGATCAGTTTGCGCTGGGCTTCGTCCTTGATCACCGGCAGCAAGTGCGCGATCAGGGCGTGAGCATGGCGGGCGTCCCATTGCAGGGTTCGCACCAGTCCCGGATGATCGAAATCCGCCAGGGCCAGGTCCATTTCACCGCACAGGCGACCGAAGCCGGACACCACCGTCGGGTTGAAATGACCGAGGCTCGTCAGCGGCTGGCCTTCAATGTAATCGAGCAGGCGAACGTGCACCGCCTGGCCACCCACGTCCAGAGACAGCAGGTCTGCACCGTTTTTCGCAGGAATAACACGCGGCACATGAACATCGGGGTGCTCGCCCAGATGCTTGAGCCCGGCATGCTGTGCCTGAAGCTCAAGTACCGAGTAGTCGCCACGGCAGATTTTCAGGACGAAACGTCCCTGCTCGCTGTCGACGCGGTAATTCAGGTCTTGCTGGCTGCCAAGGGCCTGCAAACTGCCGCTGAACCCGTAATGTTCCTCCAGCAGCGCTCGCGCTTGCTCCGCAGACACCTGCGGGCTGGGCAAACTGGCGCGATGAATCAACGTGGCGAGCGGCATACAACGACCCCTGAAATTTTATTAGGCGCCTATATCGCCACTGGTTCGGGCGATACGCAACCCCCCGGAACCGGTAATGGTCATTTGCGGGGGCTGGAACAGGCCAGTAGATTTTTACTTGAGCACTCGCCCCGGTCGGCGCTTTGCGCAAGAATGGCGACCATTCAACGCACACTGCTGGAGAGCCACCATGAATGTAGTAACCACCGACCTGCCCGGTGTTCTGATCCTTGAACCCAAGGTCTTTGGCGACGAACGTGGTTTCTTCTATGAGAGCTTCAATGCCAAGGCTTTCGAAGAAGCCACCGGCCTGAACACTCAGTTCGTTCAGGACAACCACTCCCGCTCGCAAAAGGGCGTGCTACGCGGCCTGCATTACCAACTGGAAAATACCCAGGGCAAACTGGTCCGGGTAACCGACGGTGAAGTACTCGATGTGACTGTGGACATTCGCCGCAGCTCACCGAACTTCGGCAAATGGGTCGCGGTACGTCTGTCTGCCGCCAATCATCGCCAACTCTGGGTACCGGAAGGCTTCGCCCACGGTTTCGTGGTGCTGAGTGACTACGCCGAGTTTCTTTATAAAACCACTGACTACTACACCCCGTCCGCCGAGCGCAGCATTCGCTGGGACGATCCGGACCTGGCCATCGACTGGGAGCTGGAGTCTGCACCGTTGCTGTCCGCCAAGGATCAGGCCGCGCCACTGTTCAAGGATGCTGACGTTTTTTCCTGACCCTGCGTCCCGATTGCTGCATCACTTGCTGCGCAGACTGCGCCCGCAAGCCTAGGCATAATGCGCCTGTACCCACAGGCGCATGCTGCTCATGAAACCGACTCTCCCCCCCAGACCCCGTTGGCGCAGTCTGGCCCTGCTGGCACTGTGCCTGGCACCGTTGCTGTGGCCGCTGGAGCATCTCGCCGAGCGTTACTACCGCAGCGAGCTGGCCAGTCAGAATCGTCAGACCCTCGACCTCTACGTCGCCAACCTGCTGGGTACCCTGCATCGCTATGAAGTGTTGCCGCAGATCCTCGGCGACCTGCCGGCATTGCGTGCCGTTCTCGGCGCGCCGGACGATGGCGTCACCCAAGGCAACGCCAACCGCCTGCTGAAAAACATCGCCACCCAGACCGGCGCCGAAGTCATGTACCTGATGGACGCCACCGGCAAGACCCTGGCCGCCTCTAACTGGGACAAACACGACAGTTTCGTCGGGCGCAATTTTTCCTTCCGGCCGTATTTCAGCGAAGCCATGGCCGGGCGACTCGGGCGCTTCTTTGGTTTGGGTACAACCTCCGCCAAGCGCGGCTATTTCTTCGCCGCCGGCGTACGCGATGGCGAGAAAATCGTCGGAGTGCTGGTGGTCAAGGTCGACCTCGACCACACCGAAAGCCTCTGGGGCAAAACTCCGGAACAACTGCTGCTGACCGACCACAACGGCGTGGTCATTCTCACCTCGCGACCGGAGTGGCGATTCCGCTCG
The DNA here is from genome assembly GCF_056400405.1 of Pseudomonas sp. P5_B3. NCBI lineage: Bacteria > Pseudomonadati > Pseudomonadota > Gammaproteobacteria > Pseudomonadales > Pseudomonadaceae > Pseudomonas > Pseudomonas sp. P5_B3. The sequence continues at coordinate 358,400 of NZ_JBFULI010000002.1, read as the reverse complement.
ACTCGCCCGTTGAACGAGGAAGAAAGCAAAGCCATCACAGCGATCCAGCCCTATCCAACCCGCGATCCCAAACCACTGAAGCTCAATCCCAATGCCTGGCTGACCCAGACCCGGCAGATCGCCGAAACCGGCTGGGACGTCAGCATCCTCGCCCCGCGCACCTTGATCGACCGTCCGGTGCGCACGGTGGTGGCCATCGGTGGCGCAGCGTTGCTGGTGTTGATGCTGCTGCTCGGCCTGATGATGCAGCGCCGTCGCCATTACCTCGAACGCATCGCTTTCGAAGCCAAGGCCCGCCGCGAGCTGGAAGGTCGGGTCGCCGAGCGCACCAGCGATCTCGAAGGCCTGAACCGGCGCCTGAAACAGGAAGTGCTGGAGCGTGAACAGGCCCAGCAGGAGCTGGTACGCGCCCAGGATGATCTGGTGCAGGCCGGCAAGTTGTCGGCACTGGGCACCATGTCGGCGAGCATCAGCCACGAACTCAATCAGCCACTGGCAGCGATTCGCAGCTACGCGGAAAACGCCGAGGTGCTGCTCGATCACCAGCGCACCGACGATGCCCGCGGCAACCTCAAGCTGATCAGTGAATTGACCGGTCGCATGGCCTCGATCATCGCCCACTTGCGCGCCTTTGCCCGGCGCGACCGGCATGCCCCGGAAAGCGTCGCCCTGCAACCGGCGCTGGACGATGCCCTGGCCTTGCTGGCCAAGCGTCGACGCAGCATGGAAGTCGAGCTGATCCGCGACTTGCCCGCCGCCACCCTGTGGGTCGAGGCCGGGGAAACCCGACTGCGCCAGGTACTCGGCAATCTGCTGGCCAACGCCCTGGATGCCCTGACGGAAAAAGGCCCGCCACGTAAACTCTGGCTGAGTGCCCAATCCACGGCCGATGGCGTCAACCTGTACATTCGCGACAACGGCCCCGGCTTTTGCATGGAAGCCCTTGGGCGCGCCAGCGAGCCGTTCTACACCACCAAGACCCGAACCCAGGGCCTGGGTTTGGGGCTGGCGATTTGCGAAACCCTGATGCGCGCCTTCGGCGGTGAACTGTCGTTCGCCAACCACAAGGAGGGCGGCGCCCTGATTACCCTGAAGCTGCGCGCAGGCGCACCGGGCGTGAGCCTGCAACCGTCCGAGGACCGAAGTGCATGACCATCGACAACCGCATTCAGGTCGTGTTGATCGACGACGATCCCCACTTGCGCCAGGCCCTGAGCCAGACGCTGGATCTGGCGGGCCTGAAAATCCTGCCGCTGGCCGAAGCCAAGGGCCTGGCCGCGCAACTGGAGCGCGACTGGCCGGGTGTGGTGGTCAGTGATATCCGCATGCCCGGCATGGACGGTCTCGAACTGCTGACCGAACTGCATGCCCAGGACCCTGAACTACCGGTGCTGCTGATCACCGGCCACGGCGATGTGCCGCTGGCCGTGCAGGCCATGCGCGCCGGGGCCTATGACTTTCTGGAAAAACCGTTTGCCAGTGACGCCCTGCTCGACAGCGTGCGCCGCGCATTGGCCCTGCGCCGACTGGTGCTGGACAACCGCAGCCTGCGGCTGGCCTTGAGCGACCGCAATGAGTTAAGCGCTCGCCTGGTTGGTCACTCACCTTCGATGCTGCGCCTGCGCGAGCAGATCGGTGCCCTGGCGGCGACCAAGGCCGATGTGCTGATCCTCGGCGAAACCGGCGCTGGCAAAGAAGTCGTGGCCCGGGCGCTGCACGATTTATCAAGCCGTCGCAACGGTCCGTTCGTAGCCATCAACGCCGGTGCCCTGGCCGAATCCGTGGTCGAAAGCGAGCTGTTCGGCCATGAACCCGGCGCCTTCACTGGCGCGCAGAAACGCCGCATCGGCAAGTTCGAATTCGCCAATGGCGGCACACTGTTCCTCGATGAAATCGAAAGCATGAGCCTGGATGTGCAGGTCAAATTGCTGCGCTTGCTGCAAGAGCGAGTAGTCGAACGCCTGGGCGGCAATCAACTGATCCCGCTGGACATCCGTATCATCGCCGCGACCAAGGAAGACCTGCGCCAGGCGGCGGATCAGGGGCGTTTCCGTGCCGACCTGTATTACCGCCTGAACGTCGCGCCGCTACGGATTCCGCCGCTGCGCGAACGGGGCGAAGATGCCCTGATGCTGTTCCAGCATTTCGCCGAGGAAGCCAGTGCCCGCCACGGCTTGCCGCCCCATGAACTGCAACCGGGACAACGTGCCTTGCTGCTGCGCCACACCTGGCCCGGCAACGTGCGCGAGCTGCAAAATGCGGCTGAGCGTTTTGCCCTCGGGCTGGAACTGGCCCTCGACAACAGCACGCCGCAAGGCGGCGCTGGCAACAGGGTCGAAGTCGTCAGCGGCGGTTTGAGCGAGCAAGTGGAGAACTTCGAAAAAACCCTCATCGCCGCCGAACTGGCCCGCTCGCACAGCTCCGTGCGCAGCGTCGCCGAAGCCCTCGGCATTCCGCGCAAGACCCTGCACGACAAACTGCGCAAACACGGTCTGAGTTTCGCCGACAGTGGCGCCTCGGCCCACCCTGACGACCTCGACTGAGCTACCGTCCAATCATCCACTTCAAGCAAGAGGCCCCTGAATGAGCCGCGACAGTCGACAACTGGAATCAGTCCTCCATCACGACATTCCCCTCACCCGGGACATGGGCCTCAAAGTGCTCGATTGGCATGACCAGCAACTGCGCCTGCACTTGCCGCTGGATGCCAACGTCAACCACAAGAGCACCATGTTCGGCGGCAGCCTGTATTGCGGCGCGGTCCTGGCCGGTTGGGGCTGGCTGCATTTGCGCCTTAAGGAAGAAGGCATTACCGACGGGCACATCGTGATTCAGGAAGGGCAGATCAGCTATCCGCTGCCGGTGACGGGCGATGCCAACGCCATTTGCCAGGCGCCGGACCCGGTGATCTGGAAGAAATTCCTGACCACCTTCCAGCGATACAGCCGAGCGCGGTTGACGCTGCATACGCGGGTCGTCAATGAAGGTCGTGATGAGGATGCGGTGAGGTTTATCGGGCAGTACGTGTTGCACCGGTAAACCAGGACCACCGCAAAACCTGTGGGAGCAAGCTCGCTCCCACAAGGATTTTGCATCAGCGCGTGGCAGCGATCTTATGCGCGTGCCAATTCCAGCAGTTTCTCCCGCCAGGCCGCTTTCGCCGGCAGCGCCAGAAAGAACGCATTCAACAGCGACTCCCGCGCCGGATAGCTGAACGGTTCGCCGCTCAACTCCAGCACCTCACCGCCAGCGCCTTCCAGCACGCCTTGCGCTGCCGCCGTGTCCCACTGCGAAGTCGGCGCCAGGCGCGGATAGCAATCGGCCGCCCCTTCGGCCAGCAGGCAAAACTTCAGCGAACTGCCGATACTGGCCAGTTGCAGCTCGCCAAGACTGGCGCTCAACCCGGCCAGCAAACGCTCTTGCTCCGGGCTCGAATGGCGACGGCTGGCCACCACGGTGAACGACTCGCCTGGCGCTAATGCATCACGCACCTTGATCGCCACCGGCGTGCCACCTTTATCGCCGCGCCAGGCACCGAGGCCGGCGCCACCGACATAGAAACGACCGTTGGTCGGCATCGACACCACGCCGAACACCACTCGACCGTTTTCGATCAGGGCGATGTTGACGGTGAATTCTTCGCTGCCGCTGATGAACTCCTTGGTGCCATCCAGCGGATCAACCAGCCACCAGCGCTGCCATCCGGCCCGCACGCTTTGGGGGATGTTGGCGTCCTCTTCGGAGAGCACCGGAATGCTCGGGTCCAGTTTCGTCAGCCCGGCCAGAATCAGGTGGTGCGCGGCCAGGTCTGCAGCGGTCACCGGCGAATCATCAGCCTTCGCCGTGACGGCCGTGCCCGTGCGCCAGAACGGCAGGATTGCCTCACCGGCCTGCAAGGCCAGCTCGATGACCGGTGCCATCAACGGATGCGGGAAATTCATGGCTGGAACGCTCCGCGCTGAGTCAGCAGGTCTCGGGCCAGGTACAGCGCCGCCAAGGCTCGGCCTTCAGTAAATTGCGGGTTTTGCGCCAGCGCCGAGAGTTCACGCAGATTGATCTTGTCCACCCGCATCGGCTCGGGCTCGTCGCCTTCCAGTCGCTCTTCGTAGAGGTCGGTGGCCAGCACCACCTGAATCTTCTGGCTCATGTAACCGGGGGACAGCGACAGCTCGGTCAGGTGCTCCAGTTGCCGCGCACCGAAACCGGCCTCTTCCTTGAGTTCACGCTCGGCCGCCGCCAGCACGTCTTCGCCCGGCTCGATCAAACCCTTGGGCAACGACATTTCATATGCATCGGTGCCGCCGCAATACTCCTCGACCAGTACCGCATGCTCGGCATCGAGCATCGCCACGATCATCACCGCGCCGTACCCGGCACCCTTGCCAACCAGGCGTTCATAGGTGCGCTCCACGCCGTTGGAAAAGCGCAACTTCAGCTCTTCGACGCAGAACAATCGACTGGTGGCGACAATTTCGCGGGCGAGTATGGTGGGTTTCTGGCGCATGCAAAGCTCCTTGGCGTGAACGCGCTACTATAACGCGGCTTGCCCGATTGTTTACGCCAGAAATCTTTCTACTGCCCGAGACGTTGCCATGCCTTCATTACCCTGGTCCGACATCGATACCGTTCTGCTGGACATGGACGGCACGCTGCTGGACCTGCATTTCGACAACCACTTCTGGATGGAGCACCTGCCCCAGCGTTACGCAGAACTGCACGGGGTCAGCCGGGCCATGGCCGAGATGGAATTGCAGCCGTTGTTCGAGCGCAATGCCGGCCAGTTGCAGTGGTACTGCCTGGACTTCTGGAGCGCCGAACTGAAGCTGTCGGTGCGCGACCTGAAACTGGAAACCGCGCATCTGATCGCCCTGCGCCCGGATGCCGACACCTTTCTGGCGGCGATCAAACGGGCCGGCAAGCGCGTGGTGCTGATCACCAATGCCCATCGGGATGCACTGTCGTTGAAGCTGGAAAAAATCGAGCTGGCGCCGTACTTCGAGCGCTTGATCAGTTCCCATGACTACGGCTTCCCCAAGGAAAACCCGCAGTTCTGGGATGCGCTGCAAGCCGATATCGATTTCGATCCGGCGCGCAGCCTGTTCATCGACGACACCTTGCCGATTTTGCGCAGTGCACGGGACTTTGGCGTGGCGCATTTGCTGGCCGTGCGTGAACCGGACAGCCGCAAGGGGCCGAAGGATACGGCGGAGTTTGCGGCGGTCGGGGATTATCGGGATTTGATTGCGGGGCTTTGATACCGAGGCGCCTGCTTCGCGGGCAAGCCACGCTCCCACAGGATCTGCGTCGTTCGCATCCTTCGTGAACGGCTCAGATCCTGTGGGAGCGTGGCTTGCCCGCGATGGCCATCACGCGGTTTGACGACTTACTCAGGAATCCGCAACGACTGCCCCGGATAGATCTTGTCCGGGTGCGACAGCATTGGTTTGTTGGCTTCGAAAATCTTGTTGTACTTGTTGGCATCGCCGTACACGCGCCTGGAAATCGCGCTGAGGGTGTCGCCCTTCACCACGGCGACAAATACCGCCGCTTTCACGACCGGCCCGGTCACCGTGATCTGATCGTCAACACTGCCAACCCCGACAATATTGCCCACCGCCAGCAGGATTTTTTCTTTCTCTTCCTGGCTCGCCACTTCACCGGTCACCGTGACCTTGTCACCCTCGACCGTCGCTTGCACATTCGGGTTACCCAGGCCGACTTTGCTGATGTGCTCCTTCAACTGATCACTGGCATTGGCGTTGCCTGGCGTCAGCAGATCCAGCAGCTTTTCGCCCGCTTCCTTCACAAAGCTCAAAAGACTCATGGTGCACTCTCCTTGGGTTTCGGATTCCAGACGTCAAAGCCTAGACCACGGTCGTCACCTGCGAATCCAGCCCGACCAATGACCCCGCATGCGATAGAATCCGCACCTTCCCAACCCCTGGAGCGCAGATGGACATCAAGCAGCTGAAATTCCTCATCGCGCTCGACGAAACCCGCCATTTCGGTCAGGCCGCCGCGCGCTGCCACATTACTCAACCGACACTGTCGATGCGCCTGCGCAGCCTCGAAGAAGAACTCGACCTACCGCTGGTCAATCGCGGTCAGCGCTTCGAAGGTTTTACGGCGCCGGGCGAGCGAGTGCTGGCGTGGGCGCGCACGGTGCTGGCGGCGTACGACGGCTTGTATGCCGAGGCGGCTGCCTGTCGCGGCAATCTGGTCGGCACCTTGCGTCTGGGCGTGGTGCCGCTGTCGAGCTTCGATCCGCTGCCGCTGCTGCAACGCCTGCATGCCGAGCACCCGAACCTGCGCTTCGAGCTTTCGGCGCTGAGTTCGGAGCAAATACTCGAACAACTGGCGAACAATCGCCTGGACCTCGGTGTTTCCTACCTGGAGCGCCTGGATGCCGAACGTTTCGACTCGCTGGCCTTCAGCGAAACCCGCATGGGCCTGCTCTACGACCAACGCTTTTTCAGCTTTGGCGAGGCGCCGCTGAGCTGGGAATCATTGATCGAACTGCCACTGGGCATGCTCACCAGCGGCATGCACTTTCGCCAATCCATCGACCACAACTTCCACAGCCGCGGCCTCACCCCGCAGCCTCTGTTGCAAACGGATGCCGTGCATCAACTGTTACAAGCTGTGCACGGCGGCTTGTGCTGCGCCGTGATGCCGTTGGACGGAGGTCTGGAAGAGCTGACCGATCATCTGCGCCTGCAACCGATCGAAAACGCCCAGACCCTGGGCCGGCTGGGGCTGATCATGCGTCGCAGCGCGCCACGCTCGGCCTTGGCGGAGGCTTGTTTCGCGATCTATCGACAATCGTTGCCCAGTGCTTGATCGACGGAGTCTATCGGCAGATCAGTACTAACGATTAGACGTGACAAGTTGTCACGCCTAGTCTTAAAGCTGATCAAACCGTCGGTGATGCCATGAACACCAAGCGCCCAGCCTGCGCGGCGCCTGCCCTCGAAACGCCCGCGCCTGCCGCCAGCCAGACTTATAGTTACAGCAACCTTGAAGACACGGAATCGACCAGCACCGCGCTGGCCGAGGAAGTCGCGTTGGCGATTGCCTATAACGGCATCAGCCAGGCGGTCATGCTGGTGACACCCACGGATCTGGAAGACTTCATTGTCGGTTTCAGCCTGGGCAGCGGCATCATCGAGGACGCCACTGATATTTATGACCTGCAACTGACCGGCTCTGGCTCGGCGCAATACGCGCAAGTGACCATCGCCAACCGCGCCTTCTGGAACCTCAAGCAGCAGCGTCGGCAACTGGCCGGCACCAGCGGTTGCGGGCTGTGCGGCGTGGAAGCAGTGGAGCAGGCACTGCCCGAGCTCCAGGTATTGCCTGGCGCACCCTTGCCGCCTGCCGAATGGCTCGACGGCCTGCGTCAGCGCATCGGCGCGTTCCAGCCCCTTGGCCAGCACAGTGGTGCGGTACATGCCGCGGTGTTCATGAATGATCAGGGCGAGTTGCTGCTGGGCCGCGAAGACATCGGCCGGCACAACGCCCTCGACAAACTGATCGGCGGATTGATCCGCCAGAAGATCCCGACCGCTGGCGGGCTGGCGATTGTCACCAGCCGCTGCAGCCTCGAATTGATCCAGAAAGTCTTGCGCGCCGGCATCCAGACCCTGGTCAGCCTGTCGTCGCCCACGGGCCTTGCCGTGCAATGGGCCCGTCGCCACAACCTCAACCTCATCCATCTGCCACAGAAGAATGCGCCGCGGGTCTACAGCCCAACGTTGGAGAAACAAGCGTGAGTCAACACCGTCAAGCCGATCAGACACCTGTCCCTCGCTACAAGCCCTACAAAGGCCCGGCCGGTGGTTGGGGCGCACTGATCAGCGTCGCCCAGGCCTGGTTGACCAGCGATAACGCCTTGAAAAACCTGCGCATAATGCTCAAGACCAACCAGAACGGTGGCTTCGACTGCCCGGGTTGCGCTTGGGGCGACTCTCCGGAAAAGGGCATGGTGATGTTCTGCGAGAACGGCGCCAAAGCGGTGAACTGGGAGGCGACCAAACGCCGGGTCGATGCAAAGTTCTTCGCCAGACACAGCGTCACTTCGTTGCTGGAGCAGAGTGACTACTGGCTCGAATACCAGGGCCGCCTGACCGAGCCGATGAGCTACGACGCCGAAACCGACCGCTACAAGCCGATCAGCTGGGACGACGCGTTCGCGCTGATCGCCAAACACCTGAACGGCTTGTCGAGTCCGGATCAGGCCGAGTTCTACACCTCGGGCCGGGCCAGCAACGAAGCGGCCTACCTCTATCAGCTGTTCGTGCGCGCCTATGGCACCAACAACTTCCCTGACTGCTCGAACATGTGTCACGAGGCCAGCGGTGTCGCGTTGTCGCAAAGCGTCGGTGTCGGCAAAGGCACTGTGACCTTCGACGACTTCGAACACGCCGACGCGATTTTCGTCTGGGGCCAGAACCCCGGCACCAACCACCCACGGATGCTCGAGCCGCTGCGCGAAGCGGTGAAGCGCGGCGCTCAAGTGGTGTGCATCAACCCGCTCAAGGAGCGTGGCCTGGAACGTTTCCAGCACCCGCAGCATGCGATCGAAATGCTCACCAACGGCGACAAGCCAACCAACACCGCATTCTTCCGCCCGGCCCTTGGCGGCGACATGGCGATCATGCGTGGCATGGCGAAATTTCTCTTGCTGTGGGAACGCGACGCACAGAAAACCGGTGCTCCGGCGGTTTTCGACCACGACTTCCTCAATGAGCACAGCGCCAATGTGCTGGAGTACCTGGCGGCCATCGACGACACCCCGTGGGAGCAAATCGTCGAGCAGTCGGGCCTGACGCTGGTGGAGATCGAACAAGCGGCGCGCATGTACGCCAAGGGCAAGAACGTCATCATGTGCTGGGCCATGGGCATCACCCAGCACCGCCATTCGGTGGCGACCATCCAGGAAATCGCCAACCTGATGCTGCTGCGCGGCAACGTCGGCCGGCCCGGTGCCGGTCTATGTCCGGTGCGTGGTCACAGCAACGTGCAGGGCGACCGCACCATGGGCATCAACGAGTGTCCGCCAGTGGCGTTCCTCGATGCCTTGGAGCGTCGCTTCCAGTTCAAGGTGCCGCGCCACAACGGCCACAACGTGGTCGAGGCGATACATGCGATGGCTGAAGGCCGGGCGAAAGTCTTTATCGGTCTGGGCGGCAATTTCGCTCAAGCCACGCCGGACAGCCAACGCACGTTCCAGGCCCTGCAGAACTGCGACCTGACCGTGCAGATCAGCACCAAGCTCAACCGCAGCCATTTGACCCACGGCAAGGATGCGCTGATCCTGCCGTGCCTGGGCCGCACCGACATCGATATCCAGGCCGAAGGCCCGCAAGCGGTGACCGTCGAAGATTCGTTCAGCATGGTCCACGCCTCCAATGGTCAACTGCAGCCGCTGTCGAACCAGATGCGCTCGGAACCGGCGATCCTGGCCGGCATCGCCGCCGCGACCCTGGGCAGCCACCCAGTGGACTGGAACTGGCTGGTGGCCGATTACCGTCGCATCCGTGAGCTGATCGCCGAGACCATTCCAGGCTTCAAGGGCTTCAATGAGAAGGTCAAGAATCCGGGCGGTTTCTACCTGGGCAACAGTGCCGGTGCGCGCAAGTGGAGCACTGCGTCGGGCCGGGCCAATTTCAAGCCAAACCTCCTGCCCGAGGATCTGGTGCACGAACGCACCCGCGCCACCGGGGTGCTGCCGGATCTGATCATGCAATCAATGCGTTCCCACGATCAGTACAACACCACTATCTATGGTCTCAACGACCGTTATCGCGGCGTGAAGGGACAGCGTGACGTGTTGTTCGTCAACGAAGCCGACATCATCCGCCTGGGCTTCAAGCCGGGGCAGAAGGCGGACATCGTTTCACTCTGGGACGATGGTGTTGAGCGTCGGGTAAAAGGCTTCACGCTGCTGGCGTTTGATATCCCGGCCGGGCAAGCGGCGGCCTACTACCCGGAAGTGAACCCGTTGGTGCCGCTGGAAAGCATCGGCGATGGGAGCCATACGCCAACATCGAAGTTTGTGGCGATCCAGTTGAAAGCGGCGAGTGAGACCGGGTTGATCATGGCCAGGTCTGCGTAACACGTTGTCTGAACTGACCCCATCGCGAGCAAGCTCGCTCCCACATTTGATCTTCTGTGAGCACAGCATTTGTGTTCGACCAGGATCCATTGTGGGAGCGAGCTTGCTCGCGATGGCGTCGGAAGCTTCAAYATACAGACCAGCACTGATGAAATACTTTTCAAGCGCCCACAAAAAAGGCCGTTGTCTCATGAAAACGGCCTTTGCGAAGTAGTAAAAGACCGGCAAAAAAACGTTAAGTTCCGCCCGAAAAACAGTAACTTGCAATATTGTATACAGGTCGTGTTATTCGTCGGATTTCGATTGTCACGCCCATTCCAGAGCCTCAGGATCGCGCCGTCATCCCCTTGAGGTTCCTCCATGAAGTTCTCCTCGATTCTCTTGTTGTCCCTTGGCCTGGTCAGCGGTATCGCGTCTGCTGGCGGCACCACCGAAGCCGGTGTAGGCGGCGCATTGGGCGGGGTTCTAGGCTCGGTCGTCGGTCAGTCGTTAGGCGGCAGTACAGGTTCCACCATCGGCGCGGCCCTGGGTGGCGCGGGTGGTAGCGCCGTCGGCGCAAACAAACACAGTCGTGGCGAAGCAGCCCTTGGCGGTGCGTTGGGCGCAGCAGGCGGTAACGTGGTCGGCCGCAGCATGGGCGGCACCACCGGCAGTCTGATCGGCGCCGCAGCAGGCGGCGGTGCCGGTGGCGCGCTGGGTAACCACATGGGCAAAGAGTACGATGATGAAGACGGCGGTCGTCGTTCCTATCGTGACTATGACGATCGTCGTTACTACCGTGGCGGCCACCGTCACCACGGCCATGCCTATGGCCACCGCAAGCATCGCTGGCACGACGACGACTAAGGCATCCATCGCCTCGCTATAACTGGTACATCAAAAATCGCAGCCCAAGGGCTGCGATTTTTTTCCTTACTGAACCGCCAGACGCTCCAGCGCCCCGCGCAACCCTGCAGGAATCGCCACGGGTTGATTCGACGCACGATCGACAAACACATGCACGAAGCGCCCCGCCGCGCAGGCTTCGTTTTCCCCTTGCTTGAACACGGCCAGTTCGTATTGCACCGAACTGTTGCCCAGCTTGCCCACCCGCAGACCGATCTCGATGCGGTCCGGGAAGGCAAGGGAAGCAAAGTAATCACAGGCCGAGCTCACCACGAACCCCACCACTTCACCGTCATGGATATCCAGGCCGCCGACTTCGATCAGGTAGGTGTTCACTGCCGTATCGAAGAAGCTGTAATAGGTGACGTTGTTGACGTGACCGTAGGCGTCATTGTCGTGCCAGCGGGTGGTGATGGGTTGGAAGTGCGGGTAGTCGGTGCGTTGGGGCATTGGCGTTGATTCCTGAGTGGGTTCGCCAGTCTAAGGCGAAAACCGCGTTGTATTCATCGCGAGCAGGCTCGCTCCCACATTGGATCTCGACCAGACACACTAGCTGTCTTCAACGCCGATCACCTGTAGGAGCGAGCCTGCTCGCGAAGGCGCCCTCACAGGCGCCGCATCCATCACTTGTCAGCAAAGCCCTTGCCAGCCGCCGCCAGCTCGCCAATCACCCGTGCCGGTTGCCAGTGATCGCCCTGACGCGTCTCAAGGTCCATCAAGCGCCGATGAATGTCCGCCAGTCCCTGCTGATCCGCCCAGGCCATCGGCCCGCCCTTGTCCGCCGGGAATCCGTAACCATAGAGGTAGACCAGATCGATGTCGTGAGCCGATCCGGCGATGCCTTCCTGCAGGATCTTCGCGCCCTCGTTGACCAATGCCAGTAAACAGCGCTCCAGAATCTCCTCCGGGCCGATCTCGCGACGATGGAACCCCAGCCTTTCGCTGACTTCCAGCACCAGCGCATCCACCTGTGGATCGTGTTCGGCCTGGCGACTGCCCGGCTCATAGTGGTAATAGCCATTGCCACTCTTCTGGCCAAAACGCTGCATTTCGCACAGTCGGTTATCCACCTGAACCTCCGGCGCATCCTGCCCGACACCGGACAGTTGCCGGGCGCGCCACTGCAGGTCGACACCCACCACGTCGAACATGCGGAACGGCCCCATGGCGAAACCAAACCCTTGCAGTGCCGCATCCACCTGATAGGGGTAAGCCCCCTCCAGCAGCATTTTGCGCGCCTCCAACACGTAGGTATTGAGCATGCGGTTGCCAATGAAGCCGTCGCAATTGCCCGCCACCACACTGACCTTGCCCATGCGCTGGCCGAGCGCCAATGCTGCGTCGAGAACTGCCGGTGCAGTCTGCGCGCCACGGACGATTTCCAGCAGCTTCATGATGTGCGCCGGACTGAAAAAGTGCAGGCCCAAGACCTGCTGCGGGCGACCCGTAACCGCAGCAATGGCGTCGATGTCCAGCGCCGAAGTATTGCTCGCCAGAATCGCTTCAGGTTTGAGCAGGCCATCGAGCTCGCGGAAGATTTTCTGCTTGAGCTCAAGGTTTTCGTACACCGCTTCGATGACCAGGTCGACCTCGCGGACGGCCGTATAACCCTCTGCCGCCGTAACGCGCGCCACACGGGCATCGGCTTCGCTCTGGTCAATGCGGCCCTGGCGCACGTTGTGGGCATAGGTGTCCGCCACGGTGACCAGCGCCTGCTCCAGCATCTGCGGGTTATTGTCGAGCCACTGCACGGCCACTCCGGCGTTGGCCAGGCACATGACAATGCCACGGCCCATGGTGCCCGCACCGATGACGGCGGCTCGCTGAATATTCAACGGAGTCTGGCTCATGTTTTGTTCTCTTGTTGGCGATCCGAAGACAGCCATCACCATAGTCAGCCACTGGGTTTTTTTGAAATTTATTCCTGTGATGAGCAACATTCAGCGGATGGATGCAGCCCCTTTGAATACACCGCAAATCCCTGTGTGGGGCTTGCCCGCGATGAGGTCGGTATATTCAACAGTGATAGTGACTGACAAATCGCCATCGTCGGAACGCCGCCCGGAGCAAGCTCGCTGCCACAGGGTTTTGGTTCAGCCGGCAAGATTCCGCTCGGCCCAACTGCGTACCCCGGCATACGGATAATCTTCCAGCGCCGCAAACCCCGAAATCGTCCTGGCCTTGAGTTTGGTGAACAGCGGTACACTGATCCCGCACAGAAACCGTGTCACGCGTTCAGCCGAGGGCACATTGCCCGTGTGCTGCTCGTGCCTGTGGATAAAATCGCCACACAGCGCCTCGAAATTTTTATCCACAAGCGCCGGCAACTCCGGTGGTGCAGGCAACCGCGTCACTTGCCCGTGACATACCGAACAATGTCCACATTGCTGCGGTGCATTGTGGTCACCGAAATACTCGGCCAGGCGATAACCCAGGCATCGGTCGGTAGCGAACAGATCCAGCATCGCGTGAATCCGCGCGACTTCGGTGTGCTCATGCCGAGTGAAATAACCGTGCAGCTCCTCGCTCAACGCGACGTTGTCGAACCCGCTTTGCAGCACGCTGTAGACCTCGGTCATCTGCTTGCTTTCGAGCTCCACCCAGCCCTTCTCCTGGAAGTAATCCAGCGCCTTGACCACCCGACTGCGCTCGGCCTGGTGCTGCTCGTACAACGCCTCGAAATTCACCGTGGCCCAGGTCCGGGCACGGCTGGAAGTCTGGATGATCGCAGCGACAAAATCCCTGCGCTCGCCCTCGAAACGCGCCAATAGCGCCTCGGGCTCAAGCAAATACTTGAAACGGTACTCGGCGTAGTACGCGTAGCGTGGGGCGATCAACCCGCGCAATTCGAGTTGCACCAGCAAGGTCTTGAGCGGCAACTGGCGAATATTGCTCTGATCGGCCTGCGGTCCCAGCAGAAACTCCCACTGGCCTTCGGGTGCTGCGGCATGCATCTCGTCAAGCACGCAACGGATGCCATCCAGCTCGGGCGTGTCGCCGTAGACGAAATTCTCCAGCACGTTGAGGCTGTCGCGGTTGGCCAACACCAGGCAGTCCGACGGCTGCCCGTCACGCCCGGCGCGGCCGATTTCCTGGCTGTAGTTTTCGATGGATTTTGGCAGGTCGAAATGCACCACGTTGCGGATGTCACTCTTGTCGATGCCCATGCCAAAGGCGATGGTGGCGACGATGCAATTGGACTGCCCGCCCATGAAGCGGCGCTGGATCGCTTCCCGTTGCTCATGGGGCAACCCGGCGTGATAAGCCTCGGCCTGAATGCCGTTGCGGTTCAGGTGTTCAGCGATGTGCTCGGCGGTTTTCTGCAAGGTGACATAGACGATGCCCGGCTGGTCCGGACGCTGGCTCATCCATTCGACCAGGCGCCTGCGCTTGTCCGCTCCGCGAACAGGCTCCACCAGCAAATTCAGGTTCGGGCGATAGAAACCGGTGGTCACCACATCCTCGGCGGCGATGGCGAATTTCGCCTGCATGTCGACGATCACCTTGGGCGTCGCCGTTGCGGTCAGCAGCAGCACCTGCGGGATGTTGAACTGGCGTTGATAGTCGGGAAGCTTGAGGTAGTCCGGGCGAAAGTTATGACCCCATTCGGAAATGCAATGCGCCTCGTCCACCACCAGTAGCGAGATCGGCACCTGCTGCAGAAAATGCCGGAAGCGCTCGTTCTTCAGGCGCTCCACCGAGATCATCAGAATCTTCAACTCGCCGGACCTGGCACGGGCCATGACATCACTGGCGTCATCGCGGCTCTGGGCCGAATCGATACTGCCGGCCGAGATGCCGTGGCGCTGCAGGAACGCCAACTGATCCTGCATCAACGCCAGCAACGGCGAGACCACCAGCGTCAAGTGCGGCAGCAACAGCGCCGGCAATTGGTAGCAAAGGGATTTGCCGGAACCGGTGGGGAAAATCGCCGCCGCCGAACGCCCGGCCAGCACGGCACTGACAGCCGCCTCCTGACCGGGTCGAAATTGTGGATAACCGAAAACCTGTTCCAGGGTGTTGTGCATAAGCTGTCACTCCGTTGACCGCTGCAAAGCCAAAAGACTAGTCGGTGATCGCAGCGAATCGAGAAAAGGTCGGGGCATAAACGATACGGGATGATACAGCCTCAACACGCCCTGCTGACGCCACAGAATGAAACACACAGAGCACTTTGCCACCTGACGCCCCGTCTCCCCCCACAGGTATGGTTCACCCCCACACCCGTAACGCTGCGCGAAGTCTTCATGACAACAGGAGGCCTGATGTGCGCGGCCCCTGCCGAAGGACCGATCATGTTTCAACGAACTGTTTTTCCATTTGCTCTGTTGCTGCCAGTGCCGCTGCTGCTCAGTGGATGTCTGACCACGCCCGAAAAGCCCGCAATCAAACCAGGCACATTCGAAACAGCCGAGTATCACGCTCAAAAGGGGTTGGCGGTCATCCAGGCATCACGCCTGTACGCACGTGGCGGCACCGGCCAAGGCGTACCAGTCGCATTGATTGACTCGGGCCTGAACGCCGAACTGCCAGAATTTCAAGGCAGGGTCCGCGACCCCGGTTTTGACTATGTCGAGAATCGTCCCGGCACCCATGATCGCGTTGGCCACGGCACTCAAATGGCCGGCATTCTGGCCGCCAACAAAGACGACCGGGGTATGCACGGCGTTGCGTTCAACGCTCAACTGATCCCCTACCGTTTCGGTGACGACAACGAACCCTTCTTCTTCGACAGTGAAATTTCCCGTTCCTGGCAAGCCGGGTTCGATCTCGGTGCGCGCATATTCAACAACTCGTGGGCCAATGCCATTCCAGCAACGGAAATCACCGAAGCACGTTACAAACAGGTCATGCCCGAGTCGCTGACGAGCGCGCGAAAACTGGTTCAGCAAGGCGCGGTATTTGTGTTTCCGACCGGTAATGAACTCAAACGAGAGCCTCTTGCAGAGCCGGGTTTACCCCTTGCCATCCCTGAGTTGGAAAAGGGCTGGATCGCCGTAGTTGCATTGAAAAACGATGGCAGTGCCATCAATGGCAAATCTAATTATTGTGGTGTCGCAACGGCCTGGTGCATCGCCGTTCCTGGTGGGGACTCGGGCGCAGACCAGGGATTGCTGACCACTGGCAAGGACGGCAAATACGTCCAGACTGCCGGTACGTCCCCCGCCGCCGCATTGGTCAGTGGCGCGTTGGCGGCAGTCCAGAGCCTGTACCCCGAAATGAGTGCACAGCAAGTGCGCAACCACTTGCTTGAAACCGCAAACCGGACCGGTCTCTACGCCAACAGTGAAGCCTACGGCCGAGGATTGCTCGACCTTGATGCGGCGTCGCGACGTCCTCCCGCACCGGCAGTCGATTGAATCCGGCCCATCGAGCACCCTACATATTTTTCTGCGCAGCTTTGTAGGAATCATTTCCTGTAGAAGCATTCTTCGACAAACTCGGGGGGGGGCGTAGGAGCATTCCTCCCAAGGCAGTAAACGCCCTACAAAACCTGTCCATTGCGGCTGTATTGCTCTGCTTCGCCACACTCTTCATAGTTTTAGCGCGGCTGAAAATACAGTGGCGGCCTGCCGGAGTGACCTCCGATCTCTTACCGGACTGAGACATCAATGCCCTCGCTAAAGACATCTACCGAACGCTATCAGTCGCTTAAATCCAGCTACAGTGAAACCCCGGTGCTGGTCATCGATACCGAGGCCGACCCCTTCGAGATCCTCGACGCCGCCCGACAACGCATCCGCGCCGCCAGCGACCTGCTCGAAACCCTTTATTGCACGTGTTTCAAACAGGCCGAAGCGAGCGACATCCCCAAGATCGTCAGCGCCCTGTACCTGCTGACCCAGGACGGCAACGACATGCTCGACATCGCCCGGCAACGCTTGCCGAAACTCACCGGCTGAAGCACCACCATAATCCCCTGTAGGAGCATTCGCACCGCGGACATTTATGTTCTCGCAGTGCATTGCCATGGCGGCTGCGTGCGGGACGCCTTCGGGCGAGCCGGGAGTTCTACAGCACTAATTACACCAGGTAACGAATGAAGTTCCCGCCCCCACCTTTATCCCCTCCCGCCAACCCCCTACATTCACCTCCAACGCCTCTCCCATCATCCCGACGGGAAGGTCACTGGAGTTTCCCTCATGCCTTTCGTAACCGTACGCATCACCCGCGATGGCGTTACCACTGAGCAGAAAGCTCAGGTGATTGCCGAAATCACTGAAACACTGGAACGCGTCCTCAATAAACGCCCTGACCTGACCCACATCGTGATCGAGGAAGTCGACACCGATAACTGGGGTTACGCCGGCATCACCACCACCCAGTACCGCAAGCAACTGGCCGAGGCAGAGGGGAAGTCATGACGACCTCCGTCACCATCGATTTCATCTCCGATGTGGTGTGCCCCTGGTGCGCATTGGGGGCGACGGCGCTGGAGCAGGCGATCGAGAACTTGGCCGGGGAAGTCTCGGTCGAGCTGACCTACAAGCCGTTCGAGTTGAACCCGAACATGCCGGTCGAAGGTGAGCAAGCGGTCGAGCACCTGATGCGCAAGTACGGGAGAACAGCCGACGACATCGCCGCCGGCAAGGCCATGCAAATCGCTCGCGGCGAGGCCATCGGCTTCAAGTTCGATCTGGAGAAACGCACGCACTTCTACAACACCTTCGATGCGCACCGTTTGTTGCTGTGGGCGTTGCAGGAAGGCCGGCAAGTCGAGCTGAAGAAGGTGCTGCTTCGGGGCTATTTCAGCGAAGGCGAGAACCCGAGTGATCACCAGGCGCTGGTGCGTCTGGCGACTGAAGCGGGGCTGGATGGGGCAAATGCACAAGAGGTGCTGGCGTCCGGCGCGTTCGCCGATGAGGTGCGAGAGCTTGAAGCGTACTACCAGCAGCGCGGCATCAATTCGGTCCCTGCCATGGTACTGAACGGTCATCACCTGGTGTCCGGTTCGCAATCGGTCGAGTACTACGAACAGATGTTGAGACAAATGGCCAAGGCACCGGCCGAAGCCTGATTACAGATTCCTACCCCATTCTTTATTGTCAGAGGTCTTCATCATGAGCATTTCGAAAAAAGTCATCGTAATCACCGGCGCATCCCAAGGTCTCGGCGACGGTATGGTCCAAGCCTTCCGTGAACTCGGTTACCGGATCGTCGCCACATCGCGCTCGATCAAACCGTCCACCGATCCGGACATTCACACCGTGGCCGGTGACATCGGCGAGCCGGAAACCGCCCAACGCGTCATCCGTGAAACGATGTCCCGTTTCGGTCGCATCGACACCCTGGTCAACAACGCCGGCATCTTCATCGCCAAACCGTTCACCGCGTACACCGCAGAAGACTACGCCAATGTGTTGTCGGTGAACCTCAACGGCTTCTTCTACATCACCCAACTCGCCATCGCCGAGATGGAAAAACAGGGCAGCGGCCACGTCGTCAACATCACCACCAGCCTGGTGGACCACGCCATCGACGGCGTGCCATCGGTGCTGGCATCGCTGACCAAGGGCGGCCTCAACGCGGCAACCAAATCCCTGGCCATCGAATACGCCAAGCGCGGGATTCGGGTGAACGCAGTCAGCCCGGGCATCATCAAGACCCCGATGCACGGCGAAGAAACCCACGCCGCACTGGGCAATCTGCACCCGGTCGGGCACATGGGCGAGATCGATGATATTGCACAAGCGGTCGTGTATCTGGACGGCGCCAAGTTCGTTACCGGCGAAATCCTGCATGTGGATGGTGGTCAGAGCGCGGGGCACTGAAAGCGCTTTTCCAAACTCCGGAAACAACAAAGCCCTCGTATTGCTACGAGGGCTTTGTTTTGTATGGTGCTGGCACCAGGAATCGAACCCAGGACCTGCTGATTACAAGGGAGCTGCTCTTAATCTTAAAATCAAGGAGTTATGAGTTTTCTTATTACGTGACGCACCCTGCAAGCTCGCGTTTTTGGATGGTTCCTTTCGGCTTATTACGTAACTGCGAACGCTAATCTTCCTCCCAAGGGAAAGCCTGCACTTGACCCACATCGACTCTGTAGTCCGCTGTGGCTATTTCCACCTCGACGTCCCATTCTTGAGGTGCGGAGCCGGCTTGTACATTCGAGCAGGTTAGAAACGCCGTGACTTCAATGTCTTCTTCGCTTTCGACGCTGTCTCCGCTGAGCTCCACCTCGTCCCGATCGATCGAGTCCCAGATAAAGGTCGTCACTGAGGTAGAGACTTCAACTCTCACTGATGCTGTGACTTCGACTAACCACGTACCTGGATCACTTGCGTCATGCCAAATTGCGGTTTTTTCAATTAAAAGATCGTGATCCGCGAACTGGACATTTGATATCTCTCCTTCCACCCGGTCTCCGGTGTCCGAGTAAATGTCCCCCACGTCCCATGTCGCATTACCAACATGGTCTACGAGCGCATCGCTTAATTGAGAGCGTAGCGGCGAGCTGGCGTCTTCAATAGCTTCCAGAATTGCAGTTTGAATTTGAGCGGCGAGCTCGCCTGTAGCGGTAAATAGCGTTGTGAGCTCTTCTAAAGTTTTCACGCAATACAGGTGTTCGGACTGAGAAGCGAAAGCTTTCCATCCACCATCATTTGATACAACGATTCCTATAGCGTCGTTATCTACTGCGTAAGTCTCTAGCACCAATAGTGCGGCAGCGTCCGGGAACTCAGATTTTTTTGCGTTCTTCGTTTCAAAGGGGGCTTCAACAGCAAAATATCTACGGAAGAGCTCACTCAGAATGCCGTCGCCTTCCGTGGGCAAGATTCCTCCACGACACCTTTCAGCGTAGTCCTCCACTTGTTTACGGAAATACTCACGTGATGAGTCTGCTGGAGCGAAGCCCATGAACAGATCGCTGACCTGATCCATCGGAAGGTCGGTTTTGCGCTTAAGATTGTCCGCTGCGCTCTGAAGTTCTTGGATGGTTTTTAGTACGGGAATCATCAAGTGACTGACCACTTCGTTGGCCACTACATCTGTGAGCTGCAACTCCATGCTGGAAGGGAGCTGTCTATGGAGTTGGTTCAGAGTGCCTGCTCCGAAATTGTACCCAGCACCCTGAATGACATCAGTGTCGATCGAAAAAAAACGGATCTCCCCGTCCCATAGCTGAGCTGGGGTTGGCATTCCGTCTGGCATGGTTCTTCTCCTGGTTGAACTCAGTGYGGTAACAGTAGCGTTCTGTCCTACTCCACACCTGATATTTAATCTGCTGACGGCGATACTATCGGAATGCTCAAGTCGTAGACGTCCATCATTTTCGCATCACGGTGACCACTGGCTTCCTGTTTGTCTGCTCTGGTGCCCGTCGTATCAGTGATGCCGCGCCGTTTCAAGTCATGTAGAGCGAAGCGGTCTTCTGGATCAATGTTTCCTTCTGCGATTGCCAGCGTGATGAATCGCTGCCAAGCGGTGTCGAGACTTGTTTTGCGAAGCGGGCCACCGTGGTAGGAAAGGGGACGGATCTATTTTCCTTATTAAAAATGGGGTGTCTGCGTGCAGTGGTGCTAGCTTTGAACACAACATCTACTTGCTTGCTAATGCTTCGGTATCGAGCTAGTACCCACCTCAAGGAAAACCCGTAATGGATCTACACCACGAGTTTGAGAGCAGCAAATTCTTCAACCGCGCCCGAATCGATCGACGCGCCGCCGATGCCTTGGTCGGGTTGGCCGCTGGGATTACGGCCGACGGTGTTGTGAACATCACGGAAGCGGTTTTTCTAAAGCAATGGTTGGAAAACAATCTCGCGCATCTGAACGATCCGGTGATCAATCTGCTGTATTCGCGTTTGGCGTGCATGCTTCAGGACAATGCTCTAGACATGGATGAGTCCCTGGAGCTGCTTAACATTCTGCGTGGTTTTTCTGGAGTGGGCATTGAGAGACCAAAGGTTGGCGGTGCTGTTGCTGTTACTCCTACGGACCTTCCTTTCAATTCACCGATCCCTGATTTGGTGTGGGACGGCCGGATGTTTGTATTTACTGGTGTCATGGCCTTTGGGCCGCGTAAGGATTGTCAGGCGCTGGTCGAAGAACGAGGTGGTTTGATTGGGGGCAGTGTGAGCAAGAAGGTGCATTACCTGGTGGTTGGTAGCGTGGGTAATGAGCAGTGGCGCCACAGTACTTATGGAACGAAGATCATGAAGGCAGTGGAGTTGCGTGAGGCGGGAGCTTCGATTGCCATTGTGGGTGAGGATCATTGGCAAAAGATGCTGTTTGGTTGAGGTTGCTTCGTTGTTGGTGTTTTGGGAAAGGCACCCTTTTGTCTTGGCCCGCAGATCGTCGGTGGGTTTGACGGCCTCATCGCGAGCAGGCTCGCTCCCACAGATTCCGGTGTGTGGACAAAAAAGTGGACGCTCCAGAAACAACAAAGCCCTCGTATTTCTACGAGGGCTTCGTTTTGTATGGTGCCGGCACCAGACGAACGGTATGTTTCGGCGAGAGTAGGTTTTTCGGGCATCTGGAGTTCGCTGGAAAATTCGGCGTACCCCAACTAGTAACTATAAACAAATCAGCTAGTTATGGCGTTCGGTGGAATCGAACTCGGGATTTTTTAGATGTCAGCACGTTGTCGGTCTGCAAGTAATTCAGAGCCGCATACGGAATGGTAAACCTCCCGAATTCGAACGTTGATGATCATCCCCTCCGTCGAGAATAGGTAGGAATCCGCCAAAAGCTGCCGTGGCGACAGGCAGCCGACGGCCAAAAGCAGTCACTAGCGAACGATATTGAATGACACAGACCCACCGGTCACCGGCCGATAGCTGAAGAGTAAAAGCTGCTAAACGCTACAGCAGTGATCTAGAAGATTGTGACAGGCGTTTCCAGAGGTTACTCTTGAAATAAACCTGTATAGCTAGCGAAAGGATTTGCAGACATGGCTCGTTTGGCCCACGATTTCAAGTCAATACTCGGAATTATTGTTGCCACTTTGCAAAATCGTATCCAGGAAGGCAAGTTGGATGCCAATGCGGTTCATTCGGCTACAAACAAACTTGCAGAGCATCTTTACAAGTACGACACCGGATTGTTCCCAGCACTCCCTTCTGACTATCCCTGGGCTATCCCGGAACTTGCGGCACCCGAGTCGCTGGCGGAGGCCTTGCTATGGAAGATGGGCAAATGGAACATATACAAGTCTTTTGCGGCTTACTACAGCAGCCCTTCGAGTTTGCCGAAGAGCACTGACTCTGTCTTTTACGCATTTGCTAAACATCTTCAGAATCCCGAAAACCCAATCTACGACCAACACGCACTCCGTGCGCTTTGGGCCATAGATGCCAAGCTAACACCGGATCAGGCGAACATCTGCTACAGCCTATTAGTCAAAAGAGACGGTACATGGAAGCTTATCATCAGTGGATCGAAAACAAAGGCTGGCTACGACCTTTACATTGAACGCATCACTGCGCTGGCGAAAGATGGTGTCACGCTAGGTGATTTGGACAGGCTACTCATGCCGCTCGGCCAAGCATTGAAAGGTAACATGGCAAATGTATCCGAGTTTCGCAATCTCGTAGGCTTTCGCGATTGAGTATTTGCCAAAAGTAACCAGGAAAAAATAGCGCTGACTTATTGCACATTACTGTCTAGTGGGCGCAATGAACAGCCGCCATATTCAATACATGGAATTAATAGATGAAATGCATTATTTGCAACAAAGAAAAACAAGTACATGAGTTCTCGCTAGAGCATATATTCCCCCAAGGCTTAGGCGGAGCGCAATGCTCTGAAGAGTTCAAAAGCCGCCGTGTATGCCGCAACTGCAATTCGACAATGGGGCTTTTTGTGGATGCCCCGTTGATAAAAGGATTTTTGGGGCAAAACAACATGGCAGAGGCTGCCCTACACTATTTCGACCCAGACAATCTCAGAGTCATACCTCTTCGATACTTTGGGCATGTCAAGAATTTGCTTCTGGACGAGCAGTTCACGTGTGAGCTTTGGTTAGGAACAATTGGAGGGCTAGTTTATCATCGACGGAAAAGTTCAGATCCAAGGTATGATTGCTACGCTGGAGGCAACCCAATTAACCTTAAAAAATCTGGAGGCGAGGTTTACGTATTTACTCAGCATCAAGATGAATTCTGGAATATGATGTTTCTTGTCTCTGTGCGAGAAAAATTCAAGACTTCAAGATTGATATCTGGAAACGTGAGCCTGCCCGCTGATCCAGATTATTTTTCACCCCCGACAAACTATGAAAAAAAATTCCTAACTCAACTTCAGTCCAAGCAGGGGGAAGAGCACGAAGTCACTATCAAAACACTGCAGGGCTTTGAGCAAAGATTTCTATGTAAATTTGCACTAACATACGGGCATAATAAACTCGGGGATAAATTTATTGATAGCGCTCATGCTTTAAATTTGCGCAATGCTCTGTGGGAAATTAATTCAGACAAAAGAAGATCTTTCGGCATCGCTTTTAGCGAACTAGTATCAGTGGACGATGACGAAGAATGGGGGCACCTTGCTTGGCCCGGCGTACACACCATTACCATACTACCTGAGCCAGATAGATTACTAGCATTGATTTATTTGTTTGGTAGGCAACTCATGACAATAACCGTATCAGATGCGCCTGACTTGTGGCGGGAAAAGATAGTTGCTTCAGAAGTTCATGTGATCTGCCAGACTCTTGGTCATTATGCCGGGCCTTTTTCAGTAGATGATTTTGTGGCCCACCGCTCTGACGGAGAAAAAATTCCTGCCCTTTGGGAAATTGATTCGAAAGAGTTTGATATTGCAACCCTCCCCACTTTCGACGATCTTCAAAGCTAAATACTAAAAATAGAAAGCTAGCAAAACGATTCGGCAAATTAAGCCGGCAACTGTGTTCCTTAAGCAGCTGGTTGCGACTGGCGGCTGTTGAACGCCTACCGATTGAATTGCTAACGTAGGCACGTTTTCTGGTTGCTCTTACCCGATTCTGCCATAACCAGCGTGCACTTCGGGTTGGAAGTGGTCGCTCATGAATGTCTGCCTCTGGCCGAACGCGGTCGGTTTCTACCGGCAGTAATCGGCCAAAAACAGACCATGGACACGCGGCTAATACGCCAGTAATGTGTGCCCAAGTCATGTCGTTTTTCCTCCTCGCCTCATGTCGCGCTTCTAGCGCGACACTCAAGCTGAACAAGGAATTACTCATGGACAAGGAAGGTTATCAGACACAAGCGGCGGATAACATTACGCCACATGTGTCGGCTAATCATATTTAGCCTTAAGCATCACAGGGAGAAGTGTGTGAAG
Source organism: Pseudomonas sp. P5_B3 (assembly GCF_056400405.1). Taxonomy (NCBI): domain Bacteria; kingdom Pseudomonadati; phylum Pseudomonadota; class Gammaproteobacteria; order Pseudomonadales; family Pseudomonadaceae; genus Pseudomonas; species Pseudomonas sp. P5_B3. The sequence goes on along the minus strand of NZ_JBFULI010000002.1, from coordinate 334,133 downwards.
TTCGAGTTTGGAGACCTGTACAAATTAATTGTTTCTCTTGGGGTGATCATAATTTCCATCTCGGTTCTGGTTCCTTGGCTCTTTCTAAAAGAGTCCTTTGACTTATACAAATCGGAAGCCGATTTGAAATCCGTCACCAGCGTTGCTCACGCAGCAATCCTTGGCAGGCAAGAGGCTGTGGCCTTCATCGTCAAATTCATTCCGTGGTTTTCCGCCATCGGATGTATTTGCGGGTCAATTTTTGTTTTCGCTGGCCTAAAAAAATGGCATGCAAACCAACTGTTGCTAGATGAGCAAACTAAAGTTGAAATTGAGCTTAAAAAACAGTCTTTGCGAGATGCAACCAAGGACGAGATCGCACTCTCTGCGGCTCGAGACATGCACGCACTTGCTCCTGATGAAAGTCACACAACGAACTATACGCTTAGCGCTTTTGAGGCCAGCTATGCTCAGACAGAGAGCTCAGTGGCAAAACGCCTCCAACATATTTATGCCGGAAAGTATGAGGTCGAATCGAACAAAATGGTAGCCGGCGTTGAGGTGGACGTATTGCTGCGAGGTCGAAGCTGGCTGACAAAAGACTACATCATAGAAATCAAAACTATTCGTCGCGGCTTCAACTACGGGTGGCTCCGTGAGTCCTTTCTGAAGAATATTTACGCAAAAAAACATCTACGCACAAGCCACTAGTCGAATTCCAAATACTTTGTTGCTGATCGTCACGGAGTTTAAGGGTAACTTTTCTGAAAAATACACTTCTATGCTCGAAAAAATCTCAACGGAGGGCCTCGGAAGAAAGGGGAAAGACTTGGTTGTTATGATCGACAAGGAAGAACTTCAGAGCTTGCCCACAGATCAACTTCAGAAGCGCCTTGGCATAAACGCCTAACAAATGGCACAAGTCGCTCGTTCCGCTCGTTCCGGGCCGGCTAAAGCCGGCCCCTTAACCAAGCGCTAGTTGGCATCTTCCTCCTGATTTATCAGTTACGGTAAAACCTAGGTATTAACCAATGAAAAGCATCAATATAATCTCTCTTGTGCAAGCTTATAAAAGCCTTGACCCTGCTGAATATAGTTCTTATATGAAGCACTATGGCATAGACATAAATAATAATGAAGTTGAAGATCTGGAAAGATTCGCATTAAGCATGTACAAAATTTTACCATTCGTGAATATATTTGATGTTTTTTTTGTAAGTTATAAAATACAGCATATTAGTAAAGAGTTTGATTTATTGCGCTTCGGTGATAACTATATTTTGAATATTGAACTTAAAAACAGTAGCACAGAGGTAAAAATTAAAAATCAACTAATAAGAAATAAATATTATCTTGGCCATATAAATAAAGTCGTTCACAATTTTTCTTTTGTTGTTAATACAAATACACTTTATAAGCTCGACAGCAAAAATGATCTTGAGGTGGTTGACTTTAGCTTGTTGACACAGCTATTAACGAATCAAAATTTATTGAAGATAGAAAATCCTGACGAACTATTTAATCCATCGGATTATTTGGTTTCGCCTTTTAACTCCACGGATAAATTTACTAATAATCAATATTTTTTGACTGGCCAGCAAGAAACTATAAAGGGTAAAATCCTTAAAGTGCTTAACAAAGGCGCGTCGGATTTCATTTCAGTTAATGGTGGGCCAGGAACTGGCAAAACATTATTAATATATGACATAGTTAAGTTGATCAAAGATCAAAAGCGCACCCTGATTGTACATTGCGGAAATCTGAATGAAGGGCATATTAAGCTAAACAGGTTAGGCTGGAATATTATACCCATAAAGAGTTTGAAAAACTATGACTTGAAAAATTTTGATTTGGTTGTTATTGATGAAACCCAAAGAATATATGCAACTCAATTCGATCAGTTGATTGCTAATGTTGCAGCGAGCAATACAGTTTGCATTTTCTCATATGATAAGCAACAGACTTTATCTTCAACAGAGGCTAGAGCGGATATTGAGGGAAAAATCAATGCTGTTGTAGGTGTATCTAAATTCAGATTGTCAGATAAAATTAGAACCAACAAGGAAATTTCCAGCTTCATCAAGTTGCTATTTAATAATCAGCGAAACGATATTGCTTTTTCTAATTGCGGCAATATTGACTTTAATTATTTCACAGATTTGGTGACTGTCAAAAACTATATTCAACTGGTAAGTAATGATGGGTGGGAAGTACTTAGGTTGACTCCATCACTACACACGGCCGAGCATCATGAATCGTATTCGGATGTTTATAGCAAGAATTCACATGCAGTAATCGGGCAAGAGTTCGATAATGTCGCTGTTGTTATGGATGAATATTTCTCTTATGACAGTTCAGGGTCATTAATTTATCAGTCACGCACATATTACGATTCGGTAAAAATGCTATTTCAGAACATTACGAGAACCAGAAAGAGATTAAAATTAATTATAATAAAAAACAAGCAGGTGCTAGGCAGATGTTTATCTATCTTGGAGTAATAGTATAAAAGGCAACTAGTAAGTCGTTCAGGCACCGCTTCGACGCTTCGCGCCTACGTTGAACAGATTTTAAGTCACGGCGTTATGGTTTTACTGCGAAAAAGTATTCCATAAATCCACAACTTAAAATCTGTCACTGAACTCGGTGTTGGTCAGCGTGCGCAATGGATCAATAACTGCCTCCCGTGACAGACTGCTTATGACCGTTTTCTTACCTTCGTTTAGAGGTTGAACTACCAGGATTTTCCTAAGCGATGAGTGAGTAATTGCATGGTCAGCAAATAGTAATAGCGCGTCGATTGAGTGTGCTGGTTTAGGTGGTGATTCAAAAACCACGCAAGGTGTTTTCTCTGCCAAGTCCATGGATTGTCGCGTTGCCAGCGCTCAGCGATCGCTGTTTGGATGGTCTTCGCCTGACGCAGGTGGCGTTGGTGCGTGGTATGCGACCCGGTCAGGACGCCCGCCAGGAACAGATCCATATCGAATGCCGTGCTCATGCGCGACCACCAATGTAAGCGGCCACCACGACGATACGGTTGTGCCCCAGCTCATAGCTGATTTGTACTCGGGCTTCCTGATCGAGACGTCGGTCGAGTTGATAGCAATGGCCACCGTTGATGGGGGCGGGATGGTGGGTGATTTGCTCATAGCGTTCGCACGCATAGGCTGCCCGCAATTCGTGGAAGCCTTTGAGGTTGTACTGATGGAGGATGTCCCGTGCAGGACGGACGATTCCCCGTTGGAAATCGAGGTAGGTTTCGTTCGGTGCAAGTAGGTTGCGGCTACCGTCGGGTGAGACCTGTTCGGCGAATTTCAGCGCCTCGCGAATATGATCATCCGCCCTGATCCAGCGAGGTGCCGAGGCACCTGAACGGCCCCCTTTGGTGCCATCCTGGATGTTGATCTTGCCGTAGTGTTCGGCCTCACGTTTTAAGCGCGGTAAGTCGGCCAAAATGGTCTCGCGCAGGCGCATGCCGGTGGCTCGCGCCAACTGAGCGATGGCCGCGGCGCGCGGCATTTGGTGTTCGTAGAGCACGTCGACGATCCGCTTCACGTGTTCGCGGTCTTGGCCTTGCGGCACCGAGAGACGAACACTGGTGCGCTGCATTCCCAACGCCTTGCTCGGACTCTGCACTTTCACATATTGATCACCGCGAAGCGCTGCCAGGGTACGGTTGACGCTGGACAGTCGGTTTTGCRCGGTGGCGATGGCGAGCTCACCTTGTTCAACTTGCTGACGCAGATGTCCGGCGTAGTCCAGCAAGGTCTGCCGATCAATTTGTCGCGCATCGTTAAATCCTGGCCCATTCTCGGAGCGACACCAGCGTACAAACGCCTGCCAGCGATCACTGTGCGCCTTGACCGTGCCGTAATGTCCGCAGCCAAATAGATCTTTCAGCGCTTGCGGTCCTGCATAGCTCAGCTGCCGCCCATATCCAAAATTCCGCCCGTCCCGTCTACCGACCAGTGCCATGATCAAACTCCTCTCGAAGCCAAACCTTTAAAACCATCCCCACGTCGTCCCGCCACGAATGTTGAGTGTTATCAGGGATCAAGGCCCCTGCGACCTGTGAGGGTTGTCCACTAACGCGGGACTGACGGCTCTTTACGACCGGGAGCTTGGGCATCTCATGATCTGGCCTCCTGAACACCGATAGTGGTGGGCGGGTGGAGGCTGCACTGGCTGACGAGAGCAGCGCCGCGAGATCCTGAGTCGGGTGAAGGCAGTGATGCGATTACCGGGGCGTGCCTGACTGTCAGTCAGGTGCAGTCCATTCCTTGGGCTGCGGCACCATCATCTGCATCGCTGTTGCTGGTGACTTCGGTGTTTGTCACGCCGATTGTCACGAGGGGAATGCCGCAAAGCCTTGTCCAAGTTGGGCTGCAGCAGCGGTAGGAGCGCCCGTCTCTTTCCGGAAGAAAGAGACGGGCGCAGGTTGTCGCAAGGAAATGGCCAAGCGGGTAGGTTGCTGCAGAACAGCTAGGAAGGGGTGTGAGTTGCCGCAGTGGGCACACTGGTAAAAGTAGGCATCCATCACATCGCTGTGACCGTGCGAGCCGCCGGACGCTAATCGCACTTTGGGTGAACCACCACGGTATGGCGTAGCCTTAAAGGTTCTGGCTACCTGGGTTGCTGTCAACGACAGCGCTTTGCCCGATCTTTTCTACGCCTGTGGATAATTCGGGTCAAGGCTCGAATTTTCGGGGATTCTGCGGCTGTGGATGAAATTATCCACCGGTGGAAATCAGTGGTTTTCCACAGACAGTTGCGTGGGCTTTAGATTTTTTAAGTGAGGTCCATCCAAGCAGGGCGGCTTTGCAGCCCTGCTTGGATGGACCCGCGTGGAAGGGCGGACTGCGGTGATCTCACAGGCTTACCCACGTTTGGATGCGCCACGGCTATTTTGTAGGGCCGTGATGTTGTCGCCGACTGGGTGAGCGAATTCGTGTGGCGTCACATGCCCATGGCGGTTGGCGTCGATGTAGTTGCTCCACCACGCCATGATCAGCCGGCGCTGCTCCAGAAATTCAGCTTTGTGGATATACGCGGCGCGCACGCGGTTGCGTTCCTTGTGGCTCATTTGTCTTTCGATGGCTGCGTCGGTCCATAACCCGGACTCCAGCAGAGCGCTACAGGCCATGGTCCTGAAGCCGTGGCCGCACACGTCCTTGCTAGTGTCATAGCCGACGTTACGGAGCATGGTGTTCACCGTATTCTCGGACATGGGCTTCCAGTACTTGTGGTCGCCCGGTAGCACCAACTCTGAAAAGCGACTGAGGCTTCGCAGGCGCTCCAGTATTTCGATGACCTGCGGCGATAGCGGAACCATTTGAATGTCGCCGTTCATCTTGGTCCCACGTGTGGAGTTGCGTACCCCTTCAATCGGTGCGCGCGTATCGGGAATTTCCCACATGGCGCGTTGTAGGTCGAACTCACTCCATCGAGCGAAGCGCAGTTCGCTGGAGCGGACGAATACATGCAGAGTCAGTAGCACAGCAAGGCGCGTTAGCTCGCGGCCGTTGTAGTTGTCGATACGGTGTAGCAATTCGGGTAGGCGGTTGAGGGATAGGGCCGGACGATGGATTGTGCGTGGCGCGTGAATCGAGCCTGCCAGATCCAGTGCAGGATTCATGGTGATCTGCCGAGCCCTTTTGGCCCCGCGCATGATGGTGGATAAGTAGTTCTGTACCCTTAACGCCACATCCATGGTGCCGCGTTCCTTGATGCGCTGGGTGATCTCTAGCAGGTCATGGGTATCGAGTTCAGCGATGGGTCGTTGGCCGATCAGCGGGAAGACGTGGGTACGCAGTCGGCTCATCACGGTTTTTGCGTGTCCTTCGGTCCAGCGACGGGACATGTCGGCGTGCCACTCCAGAGCAACGGTTTCGAAAAGCAGTGCCGCCCGCTGGGCTACGATCTTGGCCTTCTTCTTTTCTTCCATGGGGTCGAGGTTGTCGAGCAGCAATGCCTTGGCTTCGTCTCGCTTACGTCGTGCGACGGAAAGGGTAACGATGGGGTAATTGCCGATGATGAGCGTACCTTCCTTGCCGCTGGGCTTGGTGTACTTCAAGCGCCAGGTCTTCACGCCATTGGGTTTGACGAAAAGGTACATGCCGCCGCCGTCGAACAGTTTGTAGGCGCGTTCGCGGGTTTTGGCCGTGCGGCATTGCAGGTCGCTGAGAGGGATCGCTAGACGTGGCATAGGGGTACGCGCTCCTGACCGGAAAATCGCAGTACCCCTAACATACCCTCGGGGAAGGGGGATTTTGTTGGATCCCGACAGAGGGTCCTGGAACGAAAAAACCCGCCAAAGGGCGGGTTTTCGGGGCTTCCAGAGCATTCGGTGGAATGCAATGGAGCCTAATGTGGTGCCGGCACCAGGAATCGAACCCGGGACCTACTGATTACAAGTCAGTTGCTCTACCATCTGAGCTATACCGGCGTGTCAGGGCGACGATTATAGCGATTGGTTGGCTTCTGTAAACCCCTGAATTCTGACTATTTTTGCACGGGCTTCAGGTCAGGCGCGCAGCAGGGTTTTCTTGAGTTTCTGAATGGCTTTCCAGGTTCGACTGTTTTGCATTGCGCGCAGCTGTGCTTCGGCCTGTTCGGCGCGTTGCAGGGCGGCGGCGAGTTGGTGTTCGGCGTCGCTGACGGGGTGGCTGAAGTTGTGGCCTTTGCAGAACTGGAACTCGTCCAGGTTGCACGGCGGGATGTCGAAGGCGGGTTTGAGGTTCAGGTGTTCTTCGGCGAGGTAGTAGGTGTTGATGCCGTCGAACAGGATGGATTGGTAGCCGGCGTCGGTGACGAGGTTTTCCCAGGTCTGGTCGCGGGCCCAGGGGGTTTCGATGAGGATTACCCATGGTCGCCATTGGCTGAAGTCCATGCCGCGCAGGACGGTTTCTTCGTGGCCTTCGACATCGATTTTGAGGAAGTGAATGGCGCGGCCCCGGGCGTGTTCTTCGCAGATGGAGGTCAGGGTGCGGGACTTGATCGTTTGGCTGCGCACGTCCATGCCGGCGTCTTTGTGCATTTTGGCCATGGCCGGGTCGAGGGTCGAGAGGCCGGTGCCGGCGATGCCGTAGAAGGTCAGGTCGTCAGCACTTTCCCCAGCCGCGCACTGCAGGTTGGTGTCTTTGGGACGTTGCTGGCAAAGGGCTTCGTAGTAGTTGGGCATCGGTTCGACGTTGATGCCGGTCCAGCCGCGGTCGTAGAACGCCTTGGTGACCGAGTCATGGGTGGGATGGTTCGCCCCCACGTCGATGTAGAAGCCGTTCTCGACAGTCTTGAGGGCGCGCCACAGGCGTATGTCTTCGAAATTCTGTGCATAAGAAATGAAAGTCACTGGCGCATCCTGTCGGAAGAATGTTCTTGTTCGTGGCCGCGCATGCTGGCGCCCTGGCGTTTGTGTATATCAAGAGAAGTGCAGCGGTGCAATTTCCCCTGTCAGCGGTCCGGGATTAGGCATTTATGTCGTTTTCATTAAATGCTTATGCACAATGCCATCGGCAGCGCACTGGGTTTAGGTCGAATTTGTGGATCCGTTCTCATTTGTCCGCAAATACTTGTTTTTTCGATTTTTTATCCGGGTGTACAAAAAATGAACAGTATGGTTTAAGCCCTGAAACAGGCGTGGATATTGGATCCGTGATAATTCCATCAACAGAGTTATCCACAGGTCGGATGTGTTTAAGCGCGTTCGGCCAGGAGCAGGAAATTACGCGGCGTGAGCGGGGCGTCGCAGAAGGTGCCAACGCGGACGCTGTAACCCTGTTCGGCGAGGAAAAGTGCCCGGTCAAGGACCAGCCAAAGTTCCAGCGGACGTCGGAACAGTCCCCGTAGTAGCTCAAGGTTGCGCACTTCGGCCAGTCGCTGCCAACCGGAGGCTTCGAGGGCTGACCAATCTTGCGGGCCGATTGTGGATATCTCTTTAAGCGCGGCCAGGTGATGGCAGTAATCGGCGAAGGGTTTGTCCAGCCAGGCGCTGGGCAGAGAAGGGGTTGGCAGGTACTCGTCCATGTCGCGCAGTTGCCGTTGCAGCAAGTCGAAGCCCAGACGCCGGGCCATGGAGGTGTCGCGTTGACGTCGCACGCGGGCACCGGCGGTAACGGTTTCGCTCATGGGCAACGCGAGGTCGTCGAGGGAAAGCTGTAAGCCGGAGCCTTTGGCGGCCGAGGAAATTGGCGAGTATTTGGCAAGACCGATCCGGTTGTAGCAGCACGGCGCAATGGCGATTTGTTTGCAGCCTGTTGCGCTGGCGAGTTGAATCAGTCGCACATGCAAATCACCGCAGGCGTGAAGCGCGACGGGCGTGTGATACGCACTCAGTAAAGATGCTGCGTCTGCCGCGAGCACATCCTGTTCGATATGCAGTGCGTGCAGGTGATGACGTTGGCTGAGCGCCTGGCCGCTGGTGACCAGTGCCGGGTCGTATTCCAGGCATGTCAGTTGTTGCCCCGCTTGCAGCAGGCGGCGCCCCAGATGTCCCTTGCCCGAGCACCAGTCCAGCCAGTGCCGCGGTGCCTCGGAAAACTGCAATCGACTGGCGAAGGCTTCGATCTGTTGCCATTTGCGCCCCGGCACATCGACGTTCAACCGATGGCCGGCCGCTTCGAGTGTGCGTGCGGGCAATTCATCCACCGCACTCAAGGCAACGGACATCCTTGCCAGGCAAGCAAAGGGTTCCGGTGCATCTAGAAGGGCGGGTTGGTTGTGAGCGTTTTCCGCGTCTTCCAGCGTTCGTTCACGTAGCCATGCGGCTAACTCCGGGTAGGACGCTTCCCAGGGTAGCTGCAGATGAGTGAACGGGCGAGGTTTCCACAGGCCCTGATGCTCTGTCAGAAAAGCATCCAGCGCAGTGAAGCGGGCGAGCAGGACCTCGCCCGTCAACACGCCGGTATCAACGCCCTTGGCAGGCATCGACGCGCAGCCAGCGCTCCAGCAGCTTGAAGCCGCGCACCAGCACATAGGCCATCACCAGGTAGAACATGCCGGCGGCGAAGAAGATCTCCACCGGCAGGTAGGTCCGGGCAATGATGGTGCGGGCCATGCCAGTCAGTTCCAGCAAGGTCACGGTGCTGGCCAGGGCGCTGGCCTTGAGCATCAGGATCACTTCGTTGCTGTAGGCCGGCAGGCCGATGCGCGCGGCACGCGGCAGGATGATGTAGAGCAGCGCTTTGGGTTTGGACATGCCCAGTGCCCGTGCCGCTTCGATCTCGCCCGGTGGAATGGCCTGAATGGCGCCGCGCAGGATCTCGGCGATGTAGGCCGCTGTGTGCAGGGTCATGGTCGCCGTGGCGCACCAGAACGGATCGCGCAGGTACGGCCACATCGAGCTGTTTCGAATCGCGTCGAACTGCGCCAGGCCGTAGTAGACCAGGAACAGCTGAACCAGCAACGGCGTACCACGGAAAAAGAAGATGTAGCCGTAGGGAAATGCCCGCACCCACCACAAGCGCGACGAGCGGGCGATGCCCAGTGGAATGGCCAGCAGCAAACCGGCGATCACGGCGATGGCCACCAGTTCCAGGGTCAGGGTCGCGCCCTGGGCCAGTCTCGGCAGCCACTTGATGATGACTTCCCAGTTCATTGGGTGCTCCTCGCGAAGCCGCGAGCGGCGCGTTTTTCCAGGAAGTGCATGCCGGTCATCGCCAGAACCGTCAGGCCCAGGTACATGAACGCGGCCACCATAAAGAAGGTGAACGGCTGTTTGGAGACGGTCACGCCGATTTGCGCATGACGCATGATTTCTTCCAGGCCGATCACCGACACCAGCGCGGTGTCTTTCATCAGGATCATGAACAGGTTGCCAAGGCCGGGCAGGGCGATGCGCCACATCTGCGGCATGATCAATTTGGTGAAGATGCGCCATTTCGACAGGCCCAAGGCCACGCCGGCTTCACGATGGCCTTTGGGGATGGCGAGGATCGCGCCGCGAAACACTTCCGTGGCGTAGGCGCCGAAGCACAGGCCCAGTGCAATCACGCCGGCGGCGAAGGCGTTGAGTTCGAGGTCGGGGTTGCCGAAGAACTCGCCCAGGGCACGCATCAGGTTGACCGTGCCGAAGTAGATCAGCAGCACCCAGAGCAATTCAGGGATGCCGCGAACCAGGGTCGAATAAGTGCCGCCAAGCCATTGCAGCGGCTTGTACGGGGAAGTCTTGGCCAAGGCGCCGAGCAGACCGAGTACCAGCCCCAGGCACAGGGCCGAGAGTGCCAGTTTCACAGTCATCAGCGCGCCAGCGGCGAGCGCCGGGCCGAATCCGTAGAGGTCGATAATCATGGATTTCTTTTCAAATCGCGGCAGGCAAGGCCGAGAACCGGCGCCATCAGGCGCCGGTCTGGCAGGTCAGTATCAATAGATACTGAACGGGAAGTACTTGTCGTTGATCTTCTTGTAGGTGCCGTCAGCGACGATTTCTTTGAGCGCGCTGTTCAGCTTCTCGCGGATCGGGTCCTTCTTGCGCACGGCAATACCGATCTTGTCGCTTTCTTCCACCGGGTCGCCCTTGAACTCGTAGGCACGGCCAGCGTCGCTTTTCAGCCACTCGTAGTTGACGTACTTGTCGGCCAGGATGGCGTCCAGGCGGCCGGAAGTCAGGTCGAGATAGGCGTTTTCCTGGGTGTCGTAGAGTTTGACTTCAACGCCCGGCATGTTGTCTTCCATGAAGGTGCCTGCCAGGGTCGAACGCTGGGCGCCGATCACCTTGCCTTTCAAGGAGTCCTTGTCAGTTTTGAAGTCGACGTCTTTCTTGGCGACGAACTGCAGCTTGTTGGAGTAGTACGGATCGGTGAAGTCCACCGCTTGCTTGCGCTCGTCGGTGATCGACATCGAGGAGATCAGGAAGTCGAACTTCTTGGCGTTCAGGGCCGGGATGATGCCGTCCCAGTCGGAGGTCACGACAGTGCACTCGACTTTCATCTTGGCGCACAGGGCGTCGCCGATCTCTTTGTCGAAGCCGACGACATTGCCACTGGCATCTTTATTGTTGAACGGCGGGTAAGCCGCTTCGATGCCCATCTTCAGGGTTTCGGCCATGGCACCGGCGCTGAACGCCAGGGTGACGGCGGCAGCCAGGAAGACCTTTTTGCAGTTCTGCATGTGGATAGCTCCGTTAGCGGTTGCTGGACATGAATTGTTTGCAGCGTGCCGAAAGCGGGTTTTCAAACACCTGCTGTGGCGATCCTTGCTCTTCTACCAGGCCCTGGTGGAGGAACACCACTTCGCTGGAGACCTGACGGGCGAAGCCCATTTCGTGGGTCACGAGCAGCATGGTGCGGCCTTCTTCGGCCAGCGCGCGGATGACATTAAGTACTTCCTGGACCATTTCCGGGTCAAGCGCGGAGGTCGGCTCGTCGAACAGGATGACCTTGGGCTGCATGGCCAGGGTGCGGGCGATGGCCGCGCGTTGTTGCTGGCCACCGGACAGTTGCGCCGGGTAGGCATGGCGTTTGTCGGCGATGCCGACCTTGGCCAGCAGGGCTTCGGCGACTTCGATGGCTTCGGCCTTGCTCTGGCCGAGTACGCGGCGCGGAGCTTCGATGATGTTGTCGAGCACGCTCATGTGCGGCCACAGGTTAAAGTTTTGAAACACAAAACCGATTTCGCTGCGCAGGCGATTGATCTGCTTGCCGTCGGCGGCCACCAGTTCACCGTTCTTCGCGGCCTTGAGCTTGAGTTCTTCGCCGGCGACCAGGATCTGGCCCTGGTGCGGGTTTTCCAGCAGGTTGATGCACCGCAGGAACGTGGACTTGCCGGAGCCGGAGGAACCCAGGATCGAGATCACATCGCCGTCGCGGGCGGTCAGCGAGATGCCTTTGAGCACCTCCAGCGAACCGTAGCGTTTGTGCAAGTTGCGGATTTCAAGCGCGGGCGTGGCCTCAGCCATGTGCGTTCCTCATATATGTTGCGCTCCTGCTGTTGGCGGCCTTCCTGGCGAGGCGGCCAACCTAGCATAGCGTTTCAATGGCAGCCAACAGCGCTACGGACGGTAAACGGCTGGTGTGTGGCAGGTTGTCGCATCGGCGCAGCAGACTGTCGCCCCATCAACAACCGAACAGTCGTTTGAACCTTGCCTGTCGGTAAAAAGCGCGGTGGCTGCCGCAAAAAAAGGCGCGATGTTGCCAGCTTTGACAGGGTGTTGGAAGCGCTATCCGGCCAAATGCACCGCTTGTGCACTTTTAATGTGCGCGGAGCCATTTTCAGGTGTGTTTCCGGTGCGCTGATTCACCACACAACGTGGGTCGCAGGGTAACGCTCTGGCGAAGTGCCATTAAATTCAATGGGTTGCGATGATCGTCCGGTCTAGACGAGATCGCCGGGCTAGAGGGTTATGAAATATTTTGGCGCAATTATTGCGTGCAGAATACAGAACGCCCCGTTGGCTTCTTTTTACGAGAAAGATCGCCGAACGGGATGCACGCATTCGCTTCTCCTTACAAAGGTAGTTTTAATGAGCAGTATCCAAAGCTCTAATGGCCTCGAACAGGGGCTCAAACCGCGCCACGTGACCATGCTGTCGATTGCCGGGGTTATCGGCGCCGGCCTGTTCGTTGGCTCGGGTCACGCCATCGCCGCTGCAGGTCCGGCTGTTCTGTTGGCTTACGCCGCCGCCGGTATGTTGGTGGTGTTGGTGATGCGCATGCTCGGCGAAATGGCCGTTGCCTCGCCGGACACCGGCTCGTTTTCGACTTACGCCGACCGCGCGATCGGTCACTGGGCCGGTTTCACCATCGGCTGGTTGTACTGGTGGTTCTGGGTGCTCGTCATCCCGTTGGAGGCCAACGCCGCCGCGACCATCCTGCATGCCTGGTTCCCTGGTGTGGACATCTGGGCCTTCGCTCTGGTCATCACGATGCTGCTGACCGTGACCAACCTCTTCAGTGTAAAGAACTACGGTGAGTTCGAGTTCTGGTTTGCCCTGATCAAAGTGTTGGCCATCATCGGTTTCATTGTTCTGGGCCTCATGGCGATCTTCGGCTTCCTGCCGGGCAGCCAGGTCAGCGGCGTTTCCCATCTGTTCGACACCCAGGGCTTCCTGCCAAACGGCATGGGCGCAGTGTTGGGCGCGATCCTGACCACCATGTTCTCCTTCATGGGCACCGAGATAGTGACCATCGCGGCCGCGGAATCGAAAGATCCGGGCAAGCAAATCTCCAAGGCCACCAACTCGGTGATCTGGCGGATCGGCTTGTTCTACCTCGTGTCGATCTTCATCGTCGTTGCCCTGGTGCCATGGAACGACCCGATTCTGGCCAGCCTCGGTTCCTACCAGACTGTGCTTGAACGCATGGGCATCCCGAATGCCAAGATCATCGTCGACATCGTGGTGTTGGTCGCCGTGACCAGCTGCCTGAACTCGGCGCTCTACACCTCGTCGCGGATGTTGTTCTCCCTGGGCAAGCGCGGCGATGCGCCGGCGATGTCCACCCGTACCAACAAAAGTGGTACGCCTTACTGGGCGGTGATGCTGTCCACTGGTGCCGCGTTCCTGGCAACATTCGCCAACTACGTGGCCCCGGCTGCGGTGTTCGAATTCCTGCTGGCCAGCTCCGGCGCCATCGCATTGCTGGTGTACCTGGTGATTGCGATTTCGCAACTGCGCATGCGTAAGCAGCGTATAGCGCGCGGGGAGAAAATCGCCTTCAGCATGTGGCTGTTCCCGGGCCTGACCTACGCGGTGATCGTCTTCATCGTTGCGGCCCTGACCATCATGCTGTTCCAGGATGCCCATCGTGTGGAAATTCTCGCGACCGGCTTGCTCAGTGCCCTGGTAGTAGCGACCGGCTTGCTGGTGGCTCGCCGTCGCAAACTGGAACAGCGTGGCGCGGTGGTGCTGAACTGATCCATACCGCGTAACGCAAAACGGCCGCTGTCAGTGATGACGAGCGGCCGTTTTTGTTTGAGTCGATTGTTCCGTATTCAGTCGACATCAACCCAGTCTTCTACGCGTAACCCCGGAACGCGCTCGAACTCCCGCAGGTTGTTGGTGATCACGATAAACCCGCGTGAGCGTGCGTGCCCGGCAATCATTTGGTCGTACGGGCCTATGGGTGTGCCGGCCTTTGCCAGCTCGGATCGAATCATTCCGGTGTGTGCTGCAGCTTCGTTGTCGAAGGGGAGGACTTCAAGCCGGGCGACGAAACCCTCGATGACCGCCAGGTTTTTTTCGGGGGCTGCTGATTTTTCAGCTCCGTAGATCAGTTCAATCAACGTTATCGCACTGATGCACAGTTGGCCGTGATGACGATTGAACGCCTCCCGTACCACCTGTGGTTTGTTCTTGATGGTGAAGATGCAGATGTTGGTATCGAGCATGTACTTGATCATCAGAACGACTCACGCTCCTGATCGGCGGGTTGCTCGCGATCGGTCATGAAGTCTGCCGTGATACTTTCGCCATCGAACCAGCTGTCCCAGGTTTCACCGGCGGGCGTGATGATGCGGCTTCGACCGACGGCAACGACGTCGACTCGTTTCACGTCGCTTGGCATGGCTACAGCTTTCGGCAGGCGAACGGCCTGGCTTCGATTGCTCATGAAAAGGGTTGTCTGTTCCATTTGGACCTCCTGCGCTTTTGCTGGCGCGATGAGTCAGAAGGATAGGTTTTGTGTTGGATATGTCAATGGGATATACGAGGTGCCTGACGGAAGGAAAGTGCTCGATTCAGAGCCAAAAAAAGGCCGCTGTCAGTGATGACGAGCGGCCGTTTTTGTTTGAATCGTAACCTTTATTCGGCTTTTTCTTCCGGAGCTTCCAGCGACTCGCGGTAGACATCCAGCGCAGCGCTGAAGTCAGCAATGAACTGCGGCTCGCTCAGCCATGCCTGGGCGGCGTCGCGGTCCATGCCGTCGGCCCACATGCGGTAGTCGATCAGCATGTCGGCGGCCAGGTGGGTGGCGGCCATGCCTTCGTCGTCGGCGTTTTCCATGTCCAGCAGTTCTGGATGGTCGATGATGATAAAGGCGAGGTTCGTCAGCAATACCGAGAGCATTTCGCTGCGGCTGACCGCTTCGGCGTCGCGCATTTTGCTGAACATCGCCAGGGTGTATTCCGGGATCGGTTCGGCGAGGTGGCCAAGGTCATCGTCCAGCGCGGCGGGTTTGCGGCCGTGGATATTGATCTGCTTGGCTTTGGCTTTTGCACGCTTGGCGCGTTTCTGTTGCTTGTTCAGGGAGGCCATGGGAACTCAGTTCGGTTTCTGTTGGGTTTGCGCGGCAATGGCGTCGGACGCCGCCACGTAGTCAGCCTGGAAGGCCGGTGATTCGATCCATGCCAGGGCGCCGGCTTCGTCGGTTTCAGCGGACCATTGGCGATATTCGATCAGCGCGGCAAGGATGAAGTCTGTCGCTGTTTCCTCACCTTCCTGCTCCAGTACCAGTGCGATAAGCGGATGTTCCAAAAAGGCCGCGCACATGGCTTGCTGGCTGATTTTTTGTGCGTCGATCATCTCTTTGAACATGTCGGTCAGGTCCACCGATTCGAAGTCGATGCGATCGTCGTTCGGGTCCAGTTCCACCGGTGCAGCAGCCCGCTGGGTGCGGTTCTGCTTGGCCTTGGCCTTGGCGCGGGAGGCGCGTTTTTGCTGCTTGTTGGCGGAGGCCATGGGCGTCGTTCCGTATTCGTTGAAAGGGCAAAAGGCCCAGGGGGCGTTAAAAAATAGTTTTCGCGGCGTGAAAAMTAATTGAGAACGCCCCCTAGCTGCATGGCACTCGCCGCCCGGGGGTATCGGGGGTCAGTTCGCCATTTTGCAGCCAGGCCAATGCAATGGGCCATAGTGTGGCTTGGTATGCGCTGCGAAAAAAGGCGAAATGTCCGACTTCTTCTTCGCCGATGTCTTCAGGGTGGATACGCAAGTGGGAGTTTGTGCTGCCGGTAAAGTAGCCGAGCAGGCGTTCGATGGCCGGGATCGTGCCGTAAGGGTCGTCGCTGATGCTGATGGCCAGGGTTTGCGCAGTGACACCGGCAAAGGGCAACTGCCCGGTGGTTGTGCTGATCGCGCGGCCGCTGGCGCGTTTTTCGTAACGGGCAGTGGAGAGGCTCCAGTCACGGACCACGCCGGCGGGTGTGTCTTCCAGCCAGCCAAGGCGTTTGCCCGGAAAGTAGCCGTAGATCATCGTTACCAGTGGCATCAGTACATGCCACTTGCCGAACATGCGCCAGCGATGGGCCGGCGCATAGTCGCGCCAGTAGGCGAATTGCGCACCGACCGTCACCAGACGCCGGATCAGGTGCCCGGACGCCCCCAGGCCCGCTGCACAGCCGCCAAAGCTGTGGCCGACCACATCGATAGGCTGCCTTGGGAACTCACGCTGTGCGCGCTTGAGCATCGCCTCGAAATCCAGCGCTCCCCAATCGGTCCACGAGGCTTGAAGCCCCTTGAGCGATGCCGGCCGAGACTCGCCGATGCCGCGGTAGTCATAGGTGATGACATCGAAGCCGTGGGCGAACAGGTAGTCGGCGAAGCGCGAGTAATGGCGACAACGGACCGAGGTGGCGGCATTGATGATCACGACCGGACGAGCGGCGTCCCGAGAAGGGTGTCGCCAGGTGAAGCCACCGAGGATGAAACCGTCCGAGGCGGTTTCCTTGAACGATTTGCCGGGGGTGGTATCCGGCAGCGGCAACTCGATGGAAGTGGGGGCCAGTGGAGGCGTGTCCTGCAAATTCATCGGCGTCAGACCTTTGCGGGTAGCTGCCAACGATAGTCTTGATGCCGTTGATGAACAATCCATTCACCTCAACGCAATGATTGATCGAGCAGCCGTTCTTCAAGAGCCGCCCGTTCCCGATCCAGTTCGTTACGCAGTTCTTCCTCACTCGGCAGGACAAGCTTGTACTTGTTGGCGAGCAGTTGCTCGTTTCCGTCCTGCACGGAGTAACGCACCACGGATTCATCCTTTTGCGCACAGAGAATTATGCCGACGGTGGGGCTGTCTTGCGCGCTACGTTTGAGGTCGTCGTACATGCGCACGTACATGTCCATCTGCCCCACATCCTGATGGGTCAGTTCACCGCGCTTGATATCGAAGATGACGAAGCACTTGAGCAAGTAGTTGTAGAACACCAGGTCGATGTAGAAGTCTTTGCTGTCGGTACTGATGCGTTGCTGGCGGGCAATGAACGCAAAGCCCTTTCCCGGTTCCAGCAAGAAGCCCTGCAATTGTTCGATCAGCGCTTGTTCGATCTCGCTTTCCTGAAGTTTGCCTGCATTGGGTAAACCAAGAAACTCCAGTACCACCGGGTCACGGATGAAATCCCGAGGGCTGGCCTTCATGTTTTGAATGTTGGTGGCGGCCTCCTGCTTGAGACTGCCGCGATCGCGGCTCGCCAGCAGACGTTCGTAGTACAACGTATTGATCTGGCGCTCCAGGGCGCGGCTTGACCAGTTTTGGGTGGCTGATTCGTTCATGTACCAGAGACGAGCGCTGTCGTTGTCGACCCGAAGCAGGCGGCGGTAGTGGGTCCAGCTCAATTCGTGACGCAGTGCGTCACGAATTGGAAAGGCTTGATAGAACAGGCGCATATACCGAAGGTTGGAAGCGTCAAATCCCTTTCCGAATTCAGCAGTTAGCGCTTTGGCCAAGGTAGACAGTAACTCTTTGCCATACCTCGCCCGTCGTGCGCCGTTCTGTTCGAACTCAACGATGTGCCGACCAATTTGCCAACAGGTTTGTACCTGAACGGTATCGACCGCCCGAAGCACCTTCTGACGTGCCTGATGGATCAATTTGCCAAGGTTGCCAAGCAGTGATGCCAGATGTGGGTCGTGAGTGTCGTTGGATGTGAGGGCCGTCATGAGGTCTTCCGCAGCAGGTTGAACGGCGAAAGAGCATGACAAGTGAGCACCCTTCGAAGATGCCGGGAGTTACTGAGAAACAGGCAGGAAATAACGGGTTCTGCGGCAGGACGGGTCTGAGTCTGGGCGAGGGTTGAGGAACAAGTGGCGTAGTACGTTTCGTACTCAGGCCAAATCAATCCAAGACCCCTCCCACCAACAGGAAATCCAATGGATGTAACGATTGGGTACTGCAGAACCCGGGAGTCGTCATCATGAAATACCTCCATTCACTCCTGTTGCCCCTCACCGCCGTCAGCCTTGACGGGTCGGGGGAATGAATACATTCCGGATGTGAGCGTCGTCATCCAGCAGGCCCGGGGCCAGAAACGACAAAACCCGCGATCCCGGTGATGGATACGCGGGTTTTTTCAAATGAAGATTGAGAGTCTGGCGACATTGAGTGGGTGCATCGTCAGATCCCAGGCAAAAGGAAGCGCTGGTCATCACCGGGTGATGATCATAGCGAAGCCAGTGTCTGGATGAGTGCAACGCGTAAAGGGTTGGTTTCTACGCTCAGCAGCTTGATGGCCAAGGCGCAGCAGACCACGATCAACATAGGTTTGATCAGCCGTGGTCCGACCCGAACAGCGGCCCGTGCACCCAATTGAGCGCCGACGAAGGCTGCCAAAGCCATGGCAATGGCTACCGGCCAGATAATCACACCTTTGGTGATAAAGACCGACAGAGAACCGAGATTGCATGAGGCGTTGGCAAGTTTGGTAAAACTCATGGCCCGCATCATGCCCAAGCCGCAGAGCAGTACGAATCCGACGATAAAGAAAGAGCCCACACCGGGGCCAAATATACCGTCGTAGAAGCCAAGAATCGGCGCCACGCTAAACGAAAAAAGCAGAATGCCGATTCTCTTGCGTCGATCTTCATTGGCCAGCTTTGGTGAGAGCGCAAAATAGATGGCCACCAGTATCAGCATGATAGGCACGCAAACTTCCAGGTAGCGCTTATCAATGGAGCTGACCAGCAAGGCACCACTGGCGCCGCCAATAAATCCGCAGATAACCAGGAAACGGCCTTCGCGCCACTCGATCATTCCTTTGCGAGCAAAGGTAACAGTTGCCGAAACAGTTGCCGAAGCGGCCTGGAACTTGTTCGTGGCAATCGCACTGATGGGATCTACCCCAGCCAAAAACAGTGCCGGCAATGTTATCAGTCCGCCCCCACCCGCAATCGCATCAAAAAAACCGGCGCAGAACGCCACGAGCGCCAATAGGCCAATTACATCCCAAGACATCCCAATCCCTCTTTTACAATTATTGGCAAGTCATCCACGTGACTGGCCACTCAACAGTCAGGACGTGTGGCAAAAGTCAGCCCTGCAGCCTCAACGGGACTTCTGAAATAACGATAGGAGACGAAAATTTCGACAGGCCAAAAATGCCCATTCTGTGCAAACCGACGATCAGCGTATGTCGCCCATTTCCGTTAAAGCATACGGAGCATTCTGACAGACCAGGGACAACCAGGAATTACTGATATCCGATGCCTGAAGGCTTTTCGGGGCTCAGCCCCGGCAACCGTTACAGGCACTTGCTGGCGTGGCGAGAGGAGGTGGGAATTGTCGCTTCGATGGTGGCTGGAGCAGTGCCTCGTCAAATCGCAGGCATAAAAAAACCCTGAATCTTGCGATTCAGGGTTTTCGGTATTTGGTGCCCAGAGACGGAATCGAACCGCCGACACGGGGATTTTCAATCCCCTGCTCTACCGACTGAGCTATCTGGGCAACGGGGCGCATTAAACGGGTTTTTCAGGGGGTCGTCAAGCAAGTTTTCAAAAAAAATTTAATTATTACCGTCGCTTACGTTCCGACCCCTGATAAATCGGGGTTATTCCGACGGCGGCACGTAGCCTTCGGCCTTGGCGTAATCCTCGCCGGAGAAGTACTTGTCCATCTCGCCCTGAAGATATTTGCGATCTTCGGCGTTCATCATGTTCAGGCGTTTTTCGTTGATCAGCAGGGTCTGGTGCTTCTGCCAGTCGGCCCAGGCCTTTTGCGAGACGTGGTCAAAAATGTCCTGGCCTTTGGCACCCGGGAAGGGAGCACGCTCCAGGCCTGGCAATTCTTCTTTGTACTTGCGGCACATGATGGTGCGGGTCATGACGACTCTCCTGCGTTCAATACGGCGGCCGCGCGTTCGAGCAAGGTCTTGACCGGGGCGGCAAGGCCCAGGCGCGGCGGGGTGGCGAGGTTATACCAGAGCCAGTCAGCCTCGGCCACGTGATGACCGGACTCCTGGACCTGAACCAGCCAGGGTTCGATGGATAATTGAAAATGGCTGAAGGTGTGCACCAGGCTCGGCAATGCCTGTTGGGTGCCCAGTTCCAGCGCGTGCTGCAATGCCAGATGCGGCAGGTCGTCGAGGTCGTCGAGTTCCGGCAGGCTCCACAAACCGCCCCACAGGCCCGTGGACGGGCGACGGTAAAGCAGGATCGCGCCCTCGCCATTGGCGAGCATCGGCATCAGCGTGCGTTTCTGCGGGATGGCTTTGCGCGGCTTGGGGATCGGGTAGCGGGTTTCCAGGCCGAGCATGTGCGCCTCGCAGCCCTTTTCCAGCGGGCACAGCAGGCAGCTCGGTTTGCTGCGGGTACAGAGCGTGGCGCCCAGGTCCATCATCGCCTGGGTGTAGGCGTTGACGCGGGTCTGCGGTGTAAAGCGCTCAGCGTTGGCCCAGAGTTGTTTGGCCACCTTCGGTTCGCCGGGGTAGCCCTCTTGTGCGGTAAAGCGCGCCAGCACCCGTTTGACGTTGCCGTCGAGGATCGGCGCACGCAGACCCATGCTGATGCTGGCAATGGCGCCAGCGGTGGACAGGCCGATCCCCGGCAGATCAGTGAGTTTTTCCACGTCCCGGGGAAATTCGCCGCCGTACTGCTCGACGACGATTTTCGCGGTCTTCTGCAAATTGCGCGCGCGGGTGTAGTAACCCAGGCCCGTCCACAGGTGCAGCACTTCGTCTTCCGGTGCCGCCGCCAGGGCTTCGACCGTTGGCAACGAAGCCATGAAGCGGTCGAAGTAGTTCAGCACGGTGCTGACCTGGGTCTGCTGCAACATGATTTCCGAGACCCATACCCGATACGGGTTGATGTCCTGTTGCCAGGGCAAATCGTGACGGCCGTGGCGGTCAAACCAGTCCAGCACCGCCGTTGAAAACTGCTCGGCTCTCATCGCTTGAACAGCTCCTTGAGCGCGTCTTTGAGTTTCGGGTTGACCTTGTCGCCCCATTTCTCGTCGATTTTTTCGCTGATCCTGTCGCCAGCCAGTTTGGCCGCGACCTGGCTCATGCGGTCGTTATCCAGACGGCAAGCCTTGGCGCCCAGCTCCAGCGGGCCGCGGCAGCGCAGTGGCCACTCGATGCCGACAAACTTGTCGCCGACCTGACAGGCCGGGTCCGGCATGGCGCTGGTGTCGCCTTCGACGATGATGCCGACACGGTAGTCCATGCCCAGCACTCGCAGATCGATGTCACCATCACCGTTGACGGTCATGCCCGGGATGCGCACTTTCAGGTCGGGGTTGCTGGCCACGCCATTACGCAAGGTCAGGTTGCCCTTGAGCTCCTGGAACGGTGTGTCCTTGCCCCGGGGCTCGCCGCTGAGGGTTTTGCGGTTGAGCGTGGCGATACCTTTGCACAGCTGTTGCTCAAGGTTGGCGTTGAGCAGCACGCCATTGTTGATGACGAAACTGGCGTTGCCGTTGAGGGTTTCGATCAACGCTTTCTGGCTGTTGCCGCTACCGGTCAGGCTGCTGTTGAGCGTGACCAGGCCTTTGACCGGCGGGTTCTTGCCCTGGCTTTCGAGGATTTTTTCTGCCGGTACCCGGCTGATCTTCGTCTGCAGGTTCAGCGCCGGCACTGGCTGGCGTACATCGAGCGTGCCGGTGGTTTCGAAGCTGCCCTCATAAAGATCGCCGCTCAGGTTGGCCAGCGTCAGCAGGCCGCCCTGGCCGGTGGCCTTGAGCGCCGCGTTATGGATCGGCAGTTTTTGCAGGGTCAACTGGCCGAAGGTCAGGTCGGCGTCCACATCGAGCTTGCTCAAGCGCTCCACGGGCAACAAGCGCTCACTGCTCCAGGCGTCCTTGGTCGGCGCGGGTGGCAACGGAGTGCTGCCGGCGCCGGCCATGGCATCGGCTTCGGTGCTGGCGACTTCGGCCTGACGCACTTGTGTCGCGCTATTGGCCTCGGCGGATTTCGGCGGCAGGTAACGGTCGACATTGAAGGTGTCGGCCTTGAGTGCTGCGCGCAACGATTGCTTGGCGAAGTCTTCGACGGCGATACGGCCGCTGAAGGTGCTGTCGTCGACTTTCAGGTTGAGGTCGTCGAGCGCCAGGCTGGTCGGTGTCGCTGCCAATCGGCTGACCAGCTCGACTTTGCTCAGGCTGCCTTCGGCCATGGCCGGGAGTTTCTGGCCGATGCTGTCGACGAATTTCGCCAGGTCGAACTGGGCAATCGAGATGCCGCCGCTGACTTGTGGAGTCTTGTCGAGGTCGTTGACCTTCAATTCACCCAGTGCCCGCAGTTGGTTGGCGGAGATCTTGATACCGGTCCATTCGGCAACGTTGGCGGCCTTGTCCAGCACCAGCTGGCCCTGGGCGGCGAACGTCATGGTCTTGCCTTGCAATGGGTCGCCGGTCACTTCGCCGGACAACCTCATGTCTTCGAACTGATAGCGCTGCAATGCACGTGCGATGCGCACCTCACCGTTGAGCTCGGTACGCACTCGCAATGCCGGCTGGTTGGCTGACAGGAAAGCCGTGAGCTTGAGCGGAATGTTGACGGAGTCGTGAACCGCACCGGTGCTCAACTGAATGCTTTCGGCGCTGAAGCTCTTGCCGGTTCGTTCGTCGGTGTATTCAACCCGTGCGTTGTTCACGGTCAGGCTGTCGATGTCCAGGCGAATCGGTTGCGGCGGTTTTTCCGCCGCGACGTTGGCTTCGGGCGCAGGTTCGCCAGCGGCCGGCGGGGTGCTGGTCGCGTCGGTGTTGGCCGGTGCCGGCAGCTTGCCGATGTCTTGCCAATTGCCGTGACCGTCCTTGTCGCGGTTCAGGCGCAGGTTCAGGCCTTCGACGCGCACGTCGCTCATCTGCACTTCGCGGCGCAGCAGCGGCAGTACGCGCACCGACAGGCCGAGCATCTGCAAGTCGGCGTACGGTTCGGTCGGTTTGACCATGGTCGCGACACTGGCGTCGTGCAACTCCAGGCCCAGCCACGGGAACAGGCTCCAGCCGATATCGCCATTGAGCGTCAGCTCGATGTGGGCCTTGTCGCGGGCAATCTGGCGAATCTCGTCTTTGTAGTCGTTGGGATCGAATATGTGGGTCAGGGCAAAGCCCAGCGCCACAATGATCAGCAACAACCCGAGAAGTACCAGGCCCAGGATTTTGCCGAACGCTTTCATGGGCGAGTCCTTGTAATTAGTCGAATTCAAAATTTAGCCGAAGAGTATAGCGCCCCCGAACAGACGGCCGGTCAGCGATCACGTCGGCAGTACATCCAGCGGCAGTTTCAACTTGGCCGTCAGTGCTTGCGCCTCCAGATGCCCGGCAGGCGCCAGCAAGCGCAGGGTCATACCCGATTGCTCGGCCATTTTCCGGGCTTCGGCGACCAGTCGCTCGGCAACCCCACGGCGACGGGTAATTTTTCGCACACATATTTGGGACAAGTACCAGGCGTCTTGGTGCCTTTGCAGGCGGGCCGCGCCCAGTAGGCGATCATTGAAGCGTCCGGCGATCAGTGTGCCGTCGCGCAAACAGTCTTCGATCAACTGCGCTTCTCCGGAAAACGGCGCGAACAGCCAGTCCGGGGCGTCGTGGTAGATCTTGTGCAGGTCCTGCCGATCCTGGGCGGTGATTTGGTTCAGTGACTCGACAATGATCGGCATGGTGATTCCCGTGAGGTCATGAGGTGAGAGAGATCTGATGTCGTACAAAAAGATGATGTCATTTTGGTTTTTCTGTCATCTGCAGATGGTAACCTTTGCCCGTTCGTCCGTCCTGCTGCGAGCTGTTGTCGCACAACAAGGCACTCCAGCGAAAAAACGGTCATGTCTGCGTGCATCAAGGCCGGGAGTGAGCCGTGGCTGGCGAACCCTACTGATAATTGGGGGATACACAATGACCACGAGCATCACGGCGGACGGCTTCAGCGCCGACCAGCCTGCGTTCCTGTCCAAGGAACGGATCATCGCCAAGCCTGGTTTCAACCGCTGGCTGGTACCACCGGCCGCGTTGGCCATCCACTTGTGCATCGGCATGGCCTACGGCTTTTCGGTGTTCTGGTTGCCGCTGTCCAAGGCACTGGGCATCACCGCTCCGGTAGCCTGCGCGCCGGACATGAGTTTTATCGCGCAGGTCTTTTCGTCCCAGTGTGACTGGCCGATCTCGATGCTCGGCTGGATCTATACCCTGTTCTTCATCTTCCTGGGCTGCTCTGCAGCGATCTGGGGTGGCTGGCTGGAACACGCCGGGCCGCGCAAGGCCGGTGTTGTATCGGCGTTGTGCTGGTGCGGCGGCCTGCTGATCTCGGCACTGGGGGTGTATACCCACCAGATCTGGCTGATGTGGATCGGCTCCGGGGTCATTGGCGGTATCGGCCTGGGCCTGGGCTACATTTCGCCGGTGTCGACCCTGATCAAGTGGTTCCCGGACAAGCGAGGCATGGCGACTGGCATGGCGATCATGGGCTTCGGCGGCGGCGCAATGGTCGGTGCTCCACTGGCGGCGGCGTTGATGGGGCATTTCGCTTCGCCAACCAGCGTCGGCGTGTGGCAGAGCTTCCTGGTGATGGCCGCGATCTACTTCGTGTTCATGATCGGTGGCGCGTTGTCCTATCGCGTCCCACCAACCGGCTGGAAGCCTGAAGGCTGGACCGCCCCGGCGAAAAAAGCCTCGAACGCAATGATCACTCATCGTCATGTTCACGTGAATGTGGCCTGGAAGACGCCGCAGTTCCGTCTGGTGTGGCTGGTGCTGTGCCTGAACGTATCGGCCGGTATCGGCATCCTCGGCATGGCGTCGCCGCTGTTGCAGGAAGTGTTCGGTGGCAAGTTGCTGGGCAATGACCTGGCATTCGGTCAACTCGATGCTTCACAACTGGCTTCAATCGCCGCCATCGCTGCCGGTTTCACCGGTTTGCTGAGCCTGTTCAACATCGGCGGGCGTTTCTTCTGGGCTTCGTTCTCGGATTACCTGGGCCGCAAAAACACCTACTTCGTGTTCTTCGCCCTGGGTTTCGCGCTGTATGCACTGATTCCGAACCTCGGCCACCTGGGCAATGTCGCGCTGTTCGTGGCGGCGTTCTGCATCATCCTGTCGATGTATGGCGGTGGTTTCGCGACTGTTCCGGCGTATCTGGCGGACCTGTTCGGTACGCAAATGGTCGGTGCGATCCATGGTCGCCTGCTGACGGCGTGGGCGGCTGCCGGCGTGCTCGGTCCAGTGCTGGTGAACTATCTGCGTGAGTATCAGCTGAGCATCGGCGTCGAGCGCGCAGCGGCGTACGACATCACCCTGTACATCCTCGCCGGCCTGCTGGTGCTGGGTTTCCTGTGCAACCTGCTGGTGCGTCCGGTGGCCGACAAGTACTTCATGACCGACGCCGAACTGGCCGCCGAGCAGGCATTGGGTCACGACAAAGGCGCTGACAGCAGCACGTCGCTGGAGTGGAAAGCCGCGCCGGGCACCAAGCCGCTGGCGGTTGCGGCGTGGCTGGTGGTGGGCATTCCGCTGGCGTGGGGTGTTTGGGTGACCTTGCAAAAAACCGCGGTGTTGTTTCACTAAGTAAACGCATCACCCTTGTAGGAGCGAGCCTGCTCGCGATAGCGGTCTGACAGTCGACAATGATGTTGAATGTGAGGGCCTCATCGCGAGCAGTCGAGCGTCGACCGGCTGCTCCTACAGCTGTTTTGTGGTGTGCCAAATGGCTTGTACTGACATGTACATCGCCAACACCCTCGAATTCACTCCGTCAGGGATATCACCTCTCGTGTTTCTGTTTGGCGCCTGCAGGCCTATAATGGCTGCCTTTTTCGCCCAATGATTTTGCGGAGCTGGTGATGGCCGAACGTAAGGCGTCTGTCGAGCGCGACACTCTGGAAACCCAGATCAAAGCCTCGATCAACCTCGATGGCACCGGAAAGGCCCGATTCGATATCGGTGTTCCTTTTCTTGAGCACATGCTGGACCAGATCGCCCGTCACGGGCTAATCGACCTGGATATTGTCAGCAAGGGCGACCTGCATATCGATGACCACCACACGGTGGAAGACGTCGGTATCACCCTCGGCCAGGCGTTTGCCAAAGCCATCGGCGACAAGAAAGGCATCCGTCGCTACGGCCACGCCTACGTGCCGCTCGATGAAGCGTTGTCGCGCGTGGTGATCGACTTCTCCGGTCGCCCAGGCCTGCAGATGCACGTGCCGTACACCCGCGCCACCGTAGGCGGCTTCGACGTTGACCTGTTCCAGGAGTTCTTCCAGGGTTTCGTCAACCATGCGCTGGTCAGCCTGCACATCGACAACCTGCGTGGCAGCAACACCCACCACCAGATCGAAACCGTGTTCAAGGCTTTCGGCCGCGCCCTGCGCATGGCCGTCGAGCTCGATGACCGCATGGCCGGGCAAATGCCATCGACCAAGGGCGTCCTGTAATGCAGACAGTCGCGGTTATCGATTACGGCATGGGCAACCTGCACTCGGTGGCCAAGGCCCTCGAGCACGTCGGTGCCGGCAAGGTGCTGATCACCAGCGATGCCAACGTGATTCGCGAAGCCGACCGGGTGGTTTTCCCCGGCGTCGGCGCGATTCGCGATTGCATGGCGGAGATCCGTCGCCTCGGCTTCGATTCGCTGGTGCGTGAAGTCAGCCAGGACCGTCCGTTCCTTGGTATCTGCGTGGGCATGCAAGCCTTGCTCGACACCAGCGAAGAGAACGATGGCGTCGACTGCATCGGCCTGTTCCCGGGCGCAGTGAAGTTCTTCGGCAAGGATCTGGTCGAAGACGGCGAACACCTGAAAGTCCCGCACATGGGCTGGAACGAAGTGAAGCAGAAGGTCAGTCACCCGCTGTGGCACGACATTCCGGACCTGGCGCGGTTCTACTTCGTGCACAGCTACTACATCGCTGCCGCCAACGCGCGGCAGGTGGTGGGTGGCGGTCACTACGGTGTCGATTTCGCCGCGGCGCTGGCCGAAGGCTCGCGTTTCGCCGTGCAGTTCCACCCGGAGAAAAGCCATACCCATGGCCTGCAATTGCTGCAGAACTTCGCTGCGTGGGACGGTCGCTGGTAAATGGCAATCAAAAAGAAACCGCCGATTCTGACCCTCACTCCCGAGCAGGAGAACGAGGCCAATCGCAAGATCAAGCGTTTCATGGAAGACCGCTTCGAACTCGACCTCGGCTCGTTCGAGGCGGCTGAGATTCTTGAGCTGTTTACCCGTGAAATTGCTCCGCATTATTACAACAGGGCGATTTTCGATGTACAGGCGCACCTCAAAGAGAGGTTCGAAAGCATCGAAAGCGACCTGTGGGCGCTCGAGAAAAACTGATTTCCGAGCCAAGCTGAACATTCAAATTTGAAGGTTTGCCAGATGCTGATTATTCCCGCTATCGATCTTAAAGACGGTGCCTGTGTTCGTCTGCGCCAGGGCCGCATGGAAGATTCCACGGTGTTCTCCGATGACCCGGTGAGCATGGCTGCCAAGTGGGTGGAGGGCGGTTGCCGCCGTCTGCATCTGGTCGACCTGAACGGCGCTTTCGAAGGCCAGCCGGTCAACGGCGAAGTGGTGACGGCCATTGCCAGGCGCTACCCGAACCTGCCGATCCAGATCGGCGGCGGTATCCGTTCCCTGGAAACCATCGAGCACTATGTGAAAGCGGGCGTGAGCTACGTGATCATCGGCACCAAGGCCGTGAAAGATCCGGCCTTCGTCGCCGAAGCCTGCCGCGCGTTCCCGGGCAAGGTGATCGTTGGCCTGGACGCCAAGGACGGTTTCGTCGCCACCGATGGCTGGGCTGAGATCAGCACCATTCAGGTGATCGACCTGGCCAAGCAGTTCGAAGCCGACGGCGTGTCCGCCATCGTTTATACCGACATCGCCAAAGACGGCATGATGCAGGGCTGCAACGTACCGTTTACCGCCGCGCTGGCTGCTGCAACAAAGATCCCGGTGATCGCTTCCGGCGGCATCCACAACCTGGGTGACATCAAGACCCTGCTCGACGCCAAGGCGCCAGGCATCATCGGCGCGATCACCGGCCGGGCGATCTACGAAGGCACCCTCGATGTCGCCGAAGCGCAAGCTTTCTGCGATTCGTACAAAGGCTGAGGAAACGACCATGGCCCTGGCCAAACGCATCATCCCTTGCCTGGACGTGGACAACGGCCGGGTGGTCAAGGGTGTGAAGTTCGAAAACATCCGCGACGCCGGTGACCCGGTGGAAATTGCCCGTCGCTACGATGAGCAGGGCGCCGACGAGATTACCTTTCTCGACATCACCGCCAGCGTCGACGGCCGCGACACCACGCTGCACACCGTCGAACGCATGGCCAGCCAGGTGTTCATCCCACTGACCGTGGGTGGCGGCGTACGCACCGTGCAGGACATCCGCAACCTGCTCAATGCCGGCGCAGACAAGGTTTCGATCAACACCGCCGCGGTGTTCAACCCGGAATTCGTTGGCGAAGCCGCGCAGCATTTCGGTTCGCAATGCATAGTGGTAGCCATCGATGCGAAGAAGGTTTCCGGGCCGGGCGAAACCCCGCGCTGGGAAATCTTCACCCATGGCGGTCGCAAGCCAACCGGTCTCGATGCCGTTGAGTGGGCGAAGAAAATGGAAGGCCTGGGTGCCGGCGAAATCCTGCTGACCAGCATGGACCAGGACGGCATGAAAAACGGTTTCGACCTGGGCGTCACCCGCGCCATCAGCGATGCGCTGGGCATTCCGGTGATCGCCTCCGGCGGTGTCGGCAACCTGCAGCACCTGGCTGACGGCATTATCGAAGGCCACGCCAGTGCGGTATTGGCGGCAAGTATTTTCCACTTCGGCGAATACACCGTGCAGGAAGCCAAGGCCTATATGGCTCATCGCGGAATCGTGATGCGTTAAACATACAGGCTAGTGGACATCATGGCGGGCCCAAGGCACTCTTGGGTACGCCATGGATTTCGGTAGCCAGACATGCTTAAACGCTTTCTACTCGTTCTCGCCAGTGCCTCTCTGTTGTTCATTAACGGGGCACACGCTGCAGATCGTTCCGATACCGACCTGGTGTTGCTGACGGAAAACTTCCCGCCATACAACATGGCGAAGAACGGCAAGAACTTCGCTCAGGACGACAACATCAATGGCATCGCCACCGATATCGTCCGCGAGATCTTCAAGCGCGCCGACATTACCTACAGCCTGACGCTACGTTTCCCTTGGGAGCGAATCTACAAACTCGCCCTGGAGAAACCCGGGTATGGCGTGTTCGTCATGGCGCGACTGCCGGACCGCGAAAAGCTCTTCAAATGGGTCGGCCCGATTGGCCCGGACGACTGGATCATGCTGGCCAAGGCTGACAGCAAGATCACCCTCGAAACCTTGAATGACGCGCGCAAGTACAAGATCGGCGCCTACAAGGGCGACGCGATTGCCGAGACGCTGGCCAAGCAAGGCCTCAACCCGATCGTTGTGCTGCGTGATCAGGACAACGCGAAAAAACTGGTCAACGGCCAGATCGACCTGTGGGCCACCGGTGATCCTGCCGGGCGGTATCTGGCGCGGCAGGATGGTGTAACCGGACTCAAGACCGTGCTGCGATTCAACAGTGCCGAGCTGTACCTGGCGCTGAACAAGGACGTGCCGGACGAAACCGTCGCCAAGCTGCAAGCCGCACTGGATCAGTTGCGCAAGGAAGGCGTGGTCGACGAGATCATGGCGCGGTATCTCTGATACCCGGGTGGTAAAATTCTGTTCCCGCGGAACGTGTTATTGATCCGTAGTGGGTGGCGTTATCAGATCAAACCGCGTTGCAGAGGGTTGCAGGTCTGACTCATTGCTGGCGTAGCTACATATTTTCAATGGGCTATCTGGCGACAGCAACTCGAGCTCCGCTGCTTTCTTGTACCGTGTATCTCGAAAGTCGGCACAGGGAGTGCTATCGACAAGGGTTGTATAGAAAAAATGCGAACTGAAATCAGGGTATGCACCTTTCCATTGCAGCGATGTGAATTTTTCATTGTAGCCAAACGCTGGTTCAGGAGCGGGTTCTGCAAGATGTGCAGCGTGGGTGAATGCATTTTTCAGTAATGCCGTTGTAAGGTTTTTCTCTATTGAACGCACACCTATTATGCACAGTACATGCATGCGCGTTTCGGGACCTACAGAATCGTTGATATGACCCTTTGTAGCGCTGATCGCGGCGCTATAGCCTTCAGGTTTTTCGCAACTTTGCGCATCTCGTACAGTCTTGTATCGATAATATGGAGTATCGATACTGAATGTAAAATTCCATGTTGGCATAAGTTCATTGCCCGAAGGGTCAACTTCAGGCCGAAGCTTGGTCCTGAAAAACAAGCTCTCAAAGTCAACGTTCACGTTGATTTGTTGCAGGTCGCAGTTTTCAGTGCCATTGCTGAATATTCCATTTATGAAGCAGCTTGACAGGAACGCAGGTGAAAAACCGTAATGGCGTTCGGAAACGATGCTCGTGATTTGGTTTGTCTGCCGATCAACCATTGGGCTGCCTGAGCTTCCATAATCCAGATCCTTGCACTCGTTCACCAAACCTCCGGGAAATGCAGGTGGTACGCCTGAGATAGTCCTGGACACTTCCTGTGCGCAGGCACTCAAGCGCAGAGTCCTGTTGTTGAAGGTGCCGGGAGTTCCGACATTAAGCACATCATGAGAGAACAAGGGAGGCGTGGGTGAGAGCTCGAGAGGCATGATCTGGTCTTGTAACAATGCAGACAGAGGTTTTTCAAGCTCGAGTATCGCCAGATCCGTCCCCAGCATGCTTGTCCAGATGGCCGTACGAACTTTGTAAGTTTTGTGGTTGTCAGCTGTATCTTGAAAGTAATTGAAAGCCACGCTTGCATTTAGCTCATGATTCAACCTTGAAGTGCCATATTCAGCTACTACACAGTGGCCGGCAGTGATGACATAAGCGGGTGCAGTAGTCGTCCACCCAACACCCCGGGTATCGATCAACGTTGCGGTACAAGTACCATTGGGCGTACTGAGAAGCCCAACGCCGGTCCAGCGTGAATACTGGTTGTCATTGTTGGTTAACGATTGGGAGCGAGAACCGTTCTTTAAATTCTCTCCGAGATCTTTTTGTGCGGCTTCAGCGAACAAAAAGAAGTGACTGATAAAGTAAAGAATAAAACTGAGCTGTTTGAATTTCATGACCAATCCTTGGTTATGGATATTTGTGGTTTTGGGCAAGCAGACACGAATGACTACTGCGTCATTTAAAGTCTCGACGTAGTGTGATCATTATTCAAAGGGGTAGGTGGTACATATTTATAGAGTCGGCCACAGCGCAATGACCGGCGCAAAGTCCTTGCGCAATGAATCCGTCAGCCTGGAGGTGGTGGTAAACAAACAAATGGGTCAATTACCGTGCGGGGTCCGGTAAATGCCGTCCTTCCCATGCCCAGCCATCGCCCGATTGCCCCGCACGCTGATCATCATTTTGATATCGATCCAGTCAATTCCCTGAGCTTTCAGCTTGGGCAGTTCACGCTCCAGCACCGCCAACGTCTGCGGATACGGATGCCCGATCATCACTGCCGAACCCTGCTTGCGCGCCAGGCTGATTGCAGTCTGTAGCTGCGTGAAGATCGCCGCTTCCGTTGGCTCGTCATCCAGAAACACATCCCGCGAAACACTCGCCAAACCAACCTTCTGCGCCTCGGCGGCCGCCACCGTCTGAGCGCTGGTACGGCTGTCGACAAAGAACTTGTGCCGACGTTGCAACTCGGCCATCAGCCAGGTCATGGCCGGTTGCTGGGCGGTCATGCGGCTGCCCATGTGGTTGTTGATGCCGCTGGTGTACGGGACCATATTGAACGCGGCGTTCAGGCGTTTTTCCAGCTCCTCGACGGGCAGCTCGGGATGCCAGGCGAACGGTCCGGTGGCCGGATCCATAGGCATGTGCAGAATGACGATCTTACCGGCGCGATGGGCTTCGCGGGCGAATTCGGTGGCGTGGGGTGTGTCAGGCATGATTGCCGTGGTCACCGGGCCGGGCAGGGCCAGCACGCGGCGATCCCGGGGCAGGTTCTGCCCCAGGTCATCGATGATCAGACTCAGGTAGGCTTTGTGGGGCGTCGATCCGACGGGTTCTGCGTGAGCAACCCCCGCCAGACAACACAACAGCCCGATCAGCAACCGCAGAAGCATCTCAACGGCCGGACGTGATGCTCAGCCCTTTGAGCAGGCTCAGGGCCTGGGCCAATTGGTAATCGTCGTCCTGCGGCATCGGCTTGGCTTTGCCGCTGGAACCGGTCGGTTTGTCGGCGCCGCCGTTGCCATTGCCCAGGTGGCCCTGCAAGTCGGCTTCCTTGAAGTAGTCGCCGTCTTGCTCGCTGGTGATCTTGGCCTTGCGCACTTCGATGTCCGGGACGATGCCCTGGGCCTGGATGGAGCGGCCGTTCGGTGTGTAATACAACGCCGTGGTGATCTTCAATGCGCGCTCGTTGTTGAGCGGCAGAACCGTCTGTACCGAGCCTTTGCCGAAACTGGTGGTGCCCATCAGCACGGCGCGTTTCTGGTCCTGCAGGGCGCCGGCGACAATTTCCGAAGCCGAAGCGCTGCCGCCGTTGATCAGCACGACCATTGGCACGGCTTCGCTTTCGTCCTTGCCGGTGGCAGAGAAGCGCAGCTCGGAGTTGGCAATACGGCCCTTGGTGTAAACGATCAGGCCCTTGGTGATGAAGTGGTCAACCACTTCGACCGCCGCCTGCAGCACCCCGCCCGGGTTGTTGCGCAGGTCGAGAATGATGCCCTTGAGCTTCTTGCCGTTGTCCTTGCGCAGCTTGGCCAGGGCCTTGGAAACCTCTTCGCCGGTCTTGACCTGGAACTGGGTGATGCGGATATAGCCGTAGCCCGATTCCAGCAGCTGGCTCTTCACGCTCTTCACCTGAATGACGGCGCGGGTCAGGGTCACGTCGAACGGTGTGCCGCCGTCGCGCACCAGGGTCAGGGTGATTTTCTGGCCGATCTTGCCGCGCATCTTGTCCACGGCTTCGGTCATGCTCTGGCCACGGGTCGGTTGGCCGTTGATCTTGACGATGAAGTCACCGGCCTGGATGCCGGCCTTGGAGGCCGGGGTGTCATCGATGGGCGAAACCACCTTGATGAAGCCGTCTTCGGCGCCGACTTCGATACCCAGGCCACCAAATTCCCCGCTGGTGCTTTCCTGCAACTCGGCGAAATCTTCAGGGCCGAGGTAGGCCGAATGCGGATCGAGGTTGCTGAGCATGCCCTTGATGGCGTTTTCCAGCAGGGTCTTGTCATCCACCGGTTCGACATAAGCGGCTTTGATCCGGTCCATCACCTCGGCAAAGGTACGCAACTCATCCAGCGGCAGTGGCGCCTTGGTGGTCGCAGCAGTGCCCGCAGGCGCAACCGCCGGGGCTGGTTGAGCGGCAAACGCCAGAGGCGCGCCGATCACCAGGGCGATCGTCAGGGCCAACGAGGTAAGGCGGGACAAATGCAGCATGTCTAACAAACTCCTGAATTAGGTAACGCGCTTATCCTTGCGCGCGGCACCATTGCGCCGGATCACTCGGGTGACCCTGCTGACGAATAGCAAAATACAGCGCTGGCGTGTCCTGCCCACCACTGTTGCCGACAGTGGAGATGGACTCACCGGCTTTAACCACATCACCCGCAGACTTGAGCAGCGTCTGGTTGTGACCATAAAGACTCAAAAAACCGTTGCCGTGGTCGAGGATCACCAGCAACCCGGCGCCTCGCAGCCAGTCGGCAAACACTACGCGACCACCATGCACCGCATGCACGGTGCTGCCGGCAGACGCGCCGATCATCACGCCATCCCACTTGGTCCGGGCATCGTCGCCACGGCTTTCACCGTAGCGCGCCAGCAGTCGACCATCGACAGGCCAGGGAAGTTTGCCGCGGGTTGATGCAAACGGGCCGCCAAAGGTCTCGCCGGAACTGGAAACCAGTGCGCCTGGTGTCGATCTGACTGGTTTGCGTGGGGCATCGTCGCTGGCATCTGCCTGCGCCTGGGCCTCACGTAAACGCTTTTTTTCGGCTTCCTGCTGGGCAATCAGCGCTTTTTGTCGCGCTTCTTCTGCCTCACGGGCCTGGCGGGCCAGGGTTTCTTCAATGGTTTTAAGGACTTTAGACAGGTCTGCCTGATCCTGCTCGCGCGCCGCCAGTTTCTGATCGCGAGCCTTTACGTCGTCATTGAGCTTGGCCAGGACTTGCTGGCGCTCCTGGCGAACTTTCTCGAGTTCGCCACGCTGGGTGTCGAGGCTGCTTTGCTGCACCAGCAATTGCGCCTGCTGCATGGCGATATCTTTCTCGACATTTGACAGTTGGCGCAGGGTTTCGTTGAAGTTTTTCAGTTGCTCCAGGCGAGCCTGGCTCAGGTAGTCGTAATAGGTGAGGGTACGGGCGAATTTTTCCGGATTTTGCTGGTTGAGCAGCAGCTTGAGGTATTCCTGGCGACCGTTCTGGTAGGCCGCCCGGGCCTGCATGGCGATCAGTCGTTGCTGTTCAGTGCGCGCGCTCTGGAGTTTTTTTTTCTCTGCATCGAGGCGCTGTAGCTCGGCTTCGCTTTTCTTCAACTCTTTTTGCAGGGCTTCGACCTGTTTCTCGAGCTTGCCCATCTCGGTTTCGGTGCCCTTGAGCTCTTTCTGCACACCGGACTTCTCTTCCTGCAGCTTGCCCAGCAGTTTCTTCAACTCGGCAATGTCCTGACGCGTGGCGTCCAACTGTTGTTGGGTGTCTGCGCGCTCGTCAGCAAAGGCCGGTTGGAGCAGGCATGTCAGAGTCAGGGCTATCAGGACGCGAAGCATAGGGGCGGGCGGCACCAGGGAAAGGGACGGCCTAGTATGCCCGCCATGGGCGGCAAAAAAAATGCCCATTTCTGACTGTGTGATAACTGGATCGAAGTTGTCCCTGAAAACACCCCAAAACCACTGTGGGAGCAGCCGGTCGACGCTCGATTGCTCGCGATGGCGTCCGATCATTCAACATAGATGTTGGCTGTCAGATTGCTATCGCGAGCAAGCTCGCTCCCACAGGTTTTGTGGCGTTTTGGAGATCCAATCAGACCAGAATCGAAGTCCCGGTCATTTCCGCCGGTTGCTCAAGGCCCAGCAACTTCAGCATGGTCGGCGCCACGTCCGCCAGCACGCCGCCTTCGCGGACCTTCAGGTCGCGCTTGCCGACATAGATGAATGGCACCGGCTCGGTGGTGTGCGCAGTGTGCGCCTGGCCAGTGGTCTCATCGGACATCTGCTCGACGTTACCATGGTCAGCCGTGATCAGCGCTTCGCCACCGACCTTTTCCAGCGCATCGACGATGCGACCCACGCACAGGTCCAGGCATTCAACGGCCTTGACCGCCGCTTCGAACACGCCGCTGTGGCCGACCATGTCGCCGTTGGCGTAGTTGACCACGATCACGTCGTAACGCTGGTTTTCGATGGCATCGACGATGCGGTCGGTGACTTCCGGTGCGCTCATTTCCGGTTGCAAGTCATAGGTGGCGACTTTCGGCGACGGAATCAGGATGCGCTCTTCGCCCGGGAACGGTTCTTCGCGGCCGCCGGAGAAGAAGAAGGTCACGTGGGCATATTTTTCGGTTTCAGCGATGCGCAGCTGGGTCTTGCCGTTTTTCGCCAGGTAGTCGCCCAGCACGTTTTCCAGGCTGCCGGCAGCGAAAGCCGAAGGCGCAGGGATGCTGGCGGCGTATTGGGTCAGCATGACAAAACCGGCCAGTTTCGGCTGGCGGGCACGCTCGAACTCACTGAAGTTGTCTTCGACGAACACGCGGGTCAGTTCGCGGGCGCGGTCGGCGCGGAAGTTCATGAACACTACGGCATCGCCGTCTTCGACTTTTACCGGCTCGCCGATGGAGGTGGCCTTGACAAATTCGTCGCTCTCGCCGCGCTCGTAGGCCGCTTGCAGGCCTTCCTGGGCGGTGGCGGCGTTGAATTCGCCCTGGCCATCGACAATCAGGTTGTAGGCCTGGGACACGCGGTCCCAACGGTTGTCGCGGTCCATGGCGTAGTAGCGGCCGATGATGCTGGCGATCCGGCCTTTGCCCAGGGCCTGGAAGGTCGCGTCGAGCAGCTCGATCGATGACTGCGCGCTTTTTGGCGGAGTATCGCGGCCGTCGAGGAAGGCGTGCAGGTAGATGTTTTGCGCACCGCGCTTGAAGGCCAGTTCGGCCATGGCGACCAGGTGATCATGGTGGCTGTGCACGCCGCCATCGGACAGCAGACCCATGAAATGCACGGCTTTGCCGGCGGCGACGGCTTTGTCCACGGCGGCGCAGATGGTCGGGTTCTCGAAGAACTCGCCGTCGCGGATCGATTTGGTGACGCGCGTGAAGTCCTGATACACCACGCGGCCGGCGCCCAGGTTCATGTGGCCGACTTCGGAGTTGCCCATCTGGCCATCCGGCAGGCCGACGTCCATGCCGCTGCCCGAGATCAGGCCGTTCGGCACGGTGGCCCACAGGCGGTCCAGTACGGGCTTCTTCGCGGCGAAGATGGCGTTGGATTCAGGGCTCTCACTGTGACCGAAGCCGTCGAGAATGATCAGGACCAAAGGTTTAGGCGTGGTAGTCATGGAATCCACTCGTGGCTGAGGTAAAAGGGGTAATGGAAAAGGGAGTGGCAGTTTAAAGCGAAGTTCCGGCCACGTCACCGCCGGACGGGGTTTGGCCCACCATAGTGGCTGTGTATACTGGCCGACATTTTAACGCCCTGGAACCTCCTTCGATGGTTGCTCACCTGATTGAATTCGCCACTAACCACTACATTCTCGTCGGTATCTTCGTCGTACTGCTGGCGTTGCTGATTGCCTATCAAATGCAGGGCGGCGGCCGTAGCCTGAGTACTGGCGAACTGACCGGTCTGGTCAACAAGGACGCCGGCGTTGTGGTTGATATTCGTCCGAGCAAGGATTTCGCCGCCGGTCACATTGTCGGTGCGGTGAACATTCCCCAGGACAAACTGGCCGCCCGCGTTGGCGAACTGGAAAAGCACAAGGCCAAGACCATCATCCTGGTCGACGCCATGGGCCAGACCGCCGGCACCCACGCCCGCGAGCTGATGAAATCCGGCTTCACTGCCGCCAAGCTGTCCGGTGGTATCTCCAGCTGGAAAGCCGACAATCTGCCGCTGGTGAAGTGATATGAGTAGCGTCGTCGTCTATTCCAGCGATTACTGCCCTTTCTGCTCGCGAGCCAAGTACCTGCTCGAGAACAAAGGCGTGGCCTTCGAAGAGATCAAGGTCGATGGCAAGCCGCAGGTGCGCGCTGCGATGGCCCAGAAGGCCGGGCGTACGTCCGTGCCGCAAATCTGGATCGGCAGCACCCACGTGGGCGGTTGTGATGATTTGTTCGCCCTGGAGCGTGCCGGCAAGCTCGACGCGCTGCTCAGGGCCTGACGGTAATACCCCAAACAAGCAAACCTAAAAGAACCCTGGATCAAGAAGGATCTGCGATGACTGACCAACAGAACACTGCTGCGAACGAAGAAGAAACTGCACCGCAATTCTCCTTGCAGCGCATTTATGTGCGTGACCTGTCCTTCGAAGCTCCGAAAAGCCCGGCGATCTTCCGCCAGCAGTGGGAGCCGAGCGTCGGTCTGGATCTGAACACCCGTCAGAAGACGCTGGAAGCCGACTTCCACGAAGTCGTGCTGACCCTGTCGGTTACCGTGAAAAACGGTGACGAAGTGGCGTTCATCGCTGAAGTGCAACAGGCCGGGATCTTCCTGATCAAGAACCTGGATGACGCTTCGATGAGCCACACCCTGGGTGCGTTCTGCCCGAATATCCTGTTCCCGTACGCTCGCGAAACCCTGGACAGCCTGGTGACCCGCGGTTCGTTCCCGGCACTGATGCTGGCTCCGGTGAACTTCGACGCACTGTACGCGCAAGAGCTGCAACGCATGCAGGCTGCTGGCGAGACTCCGACCGTTCAATAAAAGCGTTTCAATACTGTGGGAGCGAGCTTGCTCGCGATGAGGTCACCAGCTTCAACATCAATGTTGACTGATGCACCGCCATCGCGAGCAAGCTCGCTCCCACATTTTTTATGCGGTGTTATTTGAAGTCGTTCTGACGCCAGGCTTCGTACACGGCCACTGCCACGGTATTGGACAGGTTCAGGCTGCGGCAGCCCTCGCGCATCGGCAGGCGCAGGCGTTGCTCGCCGGGCAGGGCGTCCAGCACCTCTGCGGGCAAGCCCCGGCTTTCCGGGCCGAACAGGAACGCATCGCCCGGGGCGAAGCTGGCATCGTGGAACGGCCGCGAACCCTTGGTGGTGAAGGCGAATACCCGCGGATGGCCGAGGCTTTCCAGGCAACTGGCCAGGTCCGCGTGGCGTTGCAGGGTGGCATACTCGTGGTAATCGAGGCCGGCCCGGCGCAGGCGCTTGTCGTCCATCTCGAAGCCCAGCGGTTCGATCAAATGCAGGTGGCAGCCACTGTTGGCGCACAGCCTGATAACGTTGCCGGTATTCGGCGGAATTTCTGGTTGGAAAAGGATGACGTGAAACATGCACGGCTCCGAAGGTAAAGATGACGCGCATTCTACGCCGCCAGAAGGCGTGCGTTCGAAACTATTCCTGCGGGTAATGGGCTCGCTGGCGATTGTCGGGGTGATGGTCGGGATGATGATCGGTCGCCTGACTACGCCAGACCCCAGCCAGTTGCAGCAGGTTGAGGTGACGAGCGACGGGCTGGTGGTGTGGTTCAACAACGAACCCAAGACCCACGGCGAGATGGTTGATGGCAGTGTCGCGCTGCTGTTTGGCGCCGAGGGCAAGGCGCAGAAAGGCCAGCTCAAGCTCGGCGGCAAGGACGTGAACTGGCGGGTACGTTTGAGCGATGGGGGGTTGTTGCTGACACTGGTGGCGGCCCGGCCCCTGCAGGGCGAGTGGACCGGTAGCGAGGTCGATGACCGCTGGCGGCTGGAGATCCATCTCCGGGAGCAATAAAAGAGGGGAATCCCCGGCCTGCCTGTACCAAGGTCCCCAAAACGGGAGGGTTCGCGCATCGCGTCTGAACCCGGTGTAAAGAGGGAATCCCCGGCCTGCCTGTACCAAGGACCCCAAAACGGCTGGGCTCGTCGCGGATGCGATGTGAGCCCGGTGTAAAGAGGGGAATCCCCGG
Organism: Pseudomonas sp. P5_B3; assembly: GCF_056400405.1. NCBI lineage: Bacteria > Pseudomonadati > Pseudomonadota > Gammaproteobacteria > Pseudomonadales > Pseudomonadaceae > Pseudomonas > Pseudomonas sp. P5_B3. Next base: position 294,935 of record NZ_JBFULI010000002.1, on the reverse strand, counting down.
CCTGCCTGTACCAAGGTCCCCGAAACCGGGTAAGTGATCTGATTCACTTGAAAGGGTTATTGCAGGGGGCGTGCCAATTTTCACAAAGAGAAACAAAAAACCGGTTTGAAACGCTGAAAGCCCCGAGATTCGGGGCTTTCGTGTTTTTTCGAAAGGGATTCGATTGCGAAAGCAGGTGGGGATTCGAAGCTGTTTTCGTGCGCGATTGCGGTTCACGGTGCATTGCGGCGGTGCACTGATAACCCAAAAAGCATCGCGAGCAAGCTCGCTCCCACAGTGGATATTCAGTGTTGTCACGATTGTGTGAACACCAATTAACCCTGTGGGAGCGAGCTTGCTCGCGATTGGATCTAACTAGCCGCGATTAACTACAGACTGTTTAAGCCTCATCCCCCTCATCATCATCCCCACCATCCACCTTCATCCCCAATTCCTTGATCTTGCGGGTCAGGGTGTTGCGCCCCCAGCCCAGCAATACGGCGGCATCGCGGCGGCGGCCGGCGGTGTGTTTGAGGGCGGTCTCGATCATGATCCGCTCGAAGGCCGGCACGGCGCTGTCGAGCAGGCTCGACTGACCGCGGGCCAGCGCCTGGTCGGCCCACTGGCGCAGGGCCTGTTCCCAGTTGGTCACGGGCGCCGAATCCTGTGGCAGGCTCAGCAGCTCCGGCGGCAGGTCGCCGATGTGCACTTCGCGACCCGAAGCCATCACTGTGATCCAGCGGCAGGTGTTCTCCAGCTGCCGCACGTTGCCGGGCCACGGCAAGTTCTTCAGGTATTCCTCGGTTTCGCTTTTCAGCAGCTTCGGCTCGACCGCCAGCTCCTGGGCGGCGCGGCCGAGGAAGTGCTTGGCCAGGGTCGGGATGTCTTCGCGACGGTCCGACAGGCGCGGGATGTGGATGCGGATCACGTTGAGGCGATGGAACAAGTCCTCACGGAACTTTCCGGCATGCACCAGGGTTTCCAGATTCTGGTGAGTCGCGGCGATGATGCGCACATCGACCTTCACCGGCACATGACCGCCGACGCGGTAGAACTCGCCATCAGCCAGTACGCGAAGCAAGCGGGTCTGGGTGTCGGCAGGCATGTCACCGATTTCATCGAGGAACAGCGTGCCGCCGTCAGCCTGTTCGAAGCGCCCGCGCCGCAGGTTGGCCGCGCCGGTGAATGCGCCTTTCTCGTGGCCGAACAGTTCGGATTCCATGAGGTCTTTGGGGATCGCCGCCATGTTCAGCGCGATGAACGGCGACGCTGCCCGCGGACTGTGACGGTGCAGGGCGTGGGCCACCAGCTCTTTACCGGTACCCGATTCGCCGTTGATCAGTACGGTGATGTTGGAGTGGCTCAAGCGCCCGATGGCGCGAAATACTTCCTGCATCGCCGGCGCTTCGCCGATGATTTCCGGGGTGCGGGTCAGGGTCGGGGCGACTTCCAGGCCTTGTTGTTCCTGGGCGTGCTGGTTGGCGCGTTTGACCAGGGAAACCGCTTCGTCGACGTCGAACGGCTTGGGCAGGTACTCGAAAGCGCCGCCCTGATAGGACGCGACAGCGCTGTCCAGATCGGAGTGAGCGGTCATGATGATGACCGGCAGTCGTGGATGCTGCTCGCGAATCCGCGCCAGAAGGTCCAGGCCGCTGGCGCCGGGCATGCGGATGTCGGAAATGATCACGTCCGGCTGCTGGCGCGCCAGGCGGCTCATCACACCATCGGCGCTGTCGAAGCTTTGCGTGGTCATGCCTTCCTGCTGCAGGGCTTTTTCCAGGACCCAACGGATAGAACGGTCGTCATCGACGATCCACACGGTTTCACTACGGCTCATGTCGATGTGGCTCCTTGTTCCAGTGGCAGAAAGATCGAGAAGGTGGTGTGGCCGGGGTGGCTGTCACATTCGATCAGGCCCTGGTGCTGGCTGATGATGTTCTGGGTAATGGCCAGGCCCAGTCCGGTACCGTCCGGACGTCCGCTGACCATGGGGAAGAAAATGGTTTCCTGAAGTTCTGCAGGGATGCCCGGACCGTTGTCGATGATCTCGATCTTGGTCACCAGGCGATGGCGCACGTGGCCGATGGTGAACTGGCGCATGGCGCGGGTGCGCAGACTGATGCGACCCAGGCGCAGCTCGTTCTGGCTGCTGATGGCCTGCATGGCGTTGCGCACGATGTTCAGCACGGCCTGAATCATTTGCTCGCGGTCGATCAGGACGTCGGGGATGCTTGGGTCGTAGTCGCGCACCAAGGTGATGCAGCCCTGGCTTTCGGCTTCTACGAGATGGCAGACGCGCTCCAGCACTTCGTGGACATTGCACATGGCCAGCGACGGCAACTTGTTGGAGCCGAGCATGCGGTCCACCAGATTACGCAGGCGGTCGGCTTCTTCGATGATGACGTTGGTGTAGTCGCGCAGGCTTTCTTCCGGCAGTTCCCGGGCCAGCAATTGTGCCGCGCCGCGAATCCCGCCCAGCGGGTTCTTGATTTCATGGGCCAGGCCGCGCACCAGCATCTTGCTGGTTTCCTGCTTGGAAAGCTGTGCTTCTTCCTTGGTGATCCGCAGCAGGCGGTCACGAGGGTGGACTTCGAGCAGCAGCATTGTGTCGCCGTTGCTCAGGATCGGCGTTACCGCGTAGTCGACGGTCAGGGTCTGGCCGGTGAGGGCGGTGAGCATGGCTTCGCGTTTGGTGAACGGGTGCGCTTGTTCGACGGCCTGGCGCAACGAATTCAGCGCTTCGGTCGATTCGGTAAACAACTCACTGATGAACTGCCCATGGCTGCGCTGACCGCTGATGGCCAGCAGCATCTCCGCCGCCGGGTTCATGTACTCGAGGCGCAGTTCGGCGTCGAGCAGGATGGTGGCAGTGGTGAGGTTGTCGAGTAGCAAGCGGTGGAGTGCGTCGCTTATGGTCATCGGGACCTCTTTTAGGGCAGAGCATGCGCAAGAAAAAAGCGCTGGTACGGGCAAAATGCAAAAACCAAACCAAGGCTCCGAAAAGAAGCGTTCAGCGCCTGAAACAGGCGTTTGACGCTCGTTTGCGTGGCGTTCTGCCAGCTATCGCGGGTAGTTTCGAACCAAAATGGGTTGGAATGTGAGTACGGTGCAAGCAGCTGCACCAATATAGTGCGCAAACCTGAACGAGGTTAGAAAAGTCTCAGAAAAGGATTTTTTTCTTCGGCGGGTTTGTCGCTGAGCGGGCATTCCGGTCGCTGGCCGTAGTCTTCGAGGGTGCAGGGTTTGATCCTGCGCTTCTGGGCGAGAGACGTGCGTTGCATGTGGAAAGGCTGGCTGGCGGTGCGTTCGACGATGCGTCCCTGTTCGTCGAGGATTTCCACGGACAGGGTATGGCTGCCGCGATCGATGTTGCTCAACGGGAACACCGGGCTCAGGCCGGGTTCGGCAGTGGGCTGGCCGTCGAGCAGCAACCGGTAGCGATGACCGGGTTGCAGGCCGGGCTCGTTGGTGGCGCTGACGATGACTTCACCGGCGTTGCTGCGGATGGTGGCGTCGGGTTCCGGGACCAGGATGCGCAACAAGTCATAGTGGAACGGCGCTTGAACTTCAGGACTGCTATCAGCACTCAACGGCGTTGCACCGGTGGGGATGGCCGCTATTCGATTGCTCTTTGTCAGCGGTACGCACCTGGCGTTACCGGGTTTTGGCTGGTCGGTGAAAACCCGATTGCCCTGAGCGTCGACATACATGAAGACCTCTGCCGAGGCGGGCAGGGCGATCAGGCAGGCGATCAGTAGCCAGGCCTTCAAGGCTTGTGCACCCGCTGTATGGCGAATGTCACCGCAGGGCTCTGCTGTACAACGTTTTCGCCATCGATCACTTGTACGGCGAGACGGTGTTCGCCGCGATCGATGTTCACCAGTTGCAGGATCGGCACATTGCCTGGCTGGCCGTAGGGCTGATCGTCCAGCAGTAGCTGCAACAGGTGGGGGGCTTGCAGGCGCGGCTTGATCAGCACCGTTATGGTGAACGTGCCGTTGTTGGCGCGCAGGGCTTCGGTGGTGGGCAGGCCGGTCAGCTCCAGCACTTCATAGGTCTTGTGAGGCTGTTCTTTACGACCGGCCTCGGCAGCAGGTGCGACTTCGCCGGGAGGCTGGCGCTCGACGCTGTTGAGGGGCGGCAAGTCGACCGGATGGGCGCTGACGCCGTCGGGCGGTTGATTGCTGTACGCGGTGGCGCCGTTGGCGTCCGTGTATTTGTAGATCTGCGCCGTGGCGGGCAGAACGATCAGCAGCAGGATGAACAGATAACCGCGACCCATAAAAACAACCGGAAACGAAAACGTAGGGTTGCAGCATAGGTCAGGGTTGGTGGTTGGCCCAAGTCGCTAAACATTTGCGCATGATTCACGGAGATCTGGCGGACGCCTCAATCCCCTGTGGGAGCGAGCTTGCTCGCGATTGCGGTGGTTCAGTCAACATTGTTGTTGAATGTCAGTCCGTCATCGCGAGCAAGCTCGCTCCCACAGGGAAACAGATCAGCCATCGAATCGTGCACATAAAAAAGGCCCCCCGAAGGAGGCCTCTCTTTTGTCACGCCGCTTGCGCGGGCGCTACCGGATCAGCAGCTGTAGTACAGCTCGTATTCCAGTGGGTGTACGAAGGTACGTACCTTGATTTCTTCTTCGCTTTTCAGGGCGATGTAAGCGTCGATGAAGTCGTCGCTGAAAACGCCGCCTTTGGTCAGGAACGCACGACCTTTGTCCAGCTCTTCCAGGGCTTCTTTCAGGCTGCCGCAAACTTGTGGGATCTCTTTGGCCTCTTCAGGCGGCAGGTCGTACAGGTTTTTGTCAGCGGCGTCGCCAGGGTGGATCTTGTTCTGGATGCCGTCCAGGCCAGCCATCAACAGTGCGGCGAAGCACAGGTACGGGTTGGCAGCCGGATCCGGGAAGCGTGCTTCGATACGGCGGGCTTTCGGGCTCGACACGTAAGGAATACGGATCGAAGCGGAACGGTTGCGAGCCGAGTAGGCCAGCATTACCGGAGCTTCGAAGCCTGGAACCAGACGCTTGTAGGAGTTGGTCGCCGGGTTGGTGAAGCCGTTCAGGGCCTTACCGTGCTTGATGATACCGCCGATGAAGTACAGGGCGGTGTCGGACAGGCCGGCATAGCCTTCGCCTGCGAAGGTGTTCTTGCCATCTTTCCAGATGGACATGTGCACGTGCATACCCGAACCGTTGTCGCCGTACAGCGGCTTAGGCATGAAGGTAGCGGTGCGGCCGTAGGCATCGGCAACGTTGTGCACGACGTACTTCAGGGTTTGGGTTTCGTCGGCTTTCTTCACCAGGGTGTTGAACTTGACGCCGATTTCGTTCTGGCCGGCAGTCGCCACTTCGTGGTGGTGAACTTCGACGGTCAGGCCCATTTCTTCCAGTGCGTTGCACATGGAGGTACGGATTTCGTGGTCGTGGTCGAACGGTGGAACCGGGAAGTAGCCGCCTTTGACGCCTGGACGGTGGCCTTTGTTGCCGCCTTCGATGTCCTGGTCGGACATCCACGAACCTTGTTCAGAGTAGATCTTGAACATGGAGCCGGAAATGTCGGACTTGAACTTCACCTGGTCGAAGATGAAGAACTCTGGCTCTGGACCGGCGTACACAGTGTCACCGATAGCGGTGGCTTTCAGGTACTCTTCGGCGCGCTTGGCGATCGCACGTGGGTCGCGATCGTAGCCTTGCATGCTCGAAGGCTCGATGATGTCGCAGACCAGGATCAGGGTCGGTTCTTCGGTGAACGGATCCAGAACAGCGGTGGAGTCGTCCGGCATCAGGATCATGTCGGAGGCTTCGATGCCTTTCCAGCCAGCGATGGAGGAACCGTCGAACATTTTGCCGACTTCGAAGAAGTCGTCATCCAGCGCATCGCGAGCCGGCATGGTCACGTGGTGCTGAGTGCCTTTGGTGTCCGTGAAGCGCAGATCAATCCACTTGACGTCATGATCTTTGATGAGTTGAACCGACTTCGACATAGTGTCCTCCGGGTGGCTTCGGGCTAGTAATGGATGCCCTTAAATGTGGGTGATGCCGGCGCGAATACTCTGCCAAGGCAACCTGCCTCACAAGGGAGCAAATTGCATGCCAGTGCCCCACCATGGGTTTTTTGCCCCAATTTCACGCCTGTCAGGTGGAAAAGCACCTTAAATCGGAAAATCCCGCCCTACAATGTGGCGTTCATTTCAATAAATGACCTGTTTTGGTGCGCGCAAAACCTTCTACACATTAACTGGTTAAACCTTGAGCAATTTCCGCTATAATCCGCGCCCCCCTTTTTCGGCAGACCCTGCGCGCGCTGTTTCCATGAAATTAATCGTAAAAGTCTTCCCCGAGATCACCATCAAGAGTCGACCTGTCCGGACGAAATTTATCCGCCAGTTGGCCAAAAACATCCGCGCCGTGCTCCGCGATCTGGACCCGGCCGTGGTGGTGAACGGCGTGTGGGACAATCTCGAGCTGGAAACCCGCGTCACCGACCCGAAAGCCTTGAAAGAGATGGGTGAGCGCCTGACCTGCATGCCGGGCATCGCGCACTTTCTGCAGATCGACGAGTACCCGCTGGGCGACTTCGACGACATCACCGAAAAGTGCAGGCAGCACTACGGCGATGCGCTGGCCGGGAAGATTTTCTCGGTGCGCTGCAAGCGTGCGGGCAAGCACCCGTTCAGCTCGATGGACGTCGAAAAATACGTCGGCAGCAAGCTGCGTCGTGAATGCGGCGCCGCCGGGATCGACCTGAAAGCGCCGGAAATCGAAGTCCGCATCGAAGTTCGYGACCAACGGTTGTTCGTGATCCACAGCCAGCACAACGGCATCGGCGGATATCCGCTGGGCGCCCTGGAACAGACCCTGGTGCTGATGTCCGGTGGCTTCGACTCCACCGTGGCGGCCTACCAGATCATGCGCCGCGGCCTGATGGCGCATTTCTGCTTCTTCAATCTGGGCGGACGTGCCCACGAACTGGGCGTCATGGAAGTCGCGCATTTCATCTGGAAGAAGTACGGCAGCTCCCAGCGCGTGCTATTTGTCAGTGTGCCGTTCGAGGAAGTGCTGGGCGAAATTCTCGGCAAAGTCGATAACAGTCATATGGGCGTAGTATTGAAGCGTATGATGTTGCGCGCTTCGTCCCGAATTGCCGATCGACTGCACATCGACGCACTGGTCACCGGTGAGGCGATCTCCCAGGTGTCGAGCCAGACGCTGCCGAACCTGAGCGTGATCGACTGTGTGACCGACAAGCTGGTCTTGCGTCCGCTGATCGCCAGTCACAAGCAGGACATCATCGACCTGGCCAACGAAATCAGCACCGCCGATTTCGCCCGGCACATGCCGGAGTACTGCGGTGTCATCTCGGTCAATCCGAAGACCGCGGCCAAGCGCTATCGCGTCGAGCATGAAGAGAAAGAATTCGATATGGCGGTACTCGAGCGTGCGCTCGAAAACGCCAAACTGGTGCCGATCGATCGCGTGATCGACGAATTGGGCCAGGACTTGCAGATTGAAGAAGTCAGCGAAGCGCTGGCCGGTCAGATCGTCATCGACATCCGTCACCCGGATGCCGCTGAGGACGACCCGCTGGAACTCGCTGGCATCGAGGTACAAACGATGCCGTTTTATGCAGTGAACGCTCGTTTCAAGGAACTGGACCCTACTCGCCAGTACCTGCTGTATTGCGACAAAGGCGTGATGAGTCGCCTGCATGCCCACCATTTGCTCAGTGAGGGGCATGCCAATGTGCGCGTTTATCGACCGAGCTAAGTGCCCGGGGCTGTTTGCCTGTGGCCTGCGTCACCGGCCCCCCGACGCCACCGTCAAGCTGTAACGGCTTTCACGGACGCTACTGTTAATCGCTGCCAAGACTTGTCAGCACACCGAATCCTCTGATCGAGATACACAAGTGATCGAAAATCTACGCAACATCGCCATCATTGCCCACGTTGACCATGGTAAGACCACCCTGGTAGACAAACTCCTGCGTCAATCCGGCACCCTGGAGCGCAACGAGCTCAACGACGAGCGCGTGATGGACTCCAACGACCAGGAAAAAGAGCGCGGTATTACCATTCTGGCGAAAAACACCGCCATCAACTGGAACGGCTACCACATCAACATCGTGGACACCCCGGGCCACGCCGACTTCGGCGGCGAAGTTGAACGCGTAATGTCGATGGTCGACTCCGTTCTGCTGCTGGTTGACGCTCAAGACGGCCCTATGCCGCAAACCCGTTTCGTGACCAAGAAGGCTTTCGAAGCCGGCCTGCGTCCGATCGTGTGCATCAACAAGGTTGACCGTCCAGGCGCGCGTCCGGACTGGGTTCTGGACCAGATCTTCGACCTGTTCGACAACCTGGGCGCCACCGAAGAACAGCTGGACTTCAAAGTCGTCTACGCCTCGGCCCTGAACGGTATTGCCGGTCTGGACCACACCGAAATGGCTGAAGACATGACCCCGCTGTACCAGTCGATCGTCGACAACGTACCAGCGCCGAAAGTCGACCGTGACGGTCCGTTCCAGATGCAGATCTCCGCACTGGACTACAACAGCTTCCTGGGTGTTATCGGTGTTGGCCGTATCGCTCGTGGTCGCGTCAAGCCGAACACCCCGGTTGTGGCTATCGGCGCCGACGGCAAGAAGCGTAACGGTCGTATCCTGAAGCTGATGGGTCACCACGGTCTGCACCGTGTAGACGTTGAAGAAGCTGCTGCAGGCGACATCGTGTGCATCAGCGGTATGGACTCGCTGTTCATCTCCGACACCCTGTGCCACCCGGACACCGTTGAACCGATGAAGCCGTTGACCGTCGACGAGCCAACCGTTTCCATGACCTTCCAGGTAAACGACTCGCCTTTCTGCGGTAAAGAAGGCAAGTTCGTGACTTCCCGTAACATCAAGGAACGTCTGGACAAAGAGCTGCTGTACAACGTTGCACTGCGCGTTGAAGAAGGCGACTCGGCTGACAAGTTCAAGGTTTCCGGCCGTGGTGAGCTGCACCTCTCGGTACTGATCGAAACCATGCGTCGCGAAGGCTTCGAAATGGCTGTAGGCCGTCCGGAAGTGATCATCCGTCTGGTTGACGGCGTGAAGCACGAACCATTCGAAAACGTCACCATCGACACCCCTGAAGAATCCCAGGGCAAGGTGATGGAAGAGATGGGCCTGCGTAAGGGCGACCTGACCAACATGGTGCCGGATGGCAAGGGCCGTGTACGTCTGGAATACAACATCCCTGCTCGTGGTCTGATCGGTTTCCGTAACCAGTTCCTGACCCTGACCAACGGTGCTGGCATCCTGACCTCGATCTTCGACCGTTACGACGTGATGAAGTCCGGCGACATGTCCGGCCGTCAGAATGGCGTTCTGGTTTCGGTTGAAACCGGCAAGGCGCTGACCTACTCCCTGGAAACCCTCCAGGCACGTGGCAAGCTGTTCGTAGAACACGGTCAGGAAATCTACAACGGTCAGATCGTTGGTCTGAACAGCCGTGACAACGACCTGGGCGTTAACCCTACCAAGGGCAAGAAGCTCGACAACATGCGTGCTTCGGGTAAAGACGAAACCATCGCCCTGGTTCCACCTGTTCGCTTCACCCTGGAACAGGCTCTGGAATTCATCCAGGATGACGAGCTGTGTGAAGTGACTCCTAAGTCCATCCGTCTTCGCAAGAAGATCCTGGACGAAAGCGAGCGTACCCGCGCTGCCAAGAAAGCCAAGGCATAAGATTTAGCCTTGCTTAACGAAAACGCCCCCGGTCGAAAGGCCGGGGGCGTTTTTGTTTGTCTGGGGTTTGTGCGGTGTTTGTGCGGTGTTTGTGCTGGCCTCATCGCGAGCAAGCTCGCTCCCACAGTGTTCGAGGTGAACCACAAATTGTGTGAACACCACAGAACCCCTGTGGGAGCGAGCTTGCTCGCGATGAGGCCAGTACCAGCGCCGCAAATTCCAGGGGTGTCAGAACCGCTCGATACTCCGCGAACTCCGCTCGCGCTCCACTTCCTTGGGCTTGTACGCACAATACCCCGGCCGCGGGCCGATTTTCGGGTGGTTGCGGCAGGTATCCGGGCGCTTTTCATAAATAGTGCACAGACGGCTCTTACGATCCAGGTACAGGCAATCGTTGTTGCTCATGCGCTGGAGGGTGAAGATTCCTGACTTCTGGTTGAAGCGCTCGACCAAGCCTTCCTTTTGCAGGCGTTTGGCGATGTTCTTCGGCGGATCGCCCAGCTCGAACTCATCGACCACGCCGATGCGGATCAGATCCTTGATCTTGACCTCGACGGGCAGGGTGCAGCAGCTGGACATGCACGAGCCGCACATCGGGGCAGAGTACTTGGCCCAGGTATCGAGGCGGTCGATCTCTGCGGCAGCGATCAGGTTCGGCTTCATCATCGTTTGTTACCAGCGTGTGCATCAGGGCGCGCGATAATACCGGGACTGGTGGATTTTTGAACAACCTTTCGCCAGATTTTTTCACTGCCGGCCAATAAACCGCTAATCCGGCACGCCCCCTGCATTGAATCAGGTACACGACAATGTATTGCCGACCCGATTCGCACTCACAGGAAAAACTGCCGAACCAGAGCCTCTACTGCCTGTCAGACCGTCTAGGCTCAGACAACTTCAAGCTCGCTCGAGGTCCTATCGATGACTCAAGAACCACTTGTTCGCGAAGCAGAGGTGGCCGCATTCCGCGACGCCGTCTTGACCAAACTCACTTATGCAGTGGGTAAAGACCCGGATCACGCCTTCGACCATGACTGGTTCGAAGCCATTGCCCTGGCCGCGCGGGACCACATGGTCGAGCACTGGATGGACCATACGCGGCAGATCTACCGCAAAGGTCAGAAGCGTGTTTATTACCTCTCCCTGGAATTTCTCATCGGTCGGCTGCTGTTCGACAGCCTGAGCAACCTCGGCCTGCTCGACGTGGCCCGCGAAGCCCTGACCGAACTCGGCGTCGACCTTGAGCGCATCCGTCTGCTGGAACCCGATGCGGCCCTGGGCAACGGCGGCCTCGGGCGTCTGGCGGCGTGTTTCCTGGAAAGCATGTCGACCCTCGGCATCGCTGGTCATGGCTACGGCATCCGCTATGAGCACGGGTTGTTCCGCCAGGCGATTGTCGATGGCTGGCAGCAGGAGCAGACCGAACACTGGCTGGATTTCGGTAACCCGTGGGAGTTCGAGCGGCCGGAGGTGGTGTACCCGATCGGCTTTGGCGGCAGCGTCGAAACCGTGGCCGATGAAAACGGCAAGTCCAGGCAAGTCTGGCACCCGGCGGAAACCGTGCGGGCCATTGCCTACGACACGCCGGTGGTCGGCTGGCGTGGGGCGAGCGTCAACACGCTGCGCCTGTGGCGCGCCCGGGCCATGGAAGATCTGCACCTGGAGCGTTTCAACGCCGGTGACCACCTGGGCGCCGTGGCCGAAGTGGCCCGGGCCGAAAGTATCTCCCGCGTGTTGTACCCGGCGGACAGCACCGAGGCCGGCCAGGAACTGCGCCTGCGCCAGGAATACTTCTTCGTCGCGGCGTCCCTGCAGGACTTGCTGCGCCGCCATCGCAACATGCACACCTCGGTGCTTACCCTGGGCGATCACGCTTCGATCCAGCTCAACGACACTCACCCCTCGATTGCCGTAGCTGAACTGATGCGACAACTGGTCGACGTGTATGACGTGGCATGGGATGCGGCGTGGCAGGTCACCGTCGATACGCTCTCCTACACCAATCACACATTGCTGCCCGAAGCGCTGGAAACCTGGCCGGTCGGCCTGATGGAACGCATGTTGCCGCGGCACATGCAGATCATCTACCTGATCAACGCCCAGCACATCGACTCCCTGCGAGCCAAGGGCATCCACGATTTCGATGTGCTGCGTGCGGTGTCGCTGATCGAGGAGGACAACGGTCGTCGGGTGCGCATGGGCAACCTGGCGTTTCTCGGTTCCCACAGCATCAACGGTGTGTCCGGTTTGCACACGCAACTGATGCGACAAACGGTGTTCTCTGAACTGCACAAACTGTACCCGGAGCGAATCAACAACAAGACCAATGGCATTACCTTCCGCCGCTGGTTGTATCAAGCCAACCCCGAGCTGACCTCGATGCTGGTCGATGCCCTCGGGCCTAAAGTGCTGGATAACCCGGAAGAGCGTTTGCTCGCCCTCGAACCGTTCGCCGAGAGAAATGCATTCCGCAAGGCGTTTGCCGAGCAACGCCTGCACAGCAAGAAAGCCCTGGCGTACCTGATTCATGAGCGGCTGGGCGTCGCGGTCAACCCGGCGGCGATGTTCGACGTGCAGGTCAAGCGAATCCACGAATACAAACGCCAGTTGCTCAACCTGATGCACACCGTGGCGTTGTACCAGGCGATCCGCGCGGAACCGGAAATCGACTGGGTACCACGGGTGAAAATCTTCGCCGGCAAGGCCGCCGCGAGTTATCACCAGGCCAAACTGATCATCAAACTGACCAACGATATCGCCCGGGTGGTGAACAACGATCCCACCGTGCGTGGTTTGCTCAAAGTGGTGTTCCTGCCCAACTACAACGTCAGCCTGGCGGAGAGCATCATCCCGGCGGCGGATTTGTCCGAGCAGATCTCCACCGCCGGTTTCGAAGCTTCGGGCACCAGCAACATGAAATTCGGCCTGAACGGCGCGCTGACCATTGGCACCCTGGACGGCGCCAACGTGGAAATGAGCGAACGCATCGGCACCGAGCACATGTTCATCTTTGGTCTCAGCGCACAGCAGGTCGAGGCGCGCAAACAGAACCATGAGTTCAATGCGACGCCGGATATCGCCGCCTCCCATCGTCTCAACGATGTGCTGCAAGCTATTCGCAGCGGCGTGTTCTCGCCGGATGATCCGTCCCGTTACACCAGTCTGATCGACTCGTTGGTGGATTACGACCGCTTCCTGGTCTGCGCCGACTTCGACTCGTACTGGAACGCACAGATGCGCGTCGAAGCCCATTGGCACGATTCGAACCAGTGGTGGCGTTCGGCGGTGTTGAACACGGCGCGGATGGGCTGGTTCTCGTCGGACCGAACCATTCGCGAATACGCCACGGAGATCTGGAAGGCGCTGGAGTAGTTTTCAGCCAGAACTGCGAGCAAGGCCCGGTTGTCGCCGGGCTGGATCGATATACTAGGTGACGGATTACCGGGCGGCAGGGATCAGCCAGATTTGGAACGCGCCACAATCCTTTGTGGGAGCGAGCTTGCTCGCGATAGCGGACTTACATTCAACATCAGTGCTGAATGCTATGGCCTCATCGCGAGCAATCGAGCGTCGACCGGCTGCTCCCCCAGGGTTTGTGGTGTTTTCACACTAGACTGATCAGACGCTGTACCGCTTGGACTTGCCCCACGACGGGGCTGCTTAGGGATATCGACCATGCAATGGATGTTCATGCTGATCGGACTGGTGCTCGGCTGGATACTCGACGAGTCATTCAGTGATGCACTGCTGGGCGGATTACTCGGATTGGGTATCGGCCAGGCCGTTCGCATGGCTCGCTTGGACCTTCGGGCAGTCGAGCAGCAGCGACTGCTGGAACAGGCGCAAGTAGCGCTGCAAGCGGTCGAGCAACGGCTGGCACTGCTTGAAGCATCGGGCGTCAAGGCGCCGCAAACCCGTGAACCGCTTGTCTCACCTGAAACCCGCCTTGATGAARTACCCGCTAACGCCCCGGAGTTGATCTGGGAACTGCCGCCCGAACTCGAGCCAATCCCCGCAGCGGCCAGCGAAATCGCCGATGCCTGGAAACCCGGGCCGACTGCTCGCGAAGCACAACCACCGGTCTCCCCGCGTGGCCCGAATCTCATCGTCCGCGCCATCAGTCGCGCCCGCGCCTGGTTGTTCGGCGGCAATACCGTATTGCGGGTCGGCGTGGTGCTGCTGTTCCTCGGCTTGGCCTTTCTGCTGCGCTATGCCACCGAAGGCGTGGTGGTGCCGCTTGAGTTGCGCTACGCAGGCGTTGCGGCGGCAGCCTTGGGGTTGCTTGGATTGGGTTGGTGGTTGAGAGCCCGCAACAGCAGTTACGCGTTGATCTTGCAGGGCACCGGGATCGCCGTGTTGTACCTGACAGTATTTGCCGCGATGCGCCTGCATCCGTTGCTCGATCCCTCGGCGGCGTTTGGCCTGCTGGTGGCGGTGACGATCTGTTCGGCGATTCTCGCCATTACCCAGGACTCCCTGGGGCTGGCTGCCGCTGCCGCACTGGGTGGCTTCGCCGCGCCCATCCTGGCCTCCACCGGCGCCGGCAGCCACGTCGCGCTGTTCAGTTACTTTTCCCTGCTCAACGCCGGCATCCTCGCCATCGCCTGGTTCAAGGCCTGGCGGCTGTTGAATGTCATCGGATTCACCGGCACCTTCGGCATCGGTTTCGCCTGGGGCCTGCGCTCCTACTCTCCGGAGTTGCTGTGGAGCACCGAGCCGTTCCTGATTGTGTTTTTCCTGATGTACCTGGCCATCGGTCTGTTGTACGCCCGGCGCAAGCTGATGCAGATGAGCGATGCACCGGCAGAGGGCAATCGCGAAGCGCTGCTGCAGTGGTCGGCGCGCAAGGGTGACTATGTCGACGGCACGCTGCTGTTCGGCCCGCCGCTGGTGGGTTTCGGCTTGCAGTTCGCACTGGTGCAGCATCTTGAATTCGCGGCGGCGTTCAGTGCGTTGATGCTGGGCATGATTTACATGGGGCTCGCCCGTTGGCTGATGGCCGGGCGCCCGCTGTTGCTGGGGGAAACCTGCCTGGCCCTGGGCGTGATCTTCGCCAGCCTGGCGATTCCGCTGGGGCTCGATGCGCGCTGGACGACGGCGGCGTGGGCGGTGGAAGGCGCAGGGATCTTCTGGCTCGGTTTGCGTCAGCAAAGGCCCGTGGCCCGGGCCTTTGCCTTGCTCCTGCAACTGGGGGCGGCGCTGGTGTTTCTCAGCGAGTTGCACAGCAGCGAGAGCAGCCTGCTCGGCGGTGTACCGCTAGGCGCGCTGTTACTGGGCGTCGCATTGCTGTTCAGCTTCTACCAGTTACGCAAAGCCTTGCCGGAACAGATCAGGCCTTGGGAGCTGATAGGCCTGCCAGTCCTGGCGTGCCTCGGCCTGGCGTTTCTCTATTTGCTGGCACCGCTGTTTTTCTTCAGCCACGGCACGGTGATCGGTTGGGCCTTGGCCGGGGTGCTGACATTGTCGGTTGGCTTGCGCCTGCCATCGCGCACGTTCGTGTTCACCGCGCTTGCTGTGCAACTGTTGGGTGGCGCGCTGTTCCTGGTGACAGGACCGCTGTTCAGTGACGGTCTGCGACCCCTGGCCCATGGCGGGTTCTGGGCACCGCTGGTGCTGGGGCTGGCCGCGTTGGTCGGGGCCTGGCGTTTGCAAAAGGGTCATGTGCGTGGAGCGTTGAAAGGGTTGAGTTTGTTGCGGTTGTCCCAGGCGTTGCTGGTGTGGGGCGCAGGCTGGTGGGCGCTGGCCTGGGTCATCGAGGTGCTGCATTTCGCGTCGCTGCCGATGCAGGCGTCTTTATTGTTGAGCATCGCTGCCGTGAGTGTCGCGCTGTGGGCAGCGTTGGCGCTGCGCCTGAGTTGGCCGTCACTGGGCGTGCTCTGCACGGTGTTGGTACCTGCTGCAGCGCTGGTGCTGCTAGCGGCCTGGCACTCGCGTTATCACCCGGCGGCCAACTTCGGCTGGCTGGCATGGGCTGCCGTGTTCGTCGTGCATTTCATGTCCCTGCGACGCCTGGCACCCATGCTGCCGGCGCGCGTGCTGAGTGTCGCCCATGTGCTCGGCTGTTGGCTGTTGATGGGGGTGCTGGCTTTGCAACTGCGTTACGGCTTGCTGGTGTTGTCCGAGCAATACAACGCCTGGCGCTGGTTGGGTTGGGCGATTCTGCCAAGTCTGTATCTGGTGTCGATGGCGGCACCTCGTGCGTGGCCTTGGCCGGTGTCGGCGTATTCGAGGGAATACCGTGTATACGCCGCCGCGCCGCTGGCGTTGCTGATGCTCGGCTGGTTCTGGCTGGCGAATGTCGCCAGTGACGGCAACGCTGAGCCACTGCCCTACGTGCCATTGATCAACCCGCTGGAGCTGGGCCTGTTGTTTGCGTTGTTCGGCGTCTATGTCTGGTCCCGCAGCGCCATGACACAACTGGCGGTCCGCAAGGATTACGCCGCGAACGCCACGCAAGGGGTCGCCGGCGCCTCGCTGTTCGTGTTCTTTACTGCATTGGTGATGCGCACCGCGCACCATTGGAGCGGGGTACCGTTCGAGCTGGATCTGTTGCTGGCGTCGATGCGGGTGCAAGCCGGCCTGTCCATCGTCTGGACCCTGATGGCCCTGAGCCTGATGATCGGCGGCCATTTGCGTCGCCGCCGCGAAATCTGGCTGATTGGCGCCGCCTTGATCGGGGTGGTCGTGGCCAAGCTGTTTTTTGTCGAATTGAGCAATCGCGGCGGGCTGGCGCGGATCGTGTCGTTTATCGGTGTCGGCGTGTTGCTGCTGGTGGTGGGCTATTTCGCCCCGTTGCCGCCCAAGCGCGCCGACGCTGTGTCGGATACCGGGAAACCGCTCGCGGAATCCGAAGGAGTGTCATCTTGAGTCAGAAGCTGAACCTGGGTTGGCTGGGCGCTGTTGCCATGGGCGTGGTGTTGTCGGCGGTTGCCCTGGAAAAACCGGCGGACTTCACCACCCAAGTACCCCTGTCGGTGACGGGCGAAGGCCCTTGGTACCGCCTTGAACTGCCCCTGAACGTACAACTGAATGCACGCCAGGCCGACCTGAGGGATCTGCGGGTGTTCAACGCTGTCGGTGATGTTCAGGCTTATGCCCTGGCCCGGCAGTCGGCGCAGAGCAGTGAAGCGCGCACCTTGAGCGAGGTGAAATGGTTTCCGTTGTACAGCTCGGTGGACACCACTGAAGCCGCGCCGGGCGTGCGGGTGCAATCGAGCGCCAACGGCACCTTGGTCGAGGTGCAGCCCTCCAGTCAGCTGGAGGCGGGTGAGGAGGAGTTGCGCGGCTGGTTGCTCGACGCTTCCGCGATCAAGGCGCCGTTGCAGCAGTTGATTCTCGACTGGACCAGCGAGCGCGACGGCTTCCAGCGTTTCACCGTCGAAGCCAGTGACGATTTACAGCATTGGCAGTTCTGGGGCGAAGGGCAGGTGGCGCGCCTGACCTTTTCCGACGAGCGGGTCGAGCAGCATGAAATCGGCCTGCCGGGCCAGTCGGCGCGCTACTTGCGGTTGCTGTGGATCACTCCGCATTCGGCACCGACCCTGACTTCGGCGCAACTGCAAAGCGCCAGTACCCGCAGCCTGCCGCTGCCGTTGGTCTGGTCCCAGGCGTTGACCGGCAGCAGCACGAAGGCGGGTGAATACACCTGGCAGTTGCCGATGGGGCTGAATGTCGAGCGAGTGCAGGTCGAGCTGAGCCAGCCCAACAGTCTGGCGCCGGTGAGCCTGGCCGGTCGGCGCGACAGCAGCCTGCCATGGCAGCCGTTGAGCAGCGGTTTGCTCTATCGTTTGACCCAGAACGGTGAGGACGTGGTGCAAAACGAATTGCAGCTGTCAGGGCAAATCGTCCAGCAATTGAAACTGACCGTGGACGAGCGCGGCGGCGGCCTGGGTGATCAGGCACCGACGCTGAAGTTTGCCGTGCGCGCCACGCAACTGGTGTTCCTGGCGCGCGGGCCTGGGCCTTACACGCTGGTCGTGGGGAATGCGACGGCGAAGGCGGCGAACTTGCCGCTGTCGACGCTGATTCCGGATTACAGCCCGGCGAAGCTCGCGACCCTGGGCCGGGCCATGGTGGATGTCGGGGCGGTGGTCTCGAATGCATCGACAGAGAAAACGCTGGCGACGACGGACACCCAGTGGAAGAAGTTCGGCTTGTGGGCGGTGTTGTTGCTCAGTGTCTTGTTCCTGGCGGCGATGGCGTTCAGTTTGCTGCGTAAGCCATCGGCAAGACCCTAGGCTGGCGCTTCGCGCCAGATCGCGGGCAAGTCGGAACTGACACCAAAAATATCGAATTCGCCCCCCATTCACGGCTCACATCCAGCCCTTTTCCAACTACGCTCATCCCCGCGCATGAACTCTCTTCGGCCGATCACGTCTGATAGGAGGAAATGCGCCCCGACTCGCGCTAAACTGCGCGGGTTTTTAGCCCCCCCATTCCTCCGGAGCCTTCCATGTCCCGCGTTACCTTGAGTCGCTATTTGATTGAGCAGACCCGCAGCAACAACACTCCTGCCGATCTGCGCTTCCTGATCGAAGTGGTGGCGCGTGCCTGCAAGGAGATCAGCCACGCCGTGTCCAAAGGCGCCCTGGGTGGCGTACTGGGCAGCATGGGCACTGAAAACGTCCAGGGCGAAGTGCAGAAGAAGCTCGACGTGATCTCCAACGAAATCCTGCTCGAAGCCAACGAATGGGGCGGTCACCTGGCCGGCATGGCGTCCGAAGAAATGGACAACGCCTACCAGATCCCGGGCAAATACCCGAAAGGTGCGTACCTGCTGGTATTCGACCCGCTGGACGGTTCGTCGAACATCGACATCAACGCGCCAGTCGGAACCATCTTCTCGGTACTGCGTTGCCCGAACGAATACCTGAGCCAGAACGAACCTTTGAATGAAAAGGCCTTCCTGCAGCCAGGCACCCAGCAGGTAGCCGCCGGTTACGCGATCTACGGCCCACAGACCATGCTGATCCTGACCTTGGGCCACGGTGTGAAGGGTTTCACCCTGGACCGTGAAATGGGCAGCTTCGTGCTGACCCACGAAGACATCACCATTCCTGAAACCACCCAGGAATTCGCCATCAACGCGTCCAACCAGCGTCACTGGGAAGCTCCGGTACAGCGCTACGTCGGCGAATTGCTGGCAGGTGAGACCGGTCCGTTGAAAAAGAACTACAACATGCGCTGGGTCGCTGCGATGGTGGCCGACGTGCACCGCATCCTGACCCGCGGCGGTTTGTTCATGTACCCACGCGACAGCCGCGAGCCTTCCAAGCCGGGCAAACTGCGCCTGATGTACGAAGCCAACCCGATGTCGTTCCTGGTGGAACAGGCGGGCGGTGCGTCCACCGACGGCCACCAGCGCATCCTCGACATCCAGCCGGAAGGCCTGCACCAGCGTGTTGCGGTGTTCCTCGGTTCGAAAGAAGAAGTTGCCCGCGTCACGGCTTACCACAAGGAATAAATCATGACCGCGCCCTGGCAGCCGTTGCTTGACTGGTGGTTCGGAAGCTCCGAATCAGCGAGGGAAGTGGCGGCGCAGAAGGGCAAGTTGTGGTTCGGCAAGCGCGACAGCCAGGACCTCGAAGCGCGCGAGCGTTTCGGGGACTGGACCGAGCAGGCACTGGCCGGCGGATTGACCGAGTGGATGCAACATCCCGAAGGTTGGCTGGCCCTGGTGCTGTTGCTCGATCAAATCCCGCGAATGATCTTTCGCGATATTCCCAAAGCCTTTGCAGGCGATCTCCGGGCGCAGATGCTGGTAGCCCAAGGCATTGCCGCGGATTTCGATCGGCAGTTGCGGCCGATTCAGCGGGTGTTCATCTACCTGGTGTTCGAGCACAGCGAAGACCTCGCGGTGCAGAACGAAGGCGTCTCGCGCTATATCGAATTGGTGGCGCAGCAGCCTGAAGGTGACCGAGCGTTGTTTGCCGATTACCTGGATTACGCCGAGCGGCATCAGAGGGTGATTGCGCATTTTGGGCGGTTTCCGCATCGCAATGCGGTGTTGGGAAGGGAGTCTACGGCTGAGGAGTTGGCGTTTCTCTCAAAGCCTGGGTCAAGGTTCTAATTTTGCGCTGTTGCTGAATCCGTCATCGCGAGCAAGCTCGCTCCCACAGTAGATCTCCGGTGCGACAAAGATCCCTGTGGGAGCGAGCTTGCTCGCGATGAGGCCGGTGAAGGTCTTAGATCCTGAAGCTACCCACCAACTGCTTCAACCGCGCCGCCTGCTGCTCAAGATCGGCACACGCACGCAAGGTCGACTGCAGGTTCTCCACACCTTCCTGGTTCAGCGTGTTGATCTCGGTGATGTCGACGTTGATCGACTCCACCACAGCCGTCTGTTCTTCAGTGGCGGCGGCGACCGACTGGTTCATGCCATCGATCTCGCCGATGCGCTGGGTCACGCTGCCCAGGCGTTCGCCTGCCTGATTGGCGATGCCGACGCTGCTTTCGCTCTGGCGCTGGCTGTCGGTCATGATGCCCACCGCTGCCCGGGCGCCGACCTGCAGCTCTTCGATCATCGTCTGCACCTGCTGCGCCGAGTCCTGGGTGCGGTGAGCGAGGTTGCGCACCTCATCGGCCACCACCGCGAAACCACGCCCGGCCTCACCGGCACGTGCTGCTTCAATGGCTGCGTTCAGTGCCAGCAAGTTGGTCTGCTGGGAGATGCTGGTGATCACTTCCAGAATCTGCCCGATGTTGACCGTGTTGCTGTTGAGGGTTTCGATGTTGCCGCAAGAGTCGCTGATCTTGGCCGACAGCTGCTGCATCGCTGCGATGGTTTTATCCACCACCTGCTGGCCGTCTTCGGCCAGGCTGCGGGCATCGCTGGAATGTTGCGAGGCGAGGGCGGCGTTCTGGGCGATTTCCTGGGCGGCGGCACCGAGCTGGTTGATCGCCGCGGCCACGCTGCTGGTGCGCGAGGCTTGCTGGTCGGAGTTGAACATCGACGAATTCGACGCGGCCACTACACGCAGCGCCACTTCGTTGACCTGGCCGGTGGCCGAGGACACTTCGATGATCGAGGTATGAATGCGTTCGACGAAGCGGTTGAACGACAGTCCCAGCGCGCCGAATTCGTCGTGGCCGTGAATGGTCAGGCGTTTGGTCAGGTCACCTTCACCTTCGGCGATGTCGTGCATGGCGCGGCCCATGGTCAACAGCGGCTGCATCAGCAGGCTGATCAGCATGCCCAGCAGCACAATGATGATCACCACGGCAATCACCATGGCGATGATCGCCGAGGTGCGGAATTCGCTGAGCATCGAGAACGCCGTTTCCTGGTCAAGCACCAGTGCCACGTACCAGTTCGCCGATGGCACGCCGTTGACGTGGGTGAAGGAGATGAACTGGCGCTTGCCGTCGATCTCGACTTCTTTCATGCCCGGGCTGACTTTGGGGGTGTCGCTCGGATAGGCCTCGGTCAGGTTCTTGAGCACCAGCTTGCTGTCCGGGTGAACCAGGATCTTGCCATCGGCACCGACGATGAACGCATGACCGTGACCGCCGAAGTTCAGCGAATTGATGATTGCGCTGACGCTGGACAGGTCGATGTCGGCGCCGGCGACGCCGATCATCTGGCCTTGGTGCTGCACCGGGGTGGCCACGGTGATCACCAGTTTGCCGGAAGACGCGGCAATGTACGGTTCGGTGACAATGGTCTGTTGTGCGCTATTGGCCGCCTTGTACCAGCCACGGACACGTGGGTCGTAGTCCGCCGCGCGGTTGCCCGCCGGGACCGAGAACATCACCCCGTCGGCGCCACCGAAGTAACTCAGCTGGAAGTTGCCGGTGTAGGCGGGCAGGTCGATGATCCGTTTCAGGCTGGCGGGAGCATTGCCATCGGCGGTGATCTGTTGGGCCATCGACAGCAGCAATTGCATGCGGCTTTCCAGCCAGGTCTGGATGTTGCTGGTGGTCAGGCTGCCGAGTTCCTGCATCGAGGCTTCGGTACTGTTGCGCAAGGTTTCGCGCTGGCGATAGTCGTTGAACAGGATGAAACAAGCGAATGCGACGGCCACCACGAGGGCGGCAGCCAACAAGATCTTGTGGCTGAACTTCATGTTTCTGGTCATGGATGAGCTACCGCAGAGGGTCAGGTCTACAAAAGGGGGGTGCAAATACCACCGACTTGGCTTTGCGTTGCATGTATGTCGACTGATCGGCGCCAAAGATTAGGCGGATTTGCTGAAAAACGACGAAATGCTCGATGAACAAGGAAAGTGATTGATTTTCGGCAAAAGGTAGACGAGTGGCCCGATAAATAGCCTGCCGGGTACGGAACCTCACAGGGGTTTTCTCTTCTAAGCTTCAGCTTGGCAGCCATGCCAATCCCTACGCCCCCCGGAGTTTCACCATGTCGCTGCGTTCCATCGCCCTGCTTTCGTTTTGCGTGTTGCTGGCTGCCTGCAGCAAAGTCAATCAGGAAAACTACTCTAAGCTCTCGTCCGGCATGGCGAAAGCCGATGTGGAGACCCTGTTGGGCAAGCCCGCCGATTGTTCAGGCGCGCTCGGCATGTCCAGTTGCACCTGGGGCGACAAGAACAGCTTTATCAGCGTGCAGTTCGCCGGTGACAAAGTGCTGATGTTTTCCGGCCAAGGCCTGAAGTAAACCGGGGCGTTTGCCCGCGGGAGAAAAATAATGAAGCGGTTATTGATCATCCTTTTTGCCGGCCTGGTATTGGCCGGCTGTGCCACGTCTGTCCAGGATCCATTGGCTCCCAAGACGGTCAAAAGCGTCAACCTCAAGCGCTACCAGGGCACCTGGTACGAGCTGGCTCGTATGCCGATGTACTTCCAGCGCGACTGCGCGCAATCCGAAGCCCATTACACGCTCAAACCCGACGGCAACGTCGCGGTGTTGAATCGCTGCCTGACGGCACAGTGGCAATGGGAAGAGGTCAAGGGCACGGCTTATCCACAGGAGCCCGGCAAGGGCGACAAGCTGTGGATCGAGTTCGATACCTGGTTCTCCAGGCTGATCCCGGGTACGGCGAAGGGCGAATACTGGGTGCTGTACGTCAGCGATGACTACAAGACCGCCATTGTCGGTGATCCGAGCCGGAAGTATTTGTGGCTGTTGTCGCGCTCGCCGACCGTGAACGGTGTGGTGCGTGAGGAGCTGCTGAGCAAGGCGCGTCAGCAGGGTTACGACACCACGCGGCTGATCTGGCGGGCGTCGGAAGAGCAGATGGCCGAGACCTCGAACTAACAACGCATGACCCTGTAGGAGCGAGCCTGCTCGCGATGGWGTRTCAGACACAATGATGTCGACTGAYACWCCATCGCGAGCAGGCTCGCTCCTACAGGTTTTTTTGCATTAGTTCAGAAGATCGCGCAGTACCTGAGTGAAGGCACGGCTGCTTTCTTCTTCCCCGGCATGCCGCCCGTCACGCACCACCCACTGGCCGTTCACCAGCACATCCCGCACCTGGCGATCACCGCCGGCAAACAGCCAGCGGTTGAGAATTCCGTCACCATTGGCTGTCGCCAGATACGGATCGTTGCCATCGAGCACCAGCCAGTCGGCACGCTTGCCGACCTCCAGCGCGCCAATCGGCTGGCCCAGCGCCTGGGCGCCGCCATCCAGCGCGGCATCGAACAACGTGCGGCCGACCATTGGCTGATCCGCGCCATACAGACGATTACGCCGCTGGTCGCGCAGACGCTGGCCGTATTCCAGCCAGCGCAATTCTTCCACCACGCTCAATGACACATGACTGTCGGAACCGATGCCCATGCGCCCGCCTTGGGCGAGGAAATCCACCGCCGGGAAAATCCCGTCGCCGAGGTTGGCTTCGGTGGTCAGRCACAGGCCGGCGATAGCGCGACTCCTGGCCATCGACGTGACTTCTTCCGGGTTGGCGTGGGTCGCATGAACCAGGCACCAGCGCTGATCGACGTCGATGTTTTCGTACAGCCATTGCAGCGGGCGACGACCGCTCCAGGTCAGGCAGTCGTCGACTTCTTTCTGCTGCTCGGCGATGTGGATGTGTACCGGGCATTGCTTGTCGCTGGCCGCCAGTACTTCGCTGATCTGCTGCGGCGTGACCGCGCGCAGCGAGTGGAAACACAAGCCGAGCGACTGCGCCGGTTGCTGCGCCAGCACCGGTTGCAGGCGCGATTGCAGCTTGAGGTAGTTTTCAGTGCTGTTGATAAAGCGACGCTGACCGTCGTTCGGCGCTTGGCCACCGAAGCCTGAATGGCTGTAGAGCACCGGCAGCAGGGTCAAGCCGATACCGGCGGAGCTGGCGGCCTGGCTGATGCGCAGGGCCAGTTCGGCCGGGTCCGCATAAGGCTGACCATTGATGTCGTGATGCACGTAGTGAAATTCCGCGACCGAGGTGTAACCGGCCTTGAGCATTTCGATATACAGCTGGCGGGCGATGACGCCGAGTTGTTCCGGGCTGATTTTTCCGACGAGGCGATACATCAGATCGCGCCAGGTCCAGAAACTGTCGTTCGGATTGCCCGCCACTTCCGCCAACCCGGCCATGGCCCGCTGGAAGGCGTGGGAGTGCAGGTTCGGCATGCCAGGCAGCAGCGGACCGCTCAGCCGCTCGGCGCCATCTGCCTTGGAATCGGCCTGGATATGGGTCAATACGCCGTCGGCGCTGACCTCAAGACGTACATTGTTGGCCCATCCACTAGGCAGCAGCGCGCGTTCGGCAAAGAAGGCGGACATGGTTCATCACCCTATCGTGTGTTATTTGTATATACATATACAGACGTTTGCCTGCCCGGTAAACTCCGGCAAGCTAGCGACATCATTCAAATAACCAAGGATTAACCGTGCCGACTCCGCCTCCAGTCTCTCCGTTGGCCGCGAACATGGGCGACAGTCCGGCGCCCTTGTACGCCCGCGTCAAACAAATGATCACCCAGCAAATTGACAGTGGAAACTGGCCGCCGCACTACCGCGTGCCGTCGGAAAGTGAACTGGTCAGCCAGTTGGGCTTCAGCCGCATGACCATCAACCGCGCCCTGCGCGAGATGACCGCCGATGGCCTGCTGGTGCGCATGCAAGGCGTCGGTACGTTCGTCGCCGAGCCGAAAAGCCAGTCCGCACTGTTCGAAGTGCACAACATCGCCGATGAAATTGCCTCCCGCGGTCATCGCCACACCTGCAAGGTCATCACCCTTGAAGAAGAGGCCGCCGGCTCCGAGCGCGCCCTGGCCCTGGACATGCGCGAAGGACAGAAGGTGTTCCACTCGCTGATCGTGCATTTCGAAAACGATATTCCGGTGCAAATCGAAGACCGTTTCGTCAATGCGCTGGTGGCACCGGACTACCTCAAGCAGGACTTCACCCTGCAAACGCCCTATGCCTATCTGAACCAGGTCGCGCCGCTGACCGAGGGCGAGCACGTGGTCGAGGCGATCCTGGCCGAGCCGTCCGAATGCAAATTGCTGCAGATTGAAAAGGGCGAGCCGTGCCTGCTGATTCGTCGCCGCACCTGGTCCGGTCGTCAGCCAGTGACCGCCGCTCGCTTGATCCACCCCGGTTCCCGTCATCGTCTGGAAGGTCGGTTCCATAAATAGAGAGCCATAAATGAATCAGTTGAAGGTTTTACGCGCCAAGGATTACCCGCGCATGCCGTGGAAAAACGGCGGCGGCAGCACTGAAGAAATCACCCGTGATGCCGGCACTGGCCTGGATGGCTTTGGTTGGCGCCTGTCGATTGCCGACATTGGCGAGTCGGGTGGTTTTTCCACCTTCGCCGGTTATGAGCGGGTGATCACCGTTTTACAGGGCGACGGTATGACCCTGACGGTGGATGGTCAGGACGCTCGGCCACTGTTACCGCTGGATCCGTTTGCCTTCAGCGGTGAAAGCAAGGTGTCCTGCACATTGCTCGGCGGTCCGATTCGCGATTTCAACCTGATTTACGCACCGCAGCGTTACGCTGCGCGGTTGCAGTGGTTGAGTGGCGAGCAGCGGTTCTTCAGTTCGGCGGGCACGGTGTTGGTGTTCAGCATCAGCGAAGCACTGGAAGTGAAGGTCGGTAACAACACTTCGCAACTGGGCCGGCATGATTGCCTGCAACTGGACGGTAACACTGGCCTGCTGGAAGTCTCCGTCAACGGGCCATGCTGTGTGATTGAGCTGTCCGCGCACTGACCCAAAACTCAAGCGACACAATCGCGGGCAAGCCCGCTCCYACAGGTCCTGCGAAGATCCTGTRGGAGCGGGCTTGCCCGCGATGCTTTTTGCCACTTCAAATCCGTTCCCCATCGCGCACCACTTTGTTACCGAACGCCCCAGCGTGGCGCAAAACCACGCTCAAGTAACAAAATCCCATCGCCACAAAAATCCTCCCGAAAAAATTTCATCTACGCCAGAACCCTTGTCCCAGGCGCTCTCCAGCCGTTTCAGGATTTTTCTTGAATGCTCATCCAACAAGTTGGCCGCTTGATTGCATATGCTTGTATGTACAAGTAAAGACGTATGTGTATGAGTCACGAGGACTCAACCATCGTCCACTGATTCGCCGGTGTGCATTGATGCCCATTGGCTTGCTCGCCCACTGCCTGGGTTGGTTTGGATTGATTGCTGAGGAGTCTTTTTCGTGACTGACATTAAACCCACTAAGTTTCGTGACGTTGAAATCCGTGCTGCACGCGGTAACAAGCTGACCGCCAAGAGCTGGCTGACGGAAGCGCCGCTGCGCATGCTGATGAACAACCTCGACCCGGAAGTCGCCGAGAACCCTAAAGAACTGGTGGTTTACGGTGGTATCGGTCGCGCTGCACGTAACTGGGAATGCTACGACAAGATCGTTGAAAGCCTGACCAACCTGAACGACGACGAGACCCTGCTGGTGCAATCCGGCAAGCCGGTCGGCGTGTTCAAGACCCACGCCAACGCCCCGCGCGTACTGATTGCCAACTCCAACCTGGTTCCACACTGGGCGAGCTGGGAACACTTCAACGAACTGGACGCCAAAGGCCTGGCCATGTACGGCCAGATGACCGCTGGCAGCTGGATCTACATCGGCAGCCAGGGCATCGTCCAGGGCACCTACGAAACCTTCGTCGAAGCCGGTCGCCAGCACTACAACGATGACCTGAAAGGTCGTTGGGTCCTGACCGCTGGCCTCGGTGGCATGGGCGGCGCTCAGCCTCTGGCCGCAACCCTGGCTGGCGCTTGCTCGCTGAACATCGAATGCCAGCAGGTCAGCATCGATTTCCGTCTGAAAAGCCGCTATGTCGACGAGCAAGCCACTGACCTCGACGACGCGCTGGCCCGCATCGCCAAATACACCGCCGAAGGCAAAGCGATCTCCATCGCCCTGCTGGGCAACGCGGCAGAAATCCTGCCGGAACTGGTCAAGCGCGGCGTGCGACCGGACATGGTCACCGACCAGACCAGCGCCCACGATCCGCTCAACGGCTACCTGCCGGCCGGCTGGACCTGGGACCAGTACCGCGCTCGCGCCAAGACCGAGCCTGCCGCTGTGATCAAGGCCGCCAAGCAATCGATGGCCGTTCACGTTAAAGCGATGCTGGACTTCCAGAAAATGGGCGTGCCGACCTTCGACTACGGCAACAACATCCGCCAGATGGCACAAGAAGAAGGCGTGGAAAACGCATTCGACTTCCCTGGCTTCGTACCGGCCTACATCCGTCCGCTGTTCTGCCGCGGTATCGGCCCGTTCCGCTGGGCTGCGCTGTCGGGCAACGCCGAAGACATCTACAAGACCGACGCCAAGGTCAAAGAACTGATCCCGGACGACGCCCACCTGCATAACTGGCTGGACATGGCTCGCGAGCGCATCAGCTTCCAGGGTCTGCCGGCACGTATCTGCTGGGTTGGCCTGGGCCTGCGCGCCAAGCTGGGTCTGGCGTTCAACGAAATGGTCCGCAGCGGCGAGTTGTCCGCGCCGATCGTGATCGGTCGCGACCACCTGGACTCCGGTTCGGTATCGAGCCCGAACCGCGAAACCGAATCGATGCAGGATGGTTCCGACGCCGTGTCCGACTGGCCACTGCTCAACGCCTTGCTCAACACCGCGAGCGGCGCGACCTGGGTGTCCCTGCACCACGGCGGCGGCGTCGGCATGGGCTTCTCCCAGCACTCGGGCATGGTGATTGTCTGCGACGGTACTGACGAAGCGGCCGAGCGTATCGCTCGCGTGCTGCACAACGACCCGGCGACCGGCGTCATGCGTCACGCCGATGCCGGTTACCAGATCGCCATCGACTGCGCCAAGGAACAAGGGCTGAACCTGCCGATGATTACCGGCAAGTAACACAGAACCTGTGGTACCGCTTTACCTGTGGGAGCGAGCTTGCTCGCGATGAGGCCGGCACATTCAACATCTGTGCTGACTGGCAGATCTCAATCGCGAGCAAGCTCGCTCCCACAGAAAGCAAAGCCCACAAGCAGTTTCACCGTGAATTCCCAGAACAATCCACAGAGGTTGAACCATGGCTGTTAACAGCGAACGTGCAGGCAGTAAACCGTTGATCGAGAAGCGCTCGATCGACTACATCCCGGAAGCGGAAAGACACGGTCGTCTGTTGAGCCAGTTCACCCTGTGGATGGGTGCCAACCTGCAAATCACCGCGATTGTCACCGGTGCCTTGGCGGTGGTGCTTGGCGGTGATGTGTTCTGGTCATTGATCGGTCTGTTGATCGGTCAATTACTGGGTGGCGGCGTGATGGCGCTGCATGCGGCGCAAGGCCCCAAGCTTGGCCTTCCACAGATGATTTCCAGTCGGGTACAGTTCGGCGTGTACGGCGCGGCCATCCCGATCGTGCTGGTCTGCTTGATGTACCTGGGTTTCACCGCAACGGGAACCGTGTTATCCGGCCAGGCGCTGGGCCAGTTGTTTGGCGTCAGCGACACCGTCGGTATCCTCCTTTTCGCCAGTGTCATCGTGTTGGTTACGGTGCTCGGCTATCGGGTGATCCATTGGATCGGCCGTGTTGCCAGTGTCATTGGCGTGATTGCCTTTGTTTATCTGTTCAGTCGTCTGATGAGCCAGGTTGACATTGGCGCACTGTTGCAAATCCGCCACTTCAGCTGGAGCAGTTTCTTGCTCGCGGTGTCGCTCGCAGCGTCCTGGCAGATCGCCTTCGGCCCTTATGTGGCTGACTATTCTCGCTACCTGCCGAGCAAGATTTCTTCGGTAAAAACCTTTTTCGCCGCTGGCGCAGGTTCGGTCATTGGTGCACAGGTGGCGATGGTCCTCGGCGTGTTCGCTGCCGCTTCGGCCAACGGGCAATACGCCGGCCACGAAGTGGCCTACATCGTTGGTCTGGGTGGTACCGGTGCCACCGCTGCGCTGCTGTACTTCAGCATCGCGTTCGGCAAGGTCACCATCTCCACGCTGAACTCCTACGGCAGCTTCATGTGCATTGCGACCATCATCAGCGGTTTCCGGGGTGACCTGAAGGTAACGCGCTTGCAGCGTCTGGTGTTCGTGCTGGTCATCGTCGGGGCTGCGACCCTCATGGCGTTGCTCGGTCAGCACTCGTTCCTCGGTGCGTTCAAGTCCTTCATCCTTTTCCTGCTGGCGTTCTTTACACCTTGGAGCGCGATCAACCTGGTGGACTACTACTGCATCACTCGCGAGCGCTATGACGTACCGGCGCTGGCCGATCCGAATGGTCGCTACGGTCGTTGGAACCTTCTCGGTATCAGCGTCTATGTGTTCGGTGTGCTGGTGCAACTGCCGTTCATCTCCACCAAGTTCTATACCGGTCCGCTGGTGGCGGCCCTGGGTGATGTGGATATTTCCTGGATCATCGGTCTGCTGCTTCCCGCAGCCCTGTATTACCTGTGTGCAAAAAAATGGCACGGCACAGTGCCTGATCGTTTGATCCTGCCGGTCGAGCAGGGCGCGATCACCGAACAAAAGCTGAATGTGGGTCGCGCTGCGGCGCAGGCCTGATTGGACGTGGACAGGGCTGGATGCCTCTTGACTGCCGTAAGCCAACTCATGATTAGGAGCGTCACAACAATGAAATCGAACAAGACCCTGCTGACCACATTGCTTTCCATGGGCCTGCTGGCCAGCGCCGGCGCCACTCAGGCGGCGGGTTGGTGCGAGTCGGGGAAACCTGTGAAATTCGCCGGCCTGAACTGGGAAAGCGCCATGCTCCTGACCGACGTGCTGCAGGTCGTGCTGGAGAAAGGCTACGACTGCAAGACCGACAGCCTGCCGGGCAACTCCATCACCATGGAAAACGCCCTGAGCAGCAACGACATCCAGGTGTTTGCCGAAGAGTGGGTCGGCCGCAGCGAAGTCTGGAACAAGGCTGAGAAGGCCGGCAAGGTCGTCGGTGTCGGCGCGCCAGTGGTGGGTGCCGTCGAAGGCTGGTACGTACCGCGCTACGTGATCGAAGGCGACGCCAAGCGCAAGCTGGAAGCCAAGGCCCCGGACTTGAAACACATTGCTGACCTGGGCAAATACTCGGCGATCTTCAAGGACGCCGAAGAGCCATCCAAGGGCCGTTTCTACAACTGCCCGGCCGGCTGGACCTGTGAGCTGGACAACAGCGAAATGCTGAAAAGCTACGGCCTGGAAAGCACCTACACCAACTTCCGCCCAGGCACCGGCCCGGCGCTGGATGCCGCCGTGCTGTCGAGCTACAAGCGTGGCGAGCCGATCCTGTTCTACTACTGGTCGCCAACGCCGCTGATGGGTCAGGTTGATGTGGTGAAACTCGAAGAGAAGCCAGGCGTGAACAAGACCGTGGATATCAAGGTCGGTCTGTCCAAGACTTTCCACGACGAAGCACCAGAACTGGTAGCCGTGCTGGAAAAGGTCAACGTGCCAATCGACCTGCTGAACCAGAACCTGGGGCGCATGACCAAAGAGCGGATCGAATCACCAAAACTGGCCAAGATCTTCCTGAAGGAACATCCTGAAGTCTGGCACGCATGGGTGAGCGAAGACGCAGCCAAGAAAATCGACGCGGCCTTGTAGGTTGGGCCTCTCCGGCTGCCAAAAGCGGCAGCCGGAAGCTTGATCGCAACCCCTTGATTGAGAGTCTCTTATGTTTCCCGAAAGCTTTACCTTTTCCATCGCCGACTGGGTCAACGGTTGGGTCGATTCGCTGGTCACCAACTACGGCGACGTGTTCCGGCACATCTCCGACACCCTGTTGTGGGCCATCGTCAATCTCGAAAGCCTGCTGCGTGCGGCGCCCTGGTGGCTGATGCTGGCGATCGTGGCCGGTGTGGCCTGGCACGCGACCCGCAAGGTCGTGACCACCGCCGTCATTGTCGGCTTGCTGTTCCTGGTGGGTGCGGTCGGCCTCTGGGACAAGCTGATGCAGACTCTGGCGCTAATGATGGTGGCGACGATCATTTCGGTGTTGATCGGCATTCCGCTGGGCATTCTCTCGGCGCGCAGCAACCGCCTGCGTTCGGTGCTGATGCCGTTGCTGGACATCATGCAGACCATGCCGAGCTTCGTGTACCTGATTCCGGTGCTGATGCTGTTCGGCCTGGGCAAGGTCCCGGCGATTTTCGCTACCGTGATCTACGCCGCGCCGCCGCTGATCCGCCTGACCGATCTGGGCATTCGCCAGGTCGACGGCGAAGTGATGGAAGCGATCAACGCCTTCGGTGCCAACCGCTGGCAGCAACTGTTCGGCGTGCAACTGCCGCTGGCCCTGCCGAGCATCATGGCCGGGATCAACCAGACCACCATGATGGCCCTGTCGATGGTGGTGATCGCCTCGATGATCGGTGCCCGTGGTCTGGGTGAAGACGTGCTGGTGGGGATTCAGACCCTCAACGTCGGACGCGGCCTTGAAGCCGGTCTGGCGATCGTG
Source organism: Pseudomonas sp. P5_B3 (assembly GCF_056400405.1). Lineage (NCBI taxonomy): Bacteria > Pseudomonadati > Pseudomonadota > Gammaproteobacteria > Pseudomonadales > Pseudomonadaceae > Pseudomonas > Pseudomonas sp. P5_B3. Next base: position 263,432 of record NZ_JBFULI010000002.1, on the reverse strand, counting down.
ATTCTGGCTGTGGTGATCGACCGCATTACACAGGCGTACGGTCGCGCACGGCATGAGGTGAGCAAATGAACAACGCAACCGTGAGCAAGATCGAAGTCAAAAACGTCTTCAAGATTTTCGGCAACCGTGCCAAGGACGCGCTGGCCATGGTCGGCCAGGGCAAGACCAAGGACCAGGTGCTGGCCGAAACCGGCTGCGTGGTGGGCGTGAACGACCTGTCGCTGAGCATCGGCAGCGGCGAGATCTTCGTGATCATGGGCCTGTCGGGTTCCGGCAAGTCGACCCTGGTCCGCCACTTCAACCGCCTGATCGACCCGACCAGCGGCGCGATCCTGGTGGACGGCGTGGACATCCTGCAATACGACATGGAAGCCCTGCGCGAGTTTCGTCGGCGCAAGATCAGCATGGTGTTCCAGAGCTTCGGTCTGTTGCCGCACAAGAGCGTGCTGGACAACGTCGCCTACGGCCTGAAAATCCGTGGCGAAAGCAAAGCCATGTGCGCCGAGCGCGCGCTGCACTGGATCAACACCGTGGGCCTCAAGGGCTACGAAAACAAATACCCGCACCAGCTTTCCGGCGGCATGCGTCAGCGTGTGGGCCTGGCCCGTGCCCTGGCGGCAGACACCGACATCATCCTGATGGACGAAGCGTTCAGCGCCCTCGACCCGCTGATCCGCGCCGAGATGCAAGACCAGTTGCTGGAGCTGCAAAAGACCCTGCACAAGACCATCGTTTTCATCACCCACGACCTCGACGAGGCCGTGCGCATCGGCAACCGCATCGCGATCCTCAAGGACGGCCGCCTGATCCAGGTCGGCACGCCGAGAGAGATCCTGCACTCGCCGGCGGATGAATATGTCGACCGCTTTGTGCAGCGTCGGGCGGCGGTGGTTTAAAAGGTTTGTGCCGGCTGTGCCGGCCTCATCGTCGGAACGCCGCCCGGAGCAAACTCGCTCCCACAGTGGGTCCCCGGTGTTCACAAAACCTGTGGGAGCGAGCTTGCTCGCGATGAGGCCGGAAAAGCTGCATCAATATTCAGGTTTGTACGCAGAGGTTGAAGATGTCCCAGGCTGAAAAAATCGTTATCACCGAAGCGCAGGTAAGCTGGCAGGATGTGGTCGCCGTTGCCCGTCATGGCGCACAGCTTGAACTGTCGGCGCCGATCTGGGCGCGCATCGAAAACGCGCAGGCCATCGTCCAGCGCATCGTCACCAGCGGCGAACGTGCCTACGGCATCAACACCGGCTTGGGTGCGCTGTGCAACGTCTCGCTGCAGGACGAACAACTCAGCCAGTTGTCGCGCAACACCTTGCTCAGCCACGCTTGCGGCGTGGGTGCAGCGCTGAGCAACGAGCAGACCCGCTCGATCATGTGCGCCGCCATCGTCAACTACAGCCACGGCAAATCCGGTCTGCACCGTCAGGTCGTCGAAGCACTGCTGGCGCTGCTCAACCGTGGCATCACCCCGCAAGTGCCGTCCCAGGGTTCCGTGGGCTATCTGACCCACATGGCCCACATCGGCATCGCCCTGCTGGGCGTCGGCAATGTCAGCTATCGCGGTCAGATCGTTTCCGCGCAGCAAGCGCTGGCCGAAGAGGGCCTGCAACCAGTCAAGCTCGGCGCCAAGGACGGTTTGTGCCTGGTCAACGGCACACCGTGCATGACCGGCCTGAGCTGCCTGGCCATTGYCGATGCTACGCGCCTGCTGGAATGGGCCGACGTGATTGGTGCCATGAGCTTCGAAGCCCAGCGTGGGCAGATCGACGCGTTCGATGCCGAGATCATCGCGCTCAAGCCGCACCCGGGCATGCAAAAGGTCGGGATCAACTTGCGAGCCTTGCTCGACGGCAGCGAAGTGATCGCCCAGAGCAAAGGCATTCGTACGCAAGATGCCCTGAGCATCCGCTCGATCCCGCAGGTGCACGGCGCCGCACGCGATCAACTGGTGCATGCGACCAAACAGATCGAAACCGAACTCAACGGCGCCACCGACAACCCGCTGGTGCTGGGCACCGCAGACAATTACCGCGTGGTGTCCCAGGCCAACCCCCACGGCCAGTCCGTGGCAATGGCGGCGGACCTGCTGGCGATTGCCATGGCGGAAATCGGCTCCATCGCCGAGCGTCGCCTGGACCGCTTGATCAACCCGCATGTCAGTGGCCTGCCGGCCTTCCTGGTGGCCAATCCGGGGGTGAACTCCGGGATGATGATCGTGCAATACGTGGCCGCTTCACTGTGCGCGGAGAATCGTCAACTGGCGCAACCGGCGGTGCTGGATAACTACGTGACCTCGGGCCTGCAGGAAGATCACCTGAGCCTGGGCACCAACGCCGCGCTGAAGCTGCACCGCGCGCTGGAAAACTGCACGCAGATCCTCGCCATTGAGTATTTGCTGGCGGCCCAGGCGTTCGAGTTCCTCAAAGAACAACGCTTTGGCGCAGGCACCGATGCTGCCTGGCGTCTGCTGCGTGAGCACGTTGCCCCCTACGACCAGGATCGCTGGTTGGCACCGGACATCGCCGCCGCTGCCGCGGTATTGAAAGACCCGATTTTGCTGCACAACGCTTTTCCTAACCTGAACTGATTTCAACAACACCAGCGTGCCAAGGCGCGTCTCCCCAAAAGGCAGACGCGACGGACAACGGACATCTCCGGAGCGTCTGGTGAGTTAACAACAACTCTCAAAAGGAGCACAAAATGACTGCGCTAAACCTGATTCCCGGCCAACTGGCCCTCGCCCAACTGCGTGACGTCTATCAGCAGCCGGTGAAACTGACCCTCGACCACAGCGCCTCGGCCCAGATCGAAGCCAGCGTTGCCTGCGTGGAACAGATCCTCGCCGAGAACCGCACCGCCTACGGCATCAACACCGGTTTCGGCCTGCTGGCCTCGACCCGCATCGCCAGCGAAGATCTGGAAAACCTGCAGCGCTCGCTGGTACTGTCCCACGCCGCCGGTGTCGGCCAGCCGATCAGCGATGAGCTGGTGCGTCTGATCATGGTGCTCAAGGTCAACAGCCTGAGCCGTGGTTTCTCCGGCATCCGTCGTGTGGTGATCGATGCACTGATCGCCCTGATCAACGCCGAGGTGTACCCGCACATTCCTCTGAAAGGTTCGGTCGGTGCGTCCGGTGACCTGGCGCCTCTGGCGCACATGTCGCTGGTGCTGCTGGGCGAAGGCAAGGCGCGCTACAAAGGCGAGTGGATGGAAGCCACCGAAGCGTTGAAAGTCGCCGGTCTGACCCCGCTGACCCTGGCCGCCAAAGAAGGTTTGGCGCTGCTCAACGGCACTCAAGTCTCCACCGCGTTTGCCCTGCGTGGCCTTTTCGAAGGTGAAGATCTGTTCGCTGGTGCCTTGGCCCTGGGTGGCCTGACTGTTGAAGCGGTGCTGGGTTCGCGCTCACCGTTCGACGCACGCATCCACGCTGCCCGTGGCCAGAAAGGCCAGATCGACGCCGCCGCCGCGTACCGCGATCTGCTGGGCGAGCGCAGCGAAGTCTCCGACTCCCATGAAAACTGCGAGAAAGTACAAGACCCGTACTCCCTGCGTTGCCAGCCACAAGTCATGGGCGCGTGCCTGACCCAGTTCCGTCAAGCGGCTGAAGTGCTGGCGATCGAAGCCAACGCCGTGTCGGACAACCCGTTGGTGTTCGCCGCTGAAGGCGACGTGATCTCCGGTGGCAACTTCCACGCCGAGCCGGTGGCCATGGCCGCTGACAACATGGCATTGGCCATCGCTGAAATCGGCTCCCTGAGCGAACGCCGTATCTCACTGATGATGGACAAGCACATGTCGCAACTGCCGCCGTTCCTGGTGGCCAACGGTGGCGTGAACTCCGGCTTCATGATCGCCCAAGTGACCGCGGCGGCACTGGCCAGCGAGAACAAGGCGCTGTCCCATCCGCATTCGGTGGACAGCCTGCCGACTTCCGCCAACCAGGAAGACCACGTATCGATGGCTCCGGCGGCTGGCAAGCGTCTGTGGGAAATGGCCGAGAACACCCGTGGGATTCTCGCCGTGGAATGGCTGGCGGCAGTCCAGGGCCTGGACCTGCGCAACGGCCTGAAGACTTCGCCGAAACTGGAAAAGGCTCGGGGCATTTTGCGTAACGAAGTGCCTTTCTATGAGAAAGACCGCTTCTTCGCGCCGGACATCAATGCGGCGTCTGAATTGTTGGCCTCGCGTTGCCTGAACGAACTGGTGACGACGAAGTTGCTGCCGAGCCTGTAATAGCCCCTTCGCGAGCAGGCTCGCTCCCACAGGTTTCATGCAATCCTATGTGGGAGCGAGCTTGCTCGCGATTCGATTTTGCGTCGAATAACAATAATTAGGGACGAGAAATGCAACAGCCAGAAAAAGGTTTGAAACGCGGGCTCTCTGCCCGACATATTCGCTTCATGGCGCTGGGGTCGGCGATCGGCACCGGGCTGTTTTATGGATCTGCCTCGGCCATTCAAATGGCCGGGCCTGCAGTACTGCTCGCTTACCTGATAGGTGGTGCGGCCGTGTTCATGGTCATGCGCGCCCTCGGTGAGATGGCGGTGCACAACCCGGTGGCCGGTTCCTTTGGCCAATACGCCAGTACCTATCTTGGGCCGATGGCGGGCTTCATCCTCGGTTGGACCTACGCATTCGAAATGGTCATCGTCGGCATGGCCGACGTCACGGCATTTGGTATTTACATGGGCTTCTGGTTTCCGGAGGTCTCCCGCTGGATCTGGGTGCTGGGTGTCGTTTCCATCGTCGGCGGCTTGAACCTGTGCAACGTCAAAGTCTTCGGTGAAATGGAGTTCTGGCTGTCGCTGCTCAAGGTCGCGGCCATCGTCGCGATGATCCTGGGCGGTTTCGGCATCATGCTGTTCGGCATCAGCTCGGCCCCTGGCCAGGCGACCGACATCAGCAACCTCTGGACCCAGGGTGGCTTCATGCCCAATGGCATGGGCGGTCTGATTGCTTCGTTCGCGGTGGTGATGTTTGCGTTTGGCGGTATTGAAATCATCGGCGTAACGGCAGGTGAGGCCAAAGACCCGCAACACGTGCTGCCCCGGGCGATCAATGCCGTACCGTTGCGGATCCTGCTGTTTTACGTGCTGACGATGCTGGTGCTGATGTCGATCTTTCCATGGCAGCAGATCGGCAGCCAGGGCAGCCCGTTCGTGCAGATTTTCGACAAGCTGGGCATCAGCTCGGCGGCCACCATCCTCAATATCGTGGTGATCACGGCGGCGATTTCGGCGATCAACAGTGACATCTTCGGCGCTGGCCGCATGATGTTCGGTCTGGCCCAGCAAGGGCATGCACCCAAGGGCTTCGCGCGCCTGTCGCGCAATGGCGTGCCATGGATGACCGTGGTGGTGATGAGCGCCGCGCTGCTGCTGGGCGTGTTGCTGAACTTTTTGATCCCGGAAAACGTGTTCCTGTTGATCGCTTCCATCGCGACCTTTGCCACGGTGTGGGTCTGGCTGATGATTCTGGTGACCCAAGTGGCCATGCGCCGGTCCATGAGCGCCGAGCAGGTTGCACAATTGAAATTCCCGGTACCGCTCTGGCCCTATGCGCCGGCGGCGGCGATTGCCTTCATGCTGTTCATTTTCGGCGTGCTGGGCTATTTCCCGGACACCCAGGCAGCGCTGATCGTCGGCGTGGTCTGGATCGTGCTGCTGGTGCTGGCTTACCTGACGTGGGTGAAACCGGCGGCGGGCCAGGCAGCCCTGGTGACACAGGACCCTGTTTTTTCTCATCGATAACCTAATGGAGGCCAAGGATGAAAACTCTCTGGCAACACTGCCACGTCGCAACCATGGTACAAGGCGTCTACTCGATCATCGAGGACGCGGCCATCGTGACGTCAGGAGCGCACATTGAGTGGATCGGCCCGCGCGGTGAGTTACCGGCGGGCGAGTACCCGGCCGTCAACGACTTGAGCGGGGCCTGGGTCACACCGGGCCTGATCGACTGCCACACTCATACGGTGTTCGGCGGTAACCGCAGCGGTGAATTCGAACAGCGCCTGCAAGGCGTCAGCTACGCGCAAATCGCCGCCAGCGGCGGCGGTATCGCCAGCACCGTGCGCGCCACCCGCGCGGCCAGCGAAGACGAACTGTTCGCCAGTGCCGCCAAGCGTCTGAAAAGCCTGATGCGCGACGGCGTCACCAGCATCGAAATCAAGTCCGGCTACGGCCTGGACCTGGCCAACGAGCGCAAGATGCTGCGTGTGGCCCGTCGCCTCGGCACCGAACTGCCGGTCAGCGTGCGCAGCACCTGCCTGGCGGCTCATGCCCTGCCGCCGGAGTACAAGGACCGCGCTGACGACTATATCGATCACATCTGCGCCGACATGCTCCCGGCCTTGGCCGCCGAGGGATTGGTGGACGCGGTGGACGCGTTCTGCGAGTACCTGGCGTTCTCTCCGGCGCAGGTCGAGCGGGTGTTCATTACCGCCCAGAAACTGGGCCTGCCAGTGAAGCTGCACGCCGAGCAGTTGTCGTCGCTGCATGGCTCGAGCCTGGCGGCGCGTTATCACGCGCTGTCCGCCGATCACCTGGAGTTCATGACCGAGGACGACGCCATTGCCATGGCCAAGTCCGGTACGGTTGCCGTGCTGTTGCCCGGCGCCTTTTACTTCCTGCGCGAAACCCAATTGCCGCCGATGGATGCCTTGCGCAAGCACGGTGTGAAAATCGCCATCGCCAGCGACCTCAATCCGGGCACCTCGCCGGCACTGTCGTTGCGCCTGATGCTGAACATGGCTTGCACCTGTTTTCGCATGACCCCGGAAGAAGCCCTGGCCGGCGCGACGATTCACGCCGCCACGGCCTTGGGCATGGCCGACACCCATGGTTCGCTGGAGGCGGGCAAGGTTGCGGATTTCGTCGCCTGGCAAATCGATCGTCCGGCCGACCTCTGTTACTGGCTGGGCGGCGATCTGGAAAAACGCGTCGTGCGCCACGGCGTCGAATCAAGTCTGTAGGAGATCTGTTGTGGATAAGGTTCTGAACTTCAAACAAGGCCGCGTGCCGCTGCTGATCAGCATGCCACACGCCGGTGTGCGCCTGACGCCAGCGGTCGAAGCCGGGTTGATCCCGCAGGCAAAAAGCCTGCCGGACACCGACTGGCATATCCCGCAGTTGTACGATTTCGCCGCTGAACTGGGCGCCAGTACCCTGGCCGCCGAGTACTCGCGGTTCGTCATCGACCTTAACCGGCCGTCCGACGACAAGCCACTGTACGTGGGCGCAACCACGGGCCTGTACCCGGCGACGCTGTTCGACGGCGTGCCATTGTTCCGCGAAGGGCTGGAGCCTTCGAAAGAAGAGCGTGCGACCTATCTGGAACAGATCTGGACGCCTTACCACAGCACCCTGCAGCAGGAACTGGCGCGATTGAAGGCCGAGTTCGGCTATGCGCTGCTGTTCGATGCGCACTCGATCCGCTCGCTGATCCCGCACCTGTTCGACGGTAAACTGCCGGACTTCAACCTTGGTACCTTCAATGGCGCCAGTTGCGATCCACAGCTTGCGACCCAACTGGAAGCGATCTGCGCGCTTCACGACAATTACACCCACGTGCTCAACGGGCGCTTCAAGGGCGGGCACATCACCCGTCATTACGGCAATCCGGCCGAGAACATCCACGCCGTGCAGCTGGAGCTGGGGCAGTGCACGTATATGGAGGAGTTCGAGCCGTTCCGTTATCGCCCGGACCTGGCGGAGCCGACGCGGGTGGTGTTGAAGGAGTTGCTGCAAGGGTTGTTGGCCTGGGGCGAGAAGCACTACAACCGCTAACCTGCCGCATAACTTGTGGGAGCGAGCTTGCTCGCGATGGCGGCCTGGCAGGCAACATCAATGTTGAATGTCATGGCCTCATCGCGAGCAAGCTCGCTCCCACAGGTTTTCATATGCCTCAATATCTGCTCATGACAGTCGCCACCGTGCAAAACACGGTCGCCACAGTTCGCTTCTACCGCTCGTCTGCTGCGTAATGTTCTGGCCACGGTGCACAAAGACACCGCCCCGACAATAATCCGCTGCCGCACGAGAATGCTCTCTATGACAAGCCCCAAAGGTCTGTTCACCCGCTGTCTCTCAATCTTCTGCGGCACCGCTCTGTTGAGCGCCGGCGCCATGGCCGCGGACGACGCTTCCTGCAAAACCGTGCGCATGGGCGTGGTCAACTGGACCGACGTGATCGCCACCAGTGGCATGGCCGATGTGCTGCTCAACGGTCTTGGCTATGAAAGCAAGCAAACCAGCGCCGTGCAGCAAATCATCTTCGCCGGCATCCGCGACAACCGCCTGGACATCTTCCTTGGTTACTGGAAACCGGCGATGGATAAAAACATCGCACCGTTCGTAGCTGCCAATCAGGTCAAGGTCATGGACAACCCGAGCCTGGCCGATGCCCAGGCCACCCTCGCGGTCCCGGACTATGTGGCGGCGGCCGGGCTGAAAACCTTCGCCGACATCGCCAGATTCAAGGATCAGCTAGGTGGCAAGATCTACGGCATCGAGCCGGGCAGCGGCGCCAACACCACGATCAAGACCATGATCGAGACCAATCACTTCGGCCTGAAGGATTTCAAACTGATCGAGTCCGGTGAGGCCGGGATGCTGGCGGCCGTGCAGCGGGCGGTGAATCGCAAGGAATTCGTGGTGTTCGTCGGCTGGACCCCGCACCCGATGAACATCAACATGAAAATCAACTACCTGACCGGCAGCGAAGATGTCTATGGGCCGAATGAAGGTGCCGCGACCGTTTCCACCGTAACCGCGCCGGATTACGCCCAGCGTTGCCCGAACGTCAATCGCCTGCTGGAAAACCTCACGTTCAGCGCCGCCCAGGAAAGCCAGTTGATGGTGCCGATCATGGAGCGCCAGACAGCTCAGGATGTCGCGAAAAAATGGCTGCGTGACCATCCCGAAGACTTGCAGCGCTGGCTGGCGGGTGTCAGCAGCTTCGATGGCAAGGATAGCGTGGCGACGGTTCAGGCCAGCCTGAAGAACTGACCCCTGTCTGCTCTGTGCAAGACCTGTGGGAGCGAGCTTGCTCGCGATGGCGGCGTATCAGTTGACATCAATTTTGAATGTCCTACCGCTATCGCGAGCAAGCTCGCTCCCACAGGTGGTCACCACACATCTCCCTGAACGGGCACCAGGCTAATGACTCCTTACCCGCTTTCCGAGCAAATGACGGCATTCGTCGAGAAAACCGTCAGTTTCAACAGCACCGACAGCAGCATCGCCGGATTGCGCCAGGCTTACAGCGAGATGTGCCGGGCGTTTACCCCGGCGCGCCCTGCCGGGTTGTCTGTGGTTGATTTCGAGTTGGCCGGTGTTGCGGTTCGTTCCTATCAACCACCGGCCAGCGGTGCGTCGTGCATCGTTTACCTGCATGGCGGTGGCTGGGTGGTGGGGGGCCTGGACTCCCACGATTTCATCTGCGCCGAATTGGCATCGACACTGGGTGTACGGGTGATCGCCGTCGATTACCGCCTGGCGCCGGAGCATCCGTTTCCCGCCGGGTTCGATGATTGCCTGAAGGTCTGGCGAGCACTGCTCACCAGGCCGTTTCAACTCGACCCTGCGCGCATGCTGGTGGCCGGCGACAGTGCCGGTGGCAACCTCGCGGCGGCGTTGTGCCTGGCGCTGCGCGATACCGGCGAGCCGCTGCCGTGCGCGCAGATTCTGATCTATCCGGGATTGGGCGGCGATTACCGGCTGCCATCGCGCAGTGAGTGCATCGACGCGCCGTTACTCAGCAGCAGTGACGTCGATTGCTATCACGCGCTCTACCTGCAAGGCACCCGTCATCCGAACGCCTACGCCATGCCATTGCTCGCCACGGATTTCAGCGGTCTGCCAACGGCATGGATCGCGGTGGCGCAATTCGACCCGTTGCGCGATGACGGCGTGCTGTATGCCGAGCGACTGAAGGCTGCGGGCGTGGCTGCCACGCTATATGTCGGCGAGGGTTTGGTTCATGGCTGTTTGCGGGCTCGCGGGCAGGTGGCCGAGGTCGATACGCTGTACGAAACCTTGTTCGGATATCTGGCGGCGAAACTCTGACTTCGCACGGGCATGCTCATTGACGTAATTCGGGTTTATGATGCCGGACGGCAGAATAATAGAAGTCCCCCCAGGGATGACCTTGACCCCTTACGGAGTGCGCAATGCAGACTTTGTACCCGCAGATCAAACCCCACGCCCGGCACGATCTGGCCGTCGACGAGACTCACACGCTGTATGTCGACGAAAGCGGTTCACCGGAAGGTTTGCCCGTGGTGTTCATCCATGGTGGTCCCGGTGCCGGATGTGATGCCCAGAGTCGTTGCTTCTTCGATCCCAATCTCTATCGCATTGTCACGTTCGATCAGCGCGGTTGCGGTCGCTCCACGCCCCACGCCAGCCTGGAAAACAACACCACCTGGGATCTGGTCGCCGACCTCGAGCGGATTCGCCAGCACCTGGGAATCGACAAATGGGTGCTGTTTGGCGGCTCATGGGGTTCGACCCTGGCGCTGGCCTACGCACAAACCCATCCTGAACGTGTACACGGTCTGATCCTGCGCGGGATCTTTCTCTGCCGTCCGCAGGAAATCGAATGGTTCTACCAGTCCGGCGCCAGCCGCCTGTTCCCCGATTACTGGCAGGACTACATCGCGCCGATCCCGCTGGACGAGCGCAATGACTTGCTTACCGCGTTCCACAAGCGTCTGGTCGGCAACGACCAGATTGCCCAGATGCACGCGGCCAAGGCCTGGTCCACCTGGGAGGGCCGCACCGCGACCCTGCGTCCTAACCCGCTGGTGGTCGATCGTTTCTCCGAGCCGCAGCGTGCATTGTCGATTGCCCGCATCGAATGCCACTACTTCAGCAACCACGCCTTCCTGGAGCCGAACCAGTTGATCCGCAACATGGACAAGATCGCCCATTTGCCCGGCGTGATCATCCATGGTCGCTATGACGTGATCTGCCCGCTGGATAACGCCTGGGAATTGCATCAAGCCTGGCCGAACAGCGAACTGCAGGTCATCCGCGATGCCGGTCATGCCGCTTCCGAACCGGGCATCACCGACGCGCTGGTGCGCGCCGCCAATCTGATGGCCCGGCGACTGCTTGACCTGCCGCCTGAAGAAGCATGAAGGGCCTGTTGCAACGGGTGCGCGGCGCGCGGGTCGAGGTCGCGGGCGAAGTCGTAGGTGCCGTCGATCAGGGATTGCTGGTCCTGGTAGCCGTCGAGCCCGACGACACGCGGGCCAGCGCCGACAAACTTCTCAATAAGCTGCTTAACTATCGGGTGTTCAGTGACGCTGAGGGCAAGATGAATCTATCCTTGGCGGATGTGGGCGGCGGGCTGCTGCTGGTCTCTCAGTTCACTCTGGCTGCCGATACTAAAAACGGGCTGCGTCCGAGTTTTTCGACTGCGGCCCCTCCGGCGCTGGGCGAGGAGCTATTCGACTATTTATTAAACAAAGCGAAACAGGTGCATGGCACTGTGGCATCAGGTAGATTCGGCGCGGATATGCAGGTGCACCTGGTCAATGATGGCCCGGTAACCTTCCTGTTACAGACCTGAAAGCGTTTGAAACAAGTTTTTACGCTCAATTCGACTGAAAGCAGGGCTTTTTCGCGATAAATACTTTGTTACCCCTGATGCGTTGTAACGCGGCCTACTAGATAATCGCGCGCTACGGGGATCAGCGTTCGTTGGTCCATTTTGACTTAGGTAGAGACTTGTCCGGATCCGATTGGGGAATCATTTCGCCCCAGCGGAGTCGGAACAATGCTCGCCAACTTGGCAAGAGTGGTTTGCAAGGGCGGTTTTTTCATACCGTACACCGTGCAGACCCTTTAACTGGCCGTTGGTTTTTTGATCTGTTTTCGGCGAGGGTTGCTCGTGATTGTTAGTCCCTGTAACGCACCAAAATTGTCTGCCAAACGGTTACGCAGCGCCCTGGTAGCGGGCTCTGCATTGCTCTGCCTGCTCAGCGCCGGCCAGCTTTGGGCATTTAGTCTGGATGATGTATCGGCCAAGGCAAAAGAGCTGGCCGGGCAGAAATACGAAGCGCCGCGCAGTAACCTGCCGAACGAGTTCCGCGACATGAAATTCGCGGACTATCAGAAAATTCGCTTTTTGACGGAAAAAGCCGAATGGGCTGATCAGAAGACGCCGTTCAAGCTGTCCTTCTATCACCAGGGCATGCATTTCGATACGCCGGTGAAAATCAACGAAATCACTGCGAACACCGTCGAAGAGATCAAATACGACCCGAGTCGTTTCGATTTCGGCGACATGCAGTTCGATCCCAAGGCCACTGAACAACTGGGTTATGCCGGTTTCCGTGTGCTGTACCCGATCAACAAGGCCGACAAGCAAGACGAAATCATGACCATGCTCGGCGCGAGCTACTTCCGCGTCGTCGGCAAGGGTCACGTCTATGGCTTGTCCGCTCGCGGCATGGCGCTTGATACCGCGTTGCCGTCCGGCGAAGAATTCCCGCGCTTTCGCGAGTTCTGGATTCAGCAGCCCAAGCCAGGCGACAAGCACCTGGTGATCTTCGCCCTGCTGGATTCGCCACGTGCCACCGGCGCCTATCGCCTTATTTTGCGTCCGGGCAGCGATACCATCGTCGACGTCAAGGCGCAGATGTTCCTGCGTGACAAGGTCGGCAAGCTGGGTATCGCCCCGTTGACCAGCATGTACCTGTTCGGCGCCAACCAGCCGTCGAAAGTACTGAACTACCGTCGCGAGCTGCACGACTCCAGCGGTCTGGCGATCCATGCCGGCAACGGCGAGTGGATCTGGCGTCCGCTGAACAACCCGAAACACCTGGCCGTGAGCAACTTCAGCGTGGAAAACCCGCGCGGATTCGGTCTGCTGCAACGTGGCCGTGACTTCAGCCACTACGAAGACCTCGACGATCGCTACGACAAGCGCCCAAGCGCCTGGATCGAGCCGAAGGGTGACTGGGGCAAGGGCACGGTCGACCTGGTCGAGATTCCGACCGCCGACGAAACCAACGACAACATCGTTGCCTTCTGGAACCCGGAAAAATTGCCGGAACCTGGCCAGCCGCTCGATGTCGCTTATCGTATGCACTGGACCATGGACGAAGAGACGATTCACGCGCCGGACAGCGCCTGGGTCAAACAGACCCTGCGTTCCACCGGTGACGTCAAACAGTCCAACCTGATTCGTCAGCCGGACGGCAGCGTTGCCTATCTGGTGGACTTCGAAGGCCCGTCTCTGGCGGCATTGCCGGCAGATGCGGAAGTTCGCAGCCAGGTCAGCATCGGCGACAACGCCGAACTGGTGGAAAACAGCGTGCGCTACAACCCTGAAACCAAGGGCTGGCGCCTGACCCTGCGGATGAAGATCAAGGATCCGGGCAAGGCCACTGAAATGCGTGCTGCACTGGTGCAGAATATTGTGCCGGCGGACCTGGCCAAGACTTCGATCCCGTCGTCGAACTCGTCGGTTGCCAAGGCCGACAAGGTTGCCGCCAAGCAACAAGAGAAAGCGGACAAGGAAGCCAAGCAAGCGGAGGCCAAGCAGTCTGAAGCGAAGCCTGCTGCAGAGGCCAAGGACAAGGCCAATAAAGACGCCAAGCAGCCTGCCGCTGCCGACGCGGCCCCAGCCACACCGGAATCGGCCCCGACTGAAGAAGTCCTGACCGAAACCTGGAGCTATCAGTTGCCTGCCGATGAGTAACTCTCAAGTACGGCCAGAAACTCTCTCCGAGTATCTGGCGCATCTGCCGATGACCGACGAGCAGCGCGCGGAACTCGCGGGCTGCCAGTCTTTCAGCGAATTGCACGAACGCCTGTCGTCATCGACGTTCGATGCCCCGACCGAAGCCGCCCAGGCTTCGGTCGGCAAACGCCTGACCCTGAGCACCGCCGAGGAGCTGCAGGACGCGGAAATGCTGGCGCTCGACGCCAACGGCCGGGTCTGCCTCAAGGCGACCCCGCCGATCCGGCGGACCAAGGTCGTGCCGGAGCCGTGGCGCACCAACATTCTGGTGCGTGGCTGGCGCCGGATGACCGGTCGAACCAACCCGCCGAAGCCGCCGAAGGACGAACGGGTGTTGCCTGCCGCGCGCTGGCGCACCGTGGGTTCGATCCGTCGCTACATTCTGTTGCTGCTGATGCTCGGCCAGACCATCGTTGCCGGCTGGTACATGAAAGGCATCATGCCGTACCAGGGCTGGTCGTTCGTCGACCTCAACGAAGTGCTGCACCAACCGCTGCTGCAAACCGCCACGCAAGTGCTGCCGTATGCGTTGCAGACCAGCATCCTGATCCTGTTCGGGATTCTGTTCTGCTGGGTATCGGCCGGTTTCTGGACCGCACTGATGGGCTTCCTCGAATTGCTGACCGGCCACGATAAATACCGTATCTCCGGTAAAAGTGCCGGCAACGAGCCGATTCCCAAGGATGCGCGCACCGCCCTGGTGATGCCGATCTGCAACGAAGACGTGCCACGGGTATTCGCCGGTTTGCGCGCGACTTTCGAGTCGGTCGCGGCCACGGGTGACCTGGACCGCTTCGACTTCTTCGTCCTCAGCGACAGTAACGACGCCGATATCTGTGTCGCCGAGCAACAGGCCTGGCTGGATGTCTGCCGTGAAGCCGGGGGCTTCGGCAAGATCTTCTATCGCCGCCGTCGTCGTCGCGTAAAACGTAAAAGCGGCAACCTCGATGACTTCTGCCGTCGTTGGGGCGGTGACTACAAGTACATGGTCGTACTCGACGCCGACTCGGTGATGAGCGGCGAGTGCCTGACCAGTCTGGTGCGCCTGATGGAAGCCACGCCGGACGCCGGGATTATCCAGACCGCGCCACGTGCGTCAGGCATGGATACCCTGTATGCGCGCATGCAGCAGTTCGCCACTCGTGTGTACGGCCCGCTGTTCACCGCCGGTCTGCACTTCTGGCAGTTGGGCGAGTCGCACTACTGGGGCCACAACGCGATCATCCGCATGAAGCCGTTCATCGACCACTGCGCCCTGGCGCCGTTGCCCGGTACAGGCGCGTTCTCCGGCTCGATCCTGTCCCACGACTTCGTTGAGGCCGCGCTGATGCGCCGTGCCGGTTGGGGTGTGTGGATTGCCTACGACTTGCCGGGCAGCTACGAAGAACTGCCGCCAAACCTGTTGGACGAACTCAAGCGAGACCGTCGCTGGTGCCACGGCAACCTGATGAACTTCCGCCTGTTCCTGGTCAAGGGCATGCACCCGGTGCACCGTGCGGTGTTCCTGACCGGTGTGATGTCTTACCTGTCGGCGCCGTTGTGGTTCTTCTTCCTGGTGCTGTCGACCGCGCTGCTGGCGGTCAACACGCTGATGGAGCCGCAGTACTTCCTCGAACCGCGTCAGCTTTATCCGCTGTGGCCACAATGGCACCCGGACAAAGCGATTGCGCTGTTCTCGACCACTATCGTGCTGCTGTTCCTGCCGAAGCTGTTGAGCATCATCCTGATCTGGGCCAAGGGCGCGAAAGAGTTTGGCGGCAAATTCAAGGTGACCCTGTCGATGCTGCTGGAGATGCTGTTCTCCATGCTGCTGGCGCCGGTGCGGATGATCTTCCACACCCGCTTCGTCCTCGCCGCGTTCCTCGGCTGGGCCGCGACCTGGAACTCGCCGCAACGTGACGACGACTCCACGCCGTGGAGCGAAGCGGTCAAGCGCCACGGCCCGCAAACCCTTCTGGGCTTCTTCTGGGCCATGCTGGTGATCTGGCTGAACCCGAGCTTCCTGTGGTGGCTGGTGCCGATTGTCGGTTCTTTGATGCTGTCGATCCCGGTGTCGGTGATTTCCAGCCGCGTCGGTTTGGGCCTCAAGTCCCGCGACGAGAGCCTGTTCCTGATCCCTGAGGAATACAATCCGCCGCAGGCCTTGCTGGCCACCGACCAGTACACCCACGAAAACCGCTGGCATGCGCTGAACGACGGCTTCGTCCGTTCGGTGGTCGATCCACAGCAGAACGCCCTGGCGTGCTCGCTGGCGACTTCCCGTCACCGTCAGGCCGAGCCGATCGAATGGCTGCGGATCGAGCGGGTGCGGCACGCGATGAAGGTTGGACCTGAAGGTCTGACCAACAACGAACGTGTGCAGCTGTTGAGCGACCCGGTGGCTTTGGCCCGCCTGCATGAGCAGGTCTGGAGCGAAGGGCACCCAGAGTGGCTGGACGCCTGGCGCAAGTCGGTCAAGGCCGATCCCCATGCGCCGTTGCTGCCGCTCAAGCCGATGAGCGAACAGCCTCAGTTGGCATAATAAAAAAACCCGCGAAAGCGGGTTTTTTTTTGACGGCGATGACCAGTGTGAGACAGCGGGCGCAGGCGTTCTTGCGTCAGGCTCCCTAATTGCGGCGACCTGTAGGCCGCCATCGCGGGCAAGCCCGCTCCCACAAGGTTGTGTACAACGCAATTCCCTGTAGGAGCGGGCTTGCCCGCGACGGCATCACCTCAAATCTTGAATCTGCCCACCAGCATCTGCAAATGTGTACCCAGTCGCGCCAGTTCAACACTGGAGGCTGCGGTCTCCTCACTGGCTGCCGACGTCTGATCCGACACATCCCGTACGTTCAGCACGCTGCGGTTGATCTCTTCGGCCACGGCGCTCTGCTGCTCGGCGGCAGCGGCGATCTGCTGGTTCATCGCCTGAATCGCCGAGACGGTGCGGGTGATGCTTTCCAGTGAGCCGCCGGCGCGGCGGGTCAGTTCGACGCTGCTGTCGGTCAGGTTGCGGCTGTTGTCCATGATGGTCGCCACTTGCTGCGTGCCGCTTTGCAGGCCGACGATCAGCTCTTCGATCTCTTCGGTGGACTTCTGGGTGCGCTGGGCCAGGCTGCGGACTTCGTCTGCCACCACGGCAAAACCACGCCCGGCTTCACCGGCGCGGGCGGCTTCAATCGCCGCGTTGAGCGCCAGCAGGTTGGTTTGCTGGGCCACGGATTTGATCACGTCGAGCACGCTGCCGATCTTGTCGCTTTCGCGCTTGAGATGACCCATGGCTTCGGTGGAGTTGCCGACTTCGACGGCCAGGCGCTCGATCTGGGCGATGGCTTCGCCGACCACTTTGTCGCCTTCGCGGGCCTGCTGGTCAGCAGCGACTGCTGCTTCGGATGCTTCTTCAGCGTTGCGCGCGACTTCCTGAACGGTGGCGGTCATTTCGTTCATGGCAGTGGCGACCTGATCGGTCTCGACTTTCTGGCTGTTGACCCCGGCGCTGGTCTGCTCGGTGACGGCGGACAGCTCTTCGGCGGCGCTGGCGATTTGCGTGACGCCATCGCTGATGCCGCCGATCAGTTCGCGCAGACCCTGGGTCATGCTCTGCATGGCACGCTGCAACTGGCCGAGTTCGTCGCGGCGCTGCGACGTCAGGTTGTGGGTCAGGTCACCACTGGCGACGCGTTCGGCGACAGCCAGGGTCTGATTCAACGGAATGATGATCTGTCGGGTGATCGCCCAGGCGGCCAGCAGCCCGAAAGCAATGGCCAGCACAGTGGCGAGGGTCAGCATGTTCTTGGCGTGGGCGGCATCGGTGTCGCGCACGACGGTTTGCGAGACGGTGAGTTTCTGGCTCATGTCCAGCAGGATCTCGCCTTGGGCGGACATGCGTACCAGGGCCTTGGCACTGGCCACCTGGGAGTCGCGGAACTGGCTGACCGCGGCGCGGTAGGCCTTCAGCGAATCAGTCGCCTGTTTCAGGTTGGCGATGTGTTCTTCAGGCAGTTTGGCCGGCAGGCTCTCGAGGTTCTTCAGGGCGTTGTCGATCGCGTCGAGGGCTGGCTGTTCGGCCTCGCTCTTGCCGCTGTAGGTGTAGCCGCGCACCTGGAAACGCGCCTGCTGGATCAGTTTGCTCAGGTCGATCACGCTGTTGAACGCCGCCACGCTGTCGCCTTGCAGCACGGATTTTTCCACTTCGGCGACGCGGGCCACGGCGTTGTCGGCGGTGGCGCCGAGTTTGCTGCGGGCGTCTTCACGCTGGGCGCCGGCCTGGGTCATGTCGCTGAAGGCACGGCGGTATTCGGCGACAGCGGCCAGTTGTTGATCGACCATGGCCGTATCAGCCGGTTGCTCGATCAGGCCGCGAGCGGTCTGCAGGCCGCTTTCGAGTTTGCCCAACAGATCGTTGACGGCGCCGGGACCTTGTTCGCCGCGACGCATCTCGTAATCCAGGCGAGCGATGCGCAGGTCCTTGGTCAGGTCGTTGAGACTGGCGATGAACCCCAGTTTATCGCCACGGCTGGTAACGCCGCTCAGGCCGCTCCAGCCGGTGAAGGTGATCAGCAGGGTCAGTAACAGCACCAGGCCGAAGCCGATCCCCAGCTTGCGTTTGACGCTGACGTTTCCCAGATTCTCGGCTAGCCATTGGTACATGCTGGAACTCCCCGGACCACATTTTGGTTTTATGGGGGGTGTATCGGCAGGGGCGCGAGGTTCTGTAGGCGCTGCCCGATGTATGGGCAAGTGAGTTTCCGGGGCAGATGATGAATTTGTGGGAGCGAGCTTGCTCGCGATGACGGTGTGTCTGCCACTGCAATGGCGGCTGGTAAATCGCCATCGCGAGCAAGCTCGCTCCCACAGGGGGATTGTGTCTGGTTTAGAAGAGTCGGGCCAGCAGCGCGGTCACGGCGGTTTCGACGCGCAGGATGCGCTCGCCCAGTTGCACCGGTTGCAGGCCGGATTTGCCCAGCAGGTCGATCTCGTAGGGAATCCAGCCACCCTCGGGGCCGATGGCCAGGGTCACCGGTTCGCTGAGTGCGCGAGGGCAGGGCGGGTAATTGCCCGGATGCCCCACCAGGCCGAGGGTGCCTTCGGTGATCGCCGGTAAACGGTCTTCGACGAAGGGTTTGAAGCGCTTCTCGATGACGACTTCCGGCAGCACGCTGTCCCGTGCCTGTTCGAGGCCGAGGATCAACTGCTCGCGAATCGCCTCGGGCTCCAGGAACGGCGTCTGCCAGAAGCTCTTCTCGACGCGATAGCTGTTGACCAGCACGATCCGTGGCACACCCATGGCCGCCACGGTCTGAAACACCCTGCGCAGCATCTTGGGCCGTGGCAGAGCCAATACCAGGGTCAATGGCAGCTTGGCCGGTGGCGGCTGGTCGAGGGTGACGCGCAATTCCGCCTCGTCGGCGTCCAGGCGCAGCACTTCTGCCGAGCCCATCAGCCCGCCGATCCGCCCGACGCGCATGCTGTCGCCCACTTCACAGCGGTGGACTTCCTGCATGTGCGTCAACCGGCGATCACGCAGGATCACCCGGTCGGCCGCAATGAAGTCGGCCTCGATGAGCAGCAGCAGGTTCACGGTTGAGTCGCTGGCGGCTGGTCGTTGTTGTCGTCAGCCGGCTGGTCGTCCGGGTGCTCGCCACGCTTGCTGATCAGGCTGCCAAACAGGATGCCGATCTCGAACAACAGCCACATCGGCACGGCCAGCAAGGTCTGCGAGAAGATGTCCGGCGGCGTCAGGATCATGCCGACCACGAAGCAGCCGATGATCACGTACGGGCGGATTTTCTTCAGGTATTTGACGTCGACCACACCGATCCACACCAGCAGCACCACGGCTACCGGGATTTCGAACGCCACGCCAAAGGCAAAGAACAGCGTCATGACGAAATCGAGGTAGCTGGTGATGTCGGTCATCATTTCCACGCCGGCCGGAGTGGCGGAGGCGAAGAACTTGAAGATCAGCGGGAACACCAGGAAATAGGCGAAGGCCATGCCGGCGTAGAACAAAAAGATGCTGGAGACCAGCAAGGGCACGGCAATGCGTTTTTCATGCTTGTACAGGCCGGGGGCGATGAAACCCCAGATCTGATGCAGGATCACCGGAATCGCCAGGAACAGCGAGACCATCATCGTCAGTTTCAGTGGCGTGAGGAACGGCGACGACACGTCGGTGGCAATCATCGTCGCGCCGGCTGGCAAGTACTGGCGCAGCGGTGTGGAGACGAAGGTGTAGATCTGCTGGGTGAAAGCAAACAGGCCGGCGAAGATGATGAAAATCGCCGCTACGCAGCGCAGCAGTCGGGTACGCAACTCGGTGAGGTGCGAAACCAGCGGCATGTGCTGGTCGTTTTCGGGAAGGTCGCTCATGGGGCTCGCGGCGGCAGTGTTGGGTCATGAGGGGCCGGCGCAACGGGCGCAGCCGCAGGTGTAACGGGTTCAACCGGAGTGGCTGCAACAACGGGTGCAGGTTCTGCCGTTGCAGCAGGTGCTGCGACGCTAGCGGCGGGAGCCTGAATCGTTTGCTCTCCCACATGCTCCACCGGCGTCGGCTCCTGCTGGGTCGGCGTGAAGATTTTCCGCGCCTCCTGCTCAAGCGACAGGATGTGCTCGTTGTGCAGTTGCCGACGAATCTCGTCGGCACCGATTTCACGTTCAACTTCCTGTTTGATCGCGTTGAAGCTGCGCTTCAGGCGCCCGACCCACAGGCCAGCGGTGCGCGCAGCGCCCGGCAAGCGCTCGGGGCCCAGCACCAGCAGGGCGACGAGGCCGACGAGCAGCAGTTCAGAGAAGCTGATACCAAACATTAGTCAGTGCTCACACGTCTTTGCGGATCGGCTCTTCGACTTTCTGTGCCTGCACGTCGATGGTGTGCGGCTGGTTCACCGAGGCCTGTGGCTGTACCGGTGGCACTGGTTGGGCCGGGTTCGCATTCGGGTCAGCCGGTTTTTCGTCGTCGTTCATGGCTTTCTTGAAACCCTTGATCGATTCGCCGACGTCGGTGCCGAGGTTTTTCAGTTTCTTGGTGCCGAACACCAGTACCACGACAACCAGGATGACGATCCAGTGTTTCCAGTCAAAAATGCCCATGCTGCTGCTCCTCTCTAATAGTTATTCAGGCGGACGGGCGCGAGGCTTTCTCGGCGTGTCCGGAGAGACCGAAGCGACGGTCCAGTTCATCGAGTACAGCCTGTGGATGCTGCCCCAATTGGGCGAGCATGACCATGCTGTGGAACCACAAATCGGCGGTTTCGTAGATCACATCGCTGCAGTCGCCGCTGATGGCGGCATCCTTGGCGGCAATGATGGTTTCGACCGACTCTTCGCCGACTTTTTCCAGAATTTTGTTCAAGCCCTTGTGATACAGGCTGGCGACATACGAGCTGTCGGCGGCGGCGCCTTTGCGCTCTTCCAGTACTTCGGCCAGACGGGTCAGTGTGTCACTCATGTGTATGCCCTGCGGAGTAGATTGCGTGCGGATCTTTGAGCACCGGGTCGACCGTTGTCCAGTCTCCGTTTTCAAAGACGCGGTAGAAGCAGCTCTGGCGGCCGGTATGGCAGGCAATGTCGCCGATCTGCTCGACCATCAGGATGATGACGTCGGCGTCGCAGTCCAGGCGCATCTCGTGCAGGGTTTGCACATGGCCGGACTCTTCGCCCTTGCGCCACAGCTTGCCACGGGAGCGCGACCAGTAAATGGCGCGGTTCTCGGCAGCGGTCAGCTCCAGTGCTTCGCGGTTCATCCAGGCCATCATCAGGACGCGCCCGGTCTTGTGATCCTGGGCAATCGCCGGCACCAGGCCGTCCGCGTCCCACTTGATCTCGTCCAGCCAATTCTTCATCTACGACTCCGATACGGGCCCGCACTTCAGTAATCGGGGGCCTACGTTCAATGCAGCGTCCAAACAGTGTGCCAGCGTGTTGCGCGACTGGCTATCGGCGAACGACCAGATACAAACCGACGGCCATCATGATGCCGGCCGGCCAGTAAGCCAACTGGTTCAGCGGCCCGCCAGCAGCGAGGATCGCGCCACCGGCCAGATGGGCCGTACCGAGCAGGCGCAGGAACCAGTCGTCACGGCGTCGATGCCACGCTGGCGGCGGGTTGAGGGCATGGGGTTGGGACATGCGTTCGAGCAGGTCGCGGGCCATGTTGGCCAGGTGCGGGATCTGTTCGACCTGGCTGTGCACGTTGCCGAGCAGGGCTTTGGGGCTGACCCGCTCGCGCATCCAGCGTTCGAGGAACGGCTGCGCGGTGTTCCACAGGTCGAGCTCCGGGTACAGCTGGCGGCCCAGGCCTTCGATGTTCAGCAGGGTCTTCTGCAGCAGCACGAGCTGTGGCTGCACTTCCATGTTGAAGCGTCGCGCGGTCTGGAACAGGCGCATCAGCACCTGGCCGAAGGAAATATCCTTCAGTGGTTTTTCGAAGATCGGCTCGCACACCGTGCGGATCGCTGCTTCGAATTCGTTGAGTTTGGTTTCTGCCGGCACCCAGCCCGAATCGATGTGCAACTGCGCCACGCGACGGTAATCGCGCTTGAAGAAGGCGAACAGGTTGCGCGCCAGGTAATCCTGGTCTTCCGGGGTCAGGCTGCCGACGATGCCGCAGTCGATGGCGATGTACTGCGGGCTCCACGGATTCACGGTGCTGACGAAAATATTGCCCGGGTGCATGTCGGCGTGGAAAAAGCTGTCGCGGAACACCTGGGTGAAGAAAATCTCCACGCCACGCTCGGCGAGCATTTTCATGTCGGTACGCTGGTCGGCCAGGGTCGCCAGATCGGTAACCTGAATGCCGTAGATGCGTTCCATTACCAGCACTTTCGGCCGACACCAGTCCCAATGGACTTGCGGCACGTACAGCAGCGGCGAGCCGTCGAAATTGCGCTTCAACTGGCTGGCGTTGGCCGCTTCGCGCAGCAGGTCGAGTTCGTCGTAGATGGTTTTTTCGTAATCGCTGACCACGTCCACCGGGTGTAGCAGGCGCGCATCGGCCGAGAGTTTTTCGGCGGCGCGAGCGAGGATGAACAGCCACGCCAGGTCCTGGGCGATCACCGGTTTGAGGCCGGGGCGGATCACCTTGACCACCACTTCTTCACCGGTTTTCAGTTGCGCGGCATGCACCTGCGCCACTGAGGCCGAGGCCAGCGGCTCGACGTCGAAACGGCTGAAGACTTCGCTGATTTTCTTGCCGAGTTGTTCTTCGATCAGCTTGACCGACACTTGCGAGTCGAACGGCGGAACGCGGTCCTGCAGCTTCATCAGTTCGTCGGCGATATCTTCGGGCAACAGGTCGCGGCGGGTGGACAGGATCTGCCCGAACTTGATGAAAATCGGCCCCAGGTCCTGCAATGCCAGGCGCAAGCGCGCGCCACGGCTCAGGTCCAGGGTCTTGCGCGGGAACCAGCGCCACGGCAGGGCATAACGCAGCGCCCGCAGGAACCAGGGCAGTGGCAGGGCGAACAGCAGGTCATCGAGGCGGTAGCGGATCACGACGCGCTGGATGCGCAACAAACGGCGGACGGCAAGCAGCTTCATGCGTTATCGCTTGGGTCGAGGGATCGGGAAAGGCGCTCGAAACGCGCCTCGAGACGTTCCAGATCGAGCTTGATCTGGTCCAGTTCACTGAATCGGGCTTCGGCTTCGCGCTGACCGACCAGGGTGCGCGACTCTTCGGCCAGGTATTCGCCCAGGTTCTGGCCCAGGCTGGCAAAGCCTTGCTGATACCAGCGGGCGCGGCTGCGCAGGTGACCGCCGACCAGTTGCGTGGCCACAGGGCCCAGCACGCGTGCGAGTTCGTACTCCCAGTCCAGCTCCAGGTCCTGGAGGATCGCCGCCAGTTCCAGCAGCACGCCGCTGTCCCCGTCGAGTTCGACTTCAGGGCTGTGCAGGGTCGAGGTCTTGTCCTTGCTCGTGGCCAGTTTCAGCAGGCTCGAAGCCGGTGCACGCAGGGTACAGTCGGCGCCGGTTTCCCACTGGGAGGCGAGCATCAGGCCTTCGTCGCTGGGCAGGATGAACAGTTGCAGCGCCGGGCTGCGGCAATCGACGGCAATCACTTTGCCGGTCAAATGCGCCAGCCGCGGCAGCGCCGTGCTGTCGAGACGCAGCACCCGGTTCAGGCCGAGTTCAACGCTGGCGAGCAGGCCGGCGAGCAGCATCAGGGCTTGATGCCGCGGTGCAGGGCGACGATGCCTGCGGTCATGTTGTGATAGGTCACACGGTCGAAACCGGCCTCGACCATCATCGACTTCAGGGTTTCCTGATTCGGGTGCATGCGGATCGATTCGGCCAGGTAGCGATAGCTTTCCGAGTCGTTGGTGATCAGCTTGCCCATCAGCGGCATGAAGGCGAACGAGTAGGCGTCGTAGGCCTTGGACATCAACGCGTTGGTCGGCTTGGAGAACTCCAGAACCAACAAACGGCCGCCAGGCTTGAGCACGCGCAGCATCGAGCGCAGGGCATCTTCCTTGTGGGTCACGTTGCGCAGGCCGAAGGCGATGGTCACGCAGTCGAAATGGTTGTCCGGGAACGGCAGTTTTTCCGCATCGGCCTGGACGAATTCAACGTTGCCGGCCACGCCGAGGTCCAGCAGGCGGTCACGACCGACCTTGAGCATGGACTCGTTGATGTCGGCCAACACGACCTGGCCGGTCGGGCCTACCAGATGCGAGAACTTGCGGGTCAGGTCGCCGGTACCGCCGGCGATATCCAGCACGCGGTTGCCGGTGCGCACGCCCGACAGTTCGATCGCGAAACGCTTCCACAAACGGTGCATGCCGCCCGACAGAAGGTCGTTCATCAGGTCGTACTTGGCGGCTACCGAATGGAAAACCTCAGCGACTTTTTCCGCTTTCTGGCTTTCCGGAACGTTTTTGAAGCCGAAGTGAGTGGTGGGTTCGGCATCGCTGCCTTTGCGCTGATCAGTCATATCGCTGTCACCAAAAGAGAATGCGCGACATTCTAATCCCCAAGCCATGCTTTGTCTTGGCAAGGCTGAAGGTAAGATGGGCAACCATCGGGACGTTTTGACGCAGCAGAGGTCAAGATGCCTCGGGAAAGCATCCATAAAGCAGGAGTCATTTGATGGCCCGTATTAGTGTTGAACGTGCCCATGGCCTGGGTAAGGAAGCGGCTCGCGAGAAGGCCGACAAGCTGGCGCAGAAACTTTCCGATCAGTATGGCCTGGAGCCGCAGTGGTCCGGCGACACCCTGAACCTCAAGCGCTCGGGTGTGAAGGGCGCGGTGCATGTCGCCGAGGATTCGATTCGCGTCGAAGTGGAACTGGGCCTGATGATGTCGGCCATGAGCGGCATGATCAAAGCGGAAATCGAAAAGGCGCTGGATAAGGTCCTGGTCTGATTCCCGATTGAAATCGCATCCCTTGTAGGAGTGAGCCTGCTCGCGATGACGGAATGTCAGCCAACATCAATGTTGACTGGTTAGCCGCCATCGCGAGCAGGCTCACTCCTACATTTTTTATGTGGCGTGCCCGACGGTTTATGTCATTTGTTAGGGTGCCGTTTCTAATTTTTCTCCCTACTTTGTGCCAGTGCCCGACACTTATCCGGGCGGTTCCTCAAACCTTCTGCGCGTGAGGTGCACCATGGCCAAAGCCATTTTGAAGAAAAAAACCGACGCATCGACCGGCACGCTGAGCGACGTCAAATCCTATGCCCGCAAGATCTGGCTGGCAGGCCTGGGTGCCTACGCCAAGGTCGGTCAAGAGGGTAGCGAATACTTTCAAGAGCTGATCAAGGCTGGTCAGGTTGTTGAAAAGAAAGGCAAAAAGGTAGTCGCCGAGAAACTGGAAGCGGCCAATGCCGAAATCGATGAAGCCAAGAGTGAAGTCAGCACTTTCAAAGGCCGCGTCGAAGTTCAACTCGACAAGGTCGAGAAGGCGTTCGATACGCGTGTCGCAAGTGCCTTGAATCGTATCGGCATTCCGTCTAAACATGACGTTGAGACACTCTCTGCTAAGCTCGATGAGCTGACGGCATTGCTCGAACGTGTCGCGCGTAAATCTTAAGGAGAACGGGATGGCTGTTAAAAAGAAAACCGAAAAAGAAGGCAGCTCGTGGATCGGGAAGGTTGAAGAATACTCTCGAAAAATCTGGCTGGCTGGTTTAGGCGTGTACTCGAAGATCGACACTGACGGCAGCAAACTCTTCGATACATTGGTTAAGGACGGCGAGAAAGCCGAGAAGCTCACCAAGAGCGCTGTTGGCAAGACAGTCGACGCCGCCAAGGACTCTGCTTCCTCGGCCAAGTCGCGCATCAGCGGCGTGAAAGATCGCGCACTGGGCAAGTGGGATGAGCTGGAAGGCGCTTTCGACAAGCGTCTGAACAGTGCCATTTCTCGTCTGGGCGTACCGAGCCGCAATGAAGTGAAGGCACTGCACAGCAAGGTCGAGACCCTGACCAAGCAGATCGAAAAACTGACCGGTGCCAAGGTTGCGCCTGTTGCGGCGAAAACCGCTGCAGCCAAACCTGCTGCCAAGCCGGCCGCAAAAACCGCAGCCAAGCCACTGGCAAAAGCGGCGGCCAAGCCTGCTGCTAAAACCGCTGCTGCAAAACCTGCAGCGGCGAAGCCAGCAGCCAAGCCAGCCGCTAAACCGGCTGCCAAGCCTGCGGCTAAAACGGCTGCAGCAAAACCAGCTGTTGCCAAGCCAGCGGCCAAACCCGCTGCGGCGAAAAAACCTGCAGTGAAAAAGCCGGCAGCTCCAAAAGCCGCCGCGCCAAAACCAGCAGTGGCAGCTGCCAAACCGGCGACCCCGGCAGCTCCGGTCAGCGCATCGAACTCCGCTGCCGCGCCGACCCCTGCTGTCACCCCGACTGTCGCGCCAACTCCATCGACGCCAACCAGTCAGTCCTGATTCTCAGGGCTCAAGAAAACGCCCGGCCTGTAAAGGTCGGGCGTTTTTGTTTGTGCGCGAATCTCTGAGCGACACAAGCCCACTGTGGGAGCGAGCTTGCTCGCGATGGCGGTGGATCAACCAACATCAATGTTGGATGTGATGGCCTCATCGCGAGCAAGCTCGCTCCCACAGGGTTCGTTGTGGCCAGAGTTATTCGTGGTCTTTCAGATACTCCAGCGCCATCTGTTCGGTCGCAGCCTTCATCGACGGCAGCAAGTGTGGCGCCACCAGCATCATGATCTGGTAAACCACCAGCCGCACCTCGCCTTCGCGATCGAGAATCCGCTGGTAATCCAGTGAGAACAGCAGGGTCAGGGTGATCTGCTCCACCAGTTGCCCCAATGCCTGGGTATCGCTGACCAGCAGCCCTTGCGCCTGTAATCGTGCCAGCAGCGACGCTAGTGTGCGCTTGAGTGCATTGAGCAGATTGCGAATGCCCTTGGCCAGTTTCGGCAGGCGTCCGGCGAGGTTCGACAGATCCTGGAACAGGAACCGGTAGTGGGACAGGCGCTCGACGATCAGGTGCAGGAACAGCCAGTAATCTTCGGGTGCCAGTTCGACATCGGCCGGTGGATCGAGCAAGGGCGCCAGTTCGCCCTGAAAGCGCTCGAACAGCCCGAGAATCAGCGGTTCTTTGCCGTGGAAGTGGTAGTAGAGGTTGCCCGGGCTGATGCCCATTTCATTGGCAACTTCCATGGTGGAGACATTCGGTTCGCCCTTTTGATTGAACAATTGCAGGGCACATTCGAGGATCCGGTCGCGGGTTTTCATCCAGTCTTCTTAATGATCGGGTCTTGCCACGGCCGGCGGAGGCCGCGGCGCGTTGAACGTCAGCGCACGCGCACGTAAGTACCGGGTGCTGCCTCCATCGGTGGGTAGTTCTGGTTGCCGAGCGCCATGTGGGTTTCCTTCTGCGCGCCGGAGCGTTCCTGAATCCAGCCCAGCCATTGGGTCCACCAACTGCCGTCGACACGCTTGGCGTCGTAGTACCAGGCCCGTGGGTCGCTGCTCAGTTTGCCGTTCTCGACGAAGTTGGCTTTCGGATTGCTCGGCGGGTTGAGGATGCTCTGCACATGACCGCTGTTGGACAGCACGAAGCGCCGCTCGCCACCGAGCAACAGCGTCGAGCGATACACCGCATCCCACGGCGTGATGTGATCGTTGATGCCGGCGACGCTGAAGCTGTCGATGGTGACCTTCTGTAAATCGATCGGCGTGCCACACACTTCCAGCCCGCCCGGGTGAGTCAGCGGGTTGTGCTTGAAGAAGTCCAGCAGGTCGCCATGCAGGGCCGCAGGCAGACGTGTGTTGTCGTTGTTCCAGTAGAGGATGTCGAACGCCGGTGGCTCCTTGCCCAACAGGTAGTTGTTGACGAAGTAGCCCCAGATCAAGTCATTGGGGCGCATCCAGGCGAAGACCTTGGCCATGTCGCGGCCGTCCAGCACACCTTTTTGATAGGAGCGGCGCTTGGCTGCCTCCAGAGTCTGTTCGTCGACGAACAGCGAAACGGGGCTGTCCAGTTGGCTGTCGAGCAGGCTCACCAGATAAGTCGCGCTGGACACCCTGCGCAACTGCCGCTTGGCCTGCAAGTGACCCTGCAGCGCGGCAATGGTCAGCCCGCCGGCGCAGGCGCCCATCAGGTTGACCTCGCGTGCGCCGGTGATCGCCCGGCAGACATTCATGGCCTCTTCCACGGCTTCCACGTAAGTCGAGAGCCCCCATTCGCGGTGACGCACATCCGGGTTGCGCCAGCTGATCATGAAGGTTTGCAGGCCGTTTTTGAGGGCGTACTGGACGAAGCTGTTGTGGGGGCTGAGGTCGAAGATGTAGTACTTGTTGATTTGCGGCGGCACCACCAGCAGGGGCTTGGAATACTGCTTTTCGCTCATCGGCTTGTACTGGATCAACTCCAGCAGTTCGTTGCGAAACACCACGGCACCAGTGGTGGTGGCGACCGTCTTGCCGATCTCGAACGCTTGCTTGGTGACTTGTCGGGGCAGGCCATCGTTATGCAGCAGGTCGTCCACCAAATGGCTGATGCCACGCACCAGACTGTTACCGCCTGAATTGAAAAGTTCCTTGACCGCCAGTGGATTGAGCAGGGTGTTGGAGGGCGATACGGCGTCGTTGAGCAAGGCGAAAGCGAAGTGGGCGCGGGCGCGGTCGTCCGGGCTCATGTTGCTCTCGTCGATCCAGCTTTTGACCTGCTTCTGCCAACTCAAATAGGCCTGCAGGCTACGGCGATAAAATGGGTTGAGGCTCCACGCCGGGTCGGCGAAGCGAGCGTCTTGCGGGTTGGTCGGGTGCAGGGTTTCACCCAGCAGCACACGGCCAAGCTGACCGCCAAGTTTGAGGGCATGTCGGGCACTGTGTACCGGATTGCGCAAGCCATGGGCGGCCACGCTGCGCAGGGTCGACAACAGATCCCGGCCGCGCAGGCCGGTAATCGCACTCTGTGCATTGATGAACGCGGCGGGATTCGGTAAGGAATCCCTCGCTGGTTTCTCGCGCATGAGTCAACACTCCTTCGTCTTCAGGCTAAAAACAAATACATCGAACCAGAACACCATAGACGCTGTAACGGGTTGTTGCGCGGCGCGGCGTCCTGCCGACCGTTGATGCAGCGGTTTAGCCGCCCAATGGCGCCGGACGCGGATGCATCACCGCGCGCTGGCGCTCCTCTTCCAGGAATTTCATGATGATCGGGGCCACCGCTTCGGCCCGGGTAATCAGGAACAAATGCCCGTCATCGATGATGTGCAACTGGGCGTTGGGAATCCGCCAGGCCAGCAAGCGCATGTTGACTAGCGGGATCAGTGGGTCATCGTCGCCGGCCAGTACCAGGGTCGGCTGGCGGATCTTGTGCAGCCAGTGAATGCTGGTCCAGCCGAGGCCGGCGAACAGCTGCCAGTAGTAACCGAGCTTGCCCGCTGAACGAACCTTGGCTGCATGGCTGGCGGCCAGCGTCGGGTCGCGACGGAACGCACCACCGTAGATCATCGGTGCAATGCGGATCACGTGGGATGGCTGGATGTAACGTCGCGGGCTGGCCATCATCCACAGCACTTTCGGTTTGCCCGGCACCATCACCGCACCCGCCGCCGTTGCGGCCAGCACGAGTTTCTTGCAGCGCTCCGGATAGTCGTAGGCGAACTGTTGGGCCAGGGCGCCACCCCAGGACACGCCGATGACGTTGACCTGCCCGTAGTCGAGATAGTCGAGCATCCGCGCCGTGAGTTTCGCCAGGCTCGGAAAACGGTACGGCCGGTTCGGTGTCGACGAACCACCGACACCGGGTACGTCGAAGGCGATGACTTCCAGGTCCGGATCCAGAGCCGCGATGAACGGGAACACCAGCTCCAGGTTGGCGCCAATGCCGTTGAAAATCAGCAGGGGCGTCAAGTGAGGCTTGCCGGGGCGTACCGCCGTGCGGAGCGTCTGGCCATCCAGATCGACGGTACGGAATATGAAGGGTTGCGGCATGCTTCAGGCCCTGTGGGTCGCTTTCTCAAATTCATCCCCGCCCCCTGTGGGAGCGAGCTTGCTCGCGATAGCGGAGTGTCAGTCAGCGCAAATGCCAAACCTGCCACCGTCATCGCGAGCAAGCTCGCTCCCACAGGGGTGGGGCGGGTGTGTCAGTTACCGCTCATGCACATAGGTGCCTGGCGCCGCTTCACCCGCTGGATAGGCCTTGTTGCCCAATTTCAGCGGAGCTTTTTTCAGGTTGCCCGAACGCTGTGCCTGCCATGCCTGCCAGTGCAGCCACCAGGAGTCGGCATGTTTGGTCGACTCTTCCTGCCAGTCATCGGCATTGGCGGGCATTTCGGTGCTGGTCATGTAACGCGATTTCGGATTGCCCGGCGGGTTCAGAATGCTCTGGATGTGCCCGCTGCTGGACAGCACGAATTCAACGTTGCCGCCGAACAGTTGCGCCGATTTGTAGCAGGAACGCCACGGGGTGATGTGGTCGTTCGTGCCAGCCAGCGAGAAGATGTCGGCGGTGACTTTTTTCAGGTCGATCGGCGTGCCGCACACTTCCAGTGCATCGGCACGGGTCAACGGATTACTTTTGAACATCTCGATCAGGTCGCCGTGGAACGCGGCGGGCAATCGGGTGGTGTCGTTGTTCCAGAACAGAATGTCGAACACCGGCGGTTCATTGCCCAACAGGTAGTTGTTGACCCAGTAGTTCCAGATCAGGTCGTTGGGGCGCATCCAGGCGAAGACTTTCGCCATGTCGCGGCCTTCGAGGACGCCGGCCTGGTAGGAGTGACGCTTGGCGGCTTCGAGGGTTTGCTCGTCGACGAACAGGGCCACGTCGCTGTCCAGAGTGGTGTCGAGCACACTGACCAGCAGGGTGAGGGCGTTGACCTTGTTCTCGCCGATTGCCGCGTAGTGGCCCAGCAGCGCGGTGCAGGTGATGCCACCGGAGCAGGCACCGAGCATGTTCACGTCTTTGCTGCCGGTGATCGAGGTGACCACATCAACCGCTTCCTTGAGCGCTTCGATGTAGGTCGACAGGCCCCACTCGCGCTGCTCCTTGGTCGGGTTGCGCCAGCTGACGATGAAGGTCTGCACGTTGTTGCGCAGGCAGAACCGCGCCAGGCTTTTTTCCGGACTCAGGTCGAAAACGTAGAACTTGTTGATTTGCGGCGGCACCACCAGCAGTGGGCGCTCATGCACCTGCTCTGTGATCGGCTTGTACTGGATCAGCTCCAGCACGTCGTTGCGAAAGACCACCGCGCCCTCGGTCACGCCAAGGGTCTTGCCGACCTCGAAGGCGCCCATGTTGACCTGGCTCGGCATGCCGCCGTTGTGCACCAGGTCCTTGGCCAGGTGTGAGAGACCATCGAGGAGGCTCTTACCGCCGGTTTCGAAGAAGCGCTTGACCGCCGCGGGGTTGGCCGCCGTGTTGGTCGGCGCGAAAGCTTCGGTCATGAGGTTGATCACGAAGTGCCCGCGACTGACATCCTTGGCTGGCAGGTTACTGTCGTCGATCCAGGCGTGGAGTTCCTTGCGCCACGCCAGGTAGGTTTGCAGATAACGTTTGTAGAGCGGGTTCTGGCTCCAGGCCGGATCCGCGAAGCGACGGTCATCGCTGGTCGGTTGCAGCTCGGATTTGCCGAACAGTACGTTCTTGAGTTCGAGGCCGAAATGCGCAACATGCTTCGCGCTGTGCACGGGTTGCCTGATGGCCTGCCTGAGTACCATGCGAGCAGATGCCAGTAGATCCTTTCCACGCAGCCCAACGACAGGATTCAGACCCAGGGTGTTTTCCGAGGCCTGATACTTCAAGTCATCGTTATTCTGTTTACTCATCTACGACGCTCCATTGTCCTGAGACGAGTACCGGGTCCTGCTGTGTAGTCACACAGCCAATGCCAGGTACTACTGCTCGGGGTGACCGTTAATACTGCATCGCTGCTTTTTTAATGCAGAGAGCACTGCAGGGAACTTGCCAGTTCCATTGGTTACCCGAGTTTAATTTTTTTCGCAAGCAGGCCATTCCGCGGCCCTGAAGCGGAGCATTCAAACAGATGAAATTAGAAAATGCCCTCTAATGAGCGAGAGGCTCGGATTAGAGCATCAGCTTGACGATGGATTCGTTCGGGTCGCGGGTTTTTCCGGCGGCTTTGAGCTCGGCCAGATAATCTTCCCAGAGTGCGTCATAACGTCGCCCCAGCTCGTACAGATATTCCCAGGTGAACAGACCACTGTCGTGACCGTCATCGAAGGTCAGTTTCAGTGCGTACTGACCGGCCGGTTCTACCTTGGTCAGGCCGACGTTGATCTTGCCGAATTGCAGGATGGGTTTGCCGTGGCCCTGGACCTCGGCGGAAGGAGAGTGCACGCGCAGGAACTCCGCGGGCAGGGTGTATTCCTCGCCGGACGCGTATTTGAGCGTCAGGGTTTTCGAGGCTTTGTGCAGCTTGATGTCGGTGGGGAGTTGGGTCATGAGCGCCGTTCCGTTGTGGATGGAACCCTGTAGGAGCGAGCCTGCTCGCGATGGTGTGTCAGTCGACATCAATGCAACTGACMSACCATCGCGAGCAGGCTCGCTCCTACAAGTATGGCTTACAGGATATAACGGGACAGGTCTTCGTTCTGCGCCAATTCGCCCAGGTGGCTGTTGACGTAGTCGGCGTCGATCTGGATCACCTTGTCGTCATGGACGCTGGCCAGGTCGCCGGCGCTGAACGACACCTCTTCGAGCAGGCGCTCGAGCAGGGTGTGCAGGCGACGGGCACCGATGTTTTCGGTTTTCTCGTTGACCTGCCAGGCGATCTCCGCGATGCGCTTGATGCCGCTCGGCAGGAACTCGATGCCCAGGCCTTCGGTTTTCAGCAGCGCGCAGTATTGCTCGGTGAGCGAGGCGTGCGGTTCGCTGAGGATGCGTTCGAAGTCTTCCGGGGTCAGGGCCTTGAGTTCGACACGAATCGGCAGGCGGCCTTGCAGCTCGGGCACCAGGTCGCTTGGCTTGCTCAGGTGGAACGCACCGGAAGCAATGAACAGGATGTGGTCGGTCTTGACCATGCCCAGCTTGGTGTTGACGGTGCAGCCTTCGATCAGTGGCAGCAGGTCACGCTGCACGCCTTCGCGGGACACATCGACGCCACCGGAATTGCCACGCTTGGCGACCTTGTCGATTTCGTCGATGAACACGATGCCGTGCTGCTCGACCGCTTCCAGGGCCTTGGCCTTCAACTCTTCATCGTTGACCAGGCGGCTGGCTTCTTCGTCGCGCACCAGCTTGAGCGCTTCTTTGACCTTGAGCTTGCGGGCTTTCTTCTTGGCCTTGCCCATGTTGGCAAACAGGCTCTGCAACTGGTTGGTCATTTCTTCCATGCCCGGTGGCGCGGAGATGTCGACGCCGGCCATTTCGGCGACTTCGATTTCGATCTCCTTGTCGTCCAGCTGACCTTCGCGCAGGCGCTTGCGGAACAACTGACGGGTGTTGGAGTCGGCAGTCGGGGCGTCGTCACTACTGAAGCCCATGCGTGCTGGTGGCAGCAGTGCGTCGAGGATACGCTCTTCTGCGGCGTCTTCGGCGCGGTGGCGAACCTTGACGATTTCCTGTTCGCGCAGCAGCTTGATCGCGGCGTCGGCCAGGTCACGAATGATCGATTCGACGTCACGGCCGACATAGCCGACTTCGGTGAATTTTGTCGCTTCGACCTTGATGAACGGCGCATTGGCCAGTTTTGCCAGGCGACGGGCGATCTCGGTTTTGCCGACACCGGTCGGGCCGATCATCAGGATGTTCTTTGGCGTTACTTCAACACGCAGCTCTTCAGGCAGCTGCATGCGGCGCCAGCGGTTGCGCAGGGCAATGGCGACGGCGCGCTTGGCATCGTCCTGGCCGATGATGTGGCGGTTGAGTTCGTGGACGATTTCACGGGGAGTCATGGACATAGTATTTAGCGGACCTCAAGCAAGAATGAGCCGTGGCGCGATGGCCAACACGGGCTTACTCGGCGCAGTCCTGCTCCTCAATGGTCTGAGTGTGATTGGTGAATACGCAGATGTCGGCGGCGATGCCGAGAGCGGTTTCGACGATTTCCCGGGCCGACAGATCGGTTTTCTTCAGCAGCGCGCTGGCAGCAGCCTGGGCGTAACCACCGCCGGAACCCATGGCGATCAGGCCTTCTTCGGGTTCAACCACATCGCCGTTACCGGTGATGATCAGGGAGGCGTCTTTGTTGGCGACCGCGAGCATGGCTTCAAGGCGGCTCAGGGAGCGGTCGGTGCGCCATTCTTTGGCGAGTTCGACGGCGGCGCGCACCAGGTGGCCCTGATGTTTCTCAAGCTGGCCTTCGAAGCGTTCGAAGAGGGTAAAGGCGTCAGCGGTGGCACCGGCAAAACCGGCGATGACCTGGCCGTGGTACAGGCGGCGAACTTTTTTCGCGTTGCCTTTCATCACGGTATTACCAAGGGAAACCTGGCCGTCGCCGCCCATGACGACTTTGCCGTGGCGGCGAACTGAAACGATGGTGGTCAAGGGAAGAGTCTCCACGCAGCGGGGCGAAAATGCCTTATGCCCATTCATATGGGGGTGCTGGAGAGGATTTCAACTGCGGGGCGAGGCGAGGGACGAATGGTGTGAATCGAGTTCTGGATATAGTGCCCTTTCAGGCGCATTCGCTGGCAAGCCAGCTCCTACAGGGTTTGTCGAATATTCTGTAGGAGCTGGCTTTCCAGCGAAGAACGATGACGCGGTGGTCCTGACGGGATCAGCGGCTCTGGCGTTGTTGTAACAGCAAGTTGCTAAAGCCTGCGCCGGCCAGTTGTTTCTGCGCCGTGGTCAGTTGTTCGCGGTTACTGAACGGACCGACCAGCACCCGATACCAGGTTTCATCCTTCACCGTGCCCGATTCAACCGCCACGGCCTGACCCAGCAGGATGATCTGCGCCCGAACCTTGTCCGCATCAGTCTCTTTGCGGAACGAACCGGCCTGCAGGAAAAACTTCGTCACAGGCGCAGCCTTGACCGGAGGCGCTGGTGGCGGCGTGATTCCGGCCAGGGCTGCCTGGGCGCGAGCCGTGTCGATCTTCGCCGCTTCGGCCGGGGTGACCGGCGTGGTCGGGATGGCTGGCACTTGCGGCGTCGGCAGGGTTTTTTCCGGCACGGCATCCGGCGGCACGATGACTTCCGATTCCGGCAGCAAGGTGTAGAAGTCGTACTTTGGCTTCACCGGTTGCGTCGGGCTCGGCGGGGTCTTGTTGGCCTCGGCGATCTTGCTGGCTTTCTGCTGTTGCTGTTGTTCGACCTTTTCACGCTTGACCGTGTCGCTGCCCTTGCCCGGCTCCAGCTTCATCAGAAATACGATGAAGGCGCCGACCGTCAGGCCGATGGCCATCCACAACCAACCCGGGATCGGTTGCTTTGCAGGAGCTTGGTAACGGCTGGCGCCACGTTTGGGTGCAGGTTTTTTCTTGGCAGCCAACTTACATACGCTCCAGAGTTTCCAGGCCCAAGAGTTCCAGGCCTTGCTTGAGAGTGCGTCCGGTCAGCGCGGCGAGGCGCAGGCGGCTCTGCATTTGTGCCGGGGTATCGGCGGCGAGGATCGGGCAGTTCTCGTAGAAGCTGGAGAACAGGCCGGCGACGTCGTACAGGTAAGTGCAAAGGATGTGCGGGGTGCCTTTTTCGGACACGTTGTTCAGGATTTCACCGAACTGCGCAAGTTTCGCCGCCAGTTCGTGTTCGTGCGCCGCTTCCAGAACGATCTGGCCGTCGACTTCGCTGAAGTCCTTGCCGAGCTTGCGGAACACGCCGGCCACGCGGGTGTAGGCGTACAGCAGGTACGGCGCGGTGTTGCCTTCGAAATTGAGCATCAGGTCGAAGTTGAAGCTGTAGTCACTGGTGCGGTGCTTGGACAGGTCGGCGTATTTCACTGCGCCGATGCCCACCACTTTGGCGATGTTGCGCAGCTCGGCTTCGGCAAGTGTAGGGTTCTTGTCCTTGACCAGGGTGTAGGCGCGTTCCTGGGCTTCGGTCAGCAGGTCGATCAGCTTCACGGTGCCGCCATCACGGGTCTTGAACGGACGGCCGTCAGCGCCGTTCATGGTGCCGAAGCCCATGTGCTCCATTTCCATCGGATGGGTCACGAAACCGGCCTTGCGTGCCACGGCGAACACTTGCTGGAAGTGCAGGGCCTGGCGCTGGTCGACGAAGTACAGTGCGCGATCGGCCTTGAGCTTGCCGCTGCGGTAGCGCACGGCCGCCAGGTCGGTGGTGGCGTAGAGGTAACCGCCGTCGGC
The DNA here is from genome assembly GCF_056400405.1 of Pseudomonas sp. P5_B3. Lineage (NCBI taxonomy): Bacteria > Pseudomonadati > Pseudomonadota > Gammaproteobacteria > Pseudomonadales > Pseudomonadaceae > Pseudomonas > Pseudomonas sp. P5_B3. The sequence goes on along the minus strand of NZ_JBFULI010000002.1, from coordinate 227,025 downwards.
CTTGACGATGATCACCGGCAGCGGGTCGCCGTCGGCGTTCTTGAACTCGTCGAGGAACACGCACTGGGCGCCGTTGCTCTCGACCAGCATGCCTGCGGCCTTCAAGTCGTTGACCACGTTGATCAGGTCGTCGTTGTAGGCACTTTCGCCCATCACGTCGGCCATGGTCAGTTTGACGTTGAGCAGTTCGTAGATCTTCTGGCAGTGGGACAGCGAGATGTCCTTGAACCTGGTCCACAGTGCCAGGCAATCGGCGTCGCCAGCCTGCAACTTGACCACCAGGCCACGGGCGCGGTCGGCGAACTCTGCGGATTCGTCGAAGCGTTGCTTGGCGGCGCGGTAGAAGTTCTCCAGGTCCGACAGCTCGTCGCTGGTGATCGGGTTTTCCTGCAGGTAAGCCATCAGCATGCCGAACTGGGTGCCCCAGTCGCCGACGTGGTTCTGACGGATCACGGTGTCGCCGAGGAATTCCAGCACGCGGGCCACACCGTCGCCGATGATGGTCGAGCGCAGGTGGCCGACGTGCATCTCTTTGGCCAGGTTCGGTGCCGACAGGTCAACCACGGTGCGCTGCACCGGGCCGGCCTTGCGCACGCCGATGTGGGCGTCGGCCAGGGCGGCGTCCAGGCGGGTCGCCAGGGCGTCGGTGTTCTGGAAGAAGTTCAGGAAGCCCGGGCCGGCGATTTCGGTCTTGGCGACGTTTTCGTCAGCCGGCAGCGCAGCGATGATTTTTTCCGCCAGATCGCGGGGCTTCATGCCGGCCGGCTTGGCCAGCATCATGGCGATGTTGCTGGCGAAGTCGCCGTTCTTCTTGTCGCGGGAGTTTTCCACCTGGATCGCCGGCGACAGGCCTTCAGGCAACACACCTTCGTTGACGAGTTGGGTGATGGCTTGTTGGATCAGCTGGCGAATGGTGTCTTTCATGGTCTTCTCTTTCGACCGCAGGCGCGGCGGCGCATCATGCGCTGGTGGAAAAACTGGGCATTATCCGTTGCGAAGACGGGCTTGCCAACCTTAGCAGGCAGGATGTGGATGTGTGGTGACAATTCGTCCGCCATCGCGATTTATCAATCAATACAAATCGACGGGATCAACATCAAGCGACCAACGCACCGCTCGCCCGCTCGGCATCTGCTCCAGCACCAACAACCAACTGGCCAGCAACCGATGCAGCGGTGCCCGCGCCRTCGCCTGCAACAACAACTGCGCGCGATAACGCCCGGCCCGTCGCTCCATTGGCGCCGGCACCGGTCCCAGCAATTCAATGCCGGTCAGATTCTGTTCGGCCAGCAAACGTTCGGCCTCGCTGCACGCCTCATCCAGGAAACCTTCGGCCTGACCCGGTTTGTGCGCCTCGGCCCGCAGTAGCGCCAGGTGCGCAAACGGCGGCAGTCCGGCCGCACGACGTTCGCTCAAGGCCTGTTCGGCAAAGGCGAAATAGCCTTGCTCGGTCAATTGCACCAACAGCGGATGGTCAGCCAGGTGCGTCTGGATAATCACCTTGCCCGGCTCTTCGGCGCGGCCTGCGCGGCCGGCGACCTGGACGATCAGTTGAGCCATGCGCTCGCTGGCGCGGAAGTCGCCGGAGAACAGGCCACCGTCGGCGTCGAGGATCGACACCAGCGTCACCCGTGGAAAGTGGTGGCCTTTGGCAAGCATTTGCGTGCCGATCAGGATGCACGGCTGGCCTTTTTGAATGGTCGCGAACAACTGGTTCATCGCGTCCTTGCGCGACGTGCTGTCGCGGTCGACTCGCAGCACCGGATAGTCCGGGAACAGAATCGCCAGGCGCTCCTCGGCCCGTTCGGTGCCGGCGCCGACGGGGCGCAGATCGACCTTGTTGCACTTCGGGCACTGGCGCGGCGCGCGTTCGACGTAGCCGCAATGGTGGCAGCGCAATTCACCGTGACGCTGGTGCACGGTCATTCGCGCATCGCAACGCTGGCACTCGGACATCCAGCCACAGTCATGGCACAGCAGGGTCGGGGCGAAGCCGCGGCGGTTGAGGAACACCAGGACTTGTTGTCCGGCGGCCAGGGTCTGTCCAATGGCCTGTTGCATCGGTCCGGAAATGCCGCTGTCCAGCGGACGGCTTTTGACGTCCAGGCGCAGGAAACGCGGCTGTTTGGCGCCTCCGGCGCGCTCGTTCAAGCGCAGCAGCCCGTAGCGGCCGGTATAGGCGTTGTGCAGGCTTTCCAGCGAAGGGGTGGCGGAGCCGAGGACGATCGGGATGTTTTCCTGTCGCGCCCGCACCAGCGCCAGATCGCGGGCGTGATAGCGCAAACCTTCCTGCTGTTTATAGGAGCCGTCGTGTTCTTCGTCGATGATGATCAGGCCGGGGTTCTTCATCGGCGTGAACAGGGCCGAGCGGGTGCCGATGATGATGTCGGCCTCACCGTCCCGGGCGGCCAGCCAGGCCTCGAGGCGTTCGCGGTCATTGACCGCCGAATGGATCAGCGCGATACGGGCATTGAAACGCTGTTCGAAGCGCGCCAGGGTCTGCGGGCCCAGGTTGATTTCCGGGATCAGCACCAGTGCTTGCTTGCCGGCCTCGAGGGTTTCGCGGATCAACTGTAAATAGACTTCGGTCTTGCCGCTGCCGGTGACGCCAGCCAGCAGGAATGCGTGATAGCTGTCGAAGCCGGCGCGAATCGCCTCATAGGCGGCGCGTTGCTCCGGGTTCAGCGGCAGTTCCGGTTGCGCCAGCCAGTGTTCGTGGCGTACGCCCGGGGCGTGGCGGCGGATCTCGACCTGCACCAACTCTTTGGCCAGCAGCAAATCCAGGCTGTCCTTGCTCAGCATCAGTTTACTCAGCAGCTGATGGGCGACGCCGTGGGGATGCTGGGCCAGCGTGGCCAGGGCTTCGCGCTGGCGCGGGGCGCGGGCGATGCGCGGATCATCGAGGCTGGCCCCCGGCGCGGCGGACCAGAAGCGCTCCTGGCGCGCTTCGGCCAGCTCACCCTGGCGCAGCAGCACCGGCAGCGCCCAGCTCAAGGTGTCGCCAAGGCTGTGCTGGTAATACTGGGACGTCCACAGGCACAGCTTGAACAGCGCCGGCGGCAGGGGGGGCGTAGCGTCGAGCAGGGCCAGGGCCGGCTTGAGTTTCTCGGCCGGCACTTCGCTGGTATTGGTGACTTCCACCAGAATCCCGATCATCTCGCGCCGGCCGAACGGTACCCGCAGGCGCATGCCGGGGTGCAGTTGCGCGCGCAGGACGCCGGCCGGAGCGCGGTAGTCGAACAGGCGGCGCAGCGGCGAAGGCAGGGCGAGGCGCAGAATGGCGTTGGGCACGCGGGGGATCTCGATCGACAAACAATAGGGGGCGTGACAAATAACCTGTAGGAGTGAGCCCGCTCGCGATAGCGGTCTGSCAGTCRSCGCWGCGSYGACTGSCAGACCGCTATCGCGAGCGGGCTCACTCCTACAAGGGATCGCGTATTGGGCCGGGAGCCTAGCAGACGACTGGTTTCAGGGACAGCTTGCGTGATCAGGATTGTCTGGTAGAATCCGCGGCCTAATTACGTGCGGTATTCAACAATAGTGTTGGGTGGCGGCACGCTAGCCTGAGGAAGACACCATGAAAGCTGATATCCATCCAGAATACCCGGCAGTTGCTGTTACCTGCAGCTGCGGCAACAAGTTCGAAACCCGTTCGACCTTCGGCAAAGCCCTGGCGATCGACGTTTGCAACGAATGCCACCCGTTCTACACCGGTAAGCAGAAGACTCTGGACACCGGTGGTCGCGTACAGAAGTTCGCCGACCGTTTCGGTGCTTTCGGCGCGAAAAAGGCCTAAGGCCGATCAACTTGGGAAGCCGCTACGGTTTTTCCATGCTGATGAAGAAGGCGTCCCTGGCGGGCGCCTTTTTTATGTCCGCGATTTGGCTGTCTGGCGCCCAGGCCTTTTGCCCGACGCCAAGCGGCCTGACGCCCGTCGCGGTGCAGCGGGTAGTGGACGGCGACACTCTGCGCCTGAGCGATGGCCGCAGCGTGCGCATGATCGGCTTGAACACGCCGGAGCTGGGCAAGAAGGGCCGTTCCGATGAACCGTTCGCCGTGGCCGCGCGCAAACGCCTCGAAGCCCTGGTGGCGGCGAGTGACGCGCGGGTCGGGTTGGTGCCTGGCAAAGAAAGCAAGGACCATTACGGCCGCACCCTGGCCCATGTCTACGGTGCCAATGGAGCCAACCTCGAAGCGCAGATGCTCGCCGAAGGCCTGGGTTTTCTGGTGGCCGTGGCACCGAATGTCGATCTGGTCGCCTGTCAGCAGGCGGCCGAGCGCAGTGCGCGTCAGTCCGGGCTCGGGTTGTGGCGCCAGTCACCTATACTGAAAGCGGAGCAAATCAGCGCCTCCGGTTTTGCCGTGCTCAGCGGTCGTGTGAGCAAAGTGCAGCGCAATCGCGGCGGGGTTTGGATCGAGTTGCAGGATTCGGTTGTATTACGCGTTGCACCCAATCTGCTGACGCGTTTCGATGTGAACTCGCTGGAAAGCCTCAAGGGCAAGCAGGTCGAGGCGCGCGGCTGGGTGCTGGATCGCTCGCGCAAAGGCGATCTCAAGGTTGGCCAGGCGCGCTGGATGTTGCCCTTGACCGATCCGGCGATGCTGCAAGTGGCGCAGTGATAAAAAATTGTAGACATTTTTTCTTCTGATTGTGAACAGTATAGCCCTTGTGTGCCGTGGCTCTTGGCCCAAAGTCGTAGGGCCGGGCGCTTGACAGGGGTGACCAGTCAGTCTTGTGGGGACTTTGCGAGGCGCGTATCCTCGCTGACCAGTCTGTCCAACAGTAAAAGCGGAATGCCAAAATGTCTGATCTGAAAACTGCCGCTCTCGAATATCATGCCAATCCTCGTCCAGGGAAGCTGAGTGTCGAGCTCACCAAGGCCACTGCTACCGCTCGCGACCTGTCGCTGGCCTACAGCCCGGGCGTAGCCGAACCAGTACGCGAGATCGCCCGCGATCCTGAACTGGCCTACAAGTACACCGGCAAAGGCAACCTGGTTGCAGTCATTTCCGATGGCACCGCGATTCTCGGCCTGGGTAACCTCGGCCCATTGGCTTCCAAGCCAGTGATGGAAGGTAAAGGCGTACTGTTCAAGCGCTTCGCCGGCATTGACGTTTTCGACATCGAAGTCGACTCCGAAAGCCCGCAAGCCTTCATCGACACCGTCAAGCGTATCTCCATCACCTTCGGTGGCATCAACCTGGAAGACATCAAGGCACCAGAGTGCTTTGAAATCGAACGCGCTCTGATCGAGCAGTGCGATATTCCGGTATTCCACGATGACCAGCACGGCACCGCTATCGTGACCGCCGCCGGCATGATCAACGCCCTGGAAATCGCTGGCAAAACCCTGCCGGAAGCCAAGATCGTCTGCCTGGGTGCCGGCGCCGCGGCCATCTCCTGCATGAAGTTGCTGGTGAGCATGGGCGCCAACATCGAAAACATCTACATGGTCGACCGTACTGGCGTGATCCACTCCGGCCGTGACGACCTGAACCAGTACAAGGCGGTGTTCGCTCACGCGACCGACAAGCGCACCCTGGCTGACGCCCTGCAAGGCGCTGACGTGTTCGTTGGCCTGTCCGGCCCGAACCTGCTGAGCGCTGAAGGCCTGCTGTCGATGGCGCCGAACCCTATCGTGTTCGCGTGCTCCAACCCTGATCCGGAAATCTCTCCGGAACTGGCGCACGCCACCCGTAACGACGTGATCATGGCCACCGGTCGTTCCGACTACCCGAACCAGGTCAACAACGTACTGGGCTTCCCGTTCATCTTCCGTGGTGCCCTGGACGTTCGCGCCAAGCGCATCAACGAAGAAATGAAAGTGGCTGCAGCCAACGCCCTGCGCGAACTGGCCAAGCTGCCGGTGCCTCAGGAAGTGTGCGACGCCTACGGCGGCATCAAGCTGGAATTCGGTCGTGAGTACATCATTCCGAAGCCAATGGATGCCCGCCTGATCACTCTGATCTCCGATGCTGTGGCTAAAGCCGCCATCGAGACCGGTGTGGCGACCCTGCCGTATCCGAAGAACTACCCGCTCAAAAGCGTGGATGATGTGTTCAACGGCTAAGCCGTTGTAGCGCTTCAACGAAAAGCCCCGGCTTGTGAGAGTCGGGGCTTTTTTGTGCCTGACAGTTTTTGGCTGGCTTTCAGGTTGCTATCGCGAGCAGGCTCGCTCCTACCTTGGAATGCGTAGCCCCTGTAGGAGCGAGCCTGCTCGCGATGGCGGTATTACAAGAAACCCGGATATCAAAAAGCCCCGGCTTCCAAAGAAGAGCGGGGCTTTTGCCTTGCGTCATCCAATCAGAACAAATCGATCGGCGCCGCTTCATCCGCTGGCAGCGGGCTGCCTGGCACTGAGCCGTTGCCCAGTTCGTTGACCGACGGCGGCGTATCTTCGGCCTTGAACAGCTCGAAGTAGGCCCCTGGCGTGCCCGGAGTGGCTGCGCGGCCACTGATCGGATCGACTCGCAGGCTGAGGATGCCTTCCGGCTCCGGCTGCGTATGCGGCGGTTTGCCTTTGAGTGCGGGGCCCATGTAGTTCATCCAGATCGGCAGCGCGACGGTGCCGCCGAATTCCTTGCGGCCCAGGCTTTCCGGTTGATCGAAACCGGTCCACACGGTCGTCACGTAATCGGCGTTGTAACCGGAGAACCAGGCGTCCTTGGATTCGTTGGTCGTACCGGTCTTGCCGGCAATGTCGGGGCGGCCCAGGGCCAGTGCGCGGCGACCGGTGCCGAGCTTGATCACGTCCTCAAGCATGCTGTTGAGGATGTACGTGGTGCGTCCGTCAATGATGCGTTCAGCCACGGCGGGTACTTGTGGCGTCGACGTAGTGCCTGGGGCTTCGCCCACCGTTGCGTTGACTGTGAAGGCTTGAGGGGCGGTTGGCACGGCAATGCCATCGCTGGCCGCACCGCCCTGAGGCACGCTTGGCGGGTTGGCGACGAACAGCGTGTCGCCGTTGCGGCTTTCGATCTTGTCGATGATGTACGGGGTGATCTTGTAGCCGCCGTTGGCAAAGGTGCTCCAGCCTGTGGCGATCTCCATTGGCGTCAGGGTCGCGGTGCCCAGCGCCAGGGACAGGTTGGGTGGCAGGTCCTGTTTGTTGAAGCCGAAGCGAGTGATGTAATCGATGGTCTTGCCTACGCCCATCGCTTGCAGCAAGCGGATCGACACCAGGTTGCGCGACTTGTACAGCGCTTCACGCAGGCGAATCGGGCCGAGAAAGGTGTTGGTGTCGTTCTTCGGGCGCCAGACCTTGTCCAGATACTCGTCGACGAACACGATCGGTGCGTCGTTCACCAGGCTGGAGGCGGTGTAGCCGCTATCCAGTGCGGCGGCGTAGACGAACGGTTTGAAGCTCGAACCCGGCTGGCGCTTGGCTTGCAATGCGCGATTGTAGTTGCTCTGTTCGAAGGCGAAACCGCCGACCAGCGAACGAATGGCGCCGTTCTGCGGGTCCAGGGACACCAGCGCGCCCTGGGCCTGCGGGATCTGGCTGAATTTCAGCGAAGTGTCCGGCTGACGCTGCACGCGAATCAGATCGCCGACCTGGGCCACGTCCGATGGTTGTTTCGGGCTGGCGCCCATGCTGTTGGTGTTCAGGAACGGCCGGGCCCATTTCATGGTGTCCCAGCTCACGTGTTCCTGGCCGGTGCGGGTCAGCACTTGCAGGCCGTTCTTGTCGACCTGGGTCACGATGGCCGGTTCCAGGCCGCTGATGGTGCGTTGTTTGGTCAGCTCGGTGGCCCAGGCTTCGCGAGTCTTGCCTGGCAGCCGCGACTCGGGTCCGCGATAGCCGTGGCGCTGATCGTAAGTCATCAGGCCTTCGTGGACCGCGGTGTTGGCCAGTTCCTGGAGGTCGCTCGGCACCGTGGTGGTGACGCGAAAGCCCTCGGTATACGCATCGCTGCCATAACGTCCGACCATTTCGGCACGGGCCATTTCGGCGATGTACGGGGCATTCACTTCCGGAGTCGGCACGTGGTAGCTGGCGTTCAACGGCTCGTTGACCGCAGCGGTGTAGTCGGCCTCGCTGATTTTCCCGAGCTTGTACATGCGCCCCAGGATCCAGTCGCGACGCTCCTTGCTGCGCGCCGGGTTGGCCAGCGGGTTGAAGCGCGACGGTGCCTTGGGCAGGCCGGCAATCATCGCCATCTGCGCCAGGCTGACATCACGGATCGATTTGCCGTAATAAACCTGCGCCGCCGCCTCGATGCCGTACGCACGGTTACCCAGATAGATTTTGTTGACGTACAGCTCGAGGATCTCGTCCTTGGTCAGCTGCCGTTCGATCTGCAGGGCCAGCAGGATCTCGGTGGTCTTGCGCGAAAAGCTGCGTTCGCTGCTCAGGAAGAAGTTTTTCGCCACCTGCATGGTGATCGTGCTGCCGCCGGACTGGATGTGTCCGCTTTTGACCAACTGGGATGCCGCACGCATCAGGCTGCTCGGATCGACACCGTAGTGGTTGGCGAAATTGTCGTCTTCAGCACTTAGTAACGCATTGATGAAATTGGGCGGAATGTCGGCGAAACGGATCGGTGTACGGCGCATTTCGCCGAATTCTGCGATCAACTTGTTATCGCTGCTGTAGACCCGCAAAGGGATCTGCAACTGGATGCTTCTCAGTGCCTCCACGGACGGCAGCCCGGGACTAAGGTAGAGGTACGCCCCGCTCAGACCCAGAAGGAGTCCGCAGAAAACCGCGACGATGGACCAACCGAAAAACTTCAGCAGACGAATCAAGGCTTTTGGATATCCAGGGCAAAAAATGAATTGGGCAACAGGGTTCAGGCTAAATGAGAACGACCCGCGCATTAAGCAAATGCGGAAAAAAAGCGCTGGGCATTATAAGCATTTTTCTGCTCGGGAGCGTGGTTGGCGCTGCTCTCAAGACGGGTGGATTGAACGCAATTGACAATGCAGAGTCCGTAACTCACGGAAAGTCATAGGGAATTGGTTGTGCCAGGACTCTTCAACAAAAAATCCAATACGCTGCTGGGAATCGACATCAGCTCCACCTCGGTGAAACTTCTTGAGTTGAGCCGTCAGGGTGAGCGCTACCGTGTCGAGGCCTATGCGGTCGAGCCGTTGCCGGTCGGGGCGGTGATCGAAAAAAATATCGCCGAGCTCGAAGGCGTGGGGTCGGCCCTCGCCCGCGCGCTGGCCAAGGCCAGAACCGGCCTCAAGAACGTGGCCGTGGCCGTGGCAGGCTCGGCGGTGATCACCAAGACCATCGAGATGGAGGCCGGTCTTTCCGAGGACGAGATGGAAAGCCAGCTGAAAATCGAGGCTGACCAGTACATCCCTTATCCCTTGGACGAAGTCGCGATCGACTTTGAAGTCCAGGGCACCTCCGGGCGCAATCCCGAGCGCGTCAACGTGCTGCTCGCTGCTTGCCGCAAGGAAAACGTCGAGGTCCGCGAGGCAGTCCTGGCCTTGGCGGGGCTTACCGCCCGCGTGGTCGATGTCGAGGCCTACGCGCTGGAGCGCTCATTCGCGTTGCTGGCCAGTCGGCTTGCGGTTTCCGGGGAGCGTTTGACGGTCGCAGTGGTGGATATCGGTGCCACCATGACCACTCTGAGCGTGCTGCACGGCGGGCGGATTATCTACACCCGCGAACAATTGTTCGGTGGTCGGCAATTGACCGAGCAAATCCAGCGTCGCTATGGCCTGACGCTGGAGCAGGCGGGGCTGGCGCAAAAGAAGGGCGGCCTGCCGGATGACTATGCCAGTGAGGTCTTGCAGCCATTTCGAGAGGCGCTGGTGCAGCAGGTGTCGCGCTCGTTGCAGTTCTTCTTCGCCTCAGGCCGGTACAGCACCGTCGACCATGTCCTGTTGGTCGGCGGTACCGCGTCGATCCCGGGACTGGACCGTTTGATCGAGCAGCAATTGGGCACGCCGACCCAGGTTGCGAATCCTTTTTTCGAAATGACTCTGGGCAGCAAGGTCAATGGTGCTGCTCTGGCGAGTGATGCCCCGGCGTTGATGATCGCCTGTGGCCTGGCCCTCAGGAGCTTCGATTGATGGCACGGATCAACCTTTTACCCTGGCGCGAGGAGCGGCGTGAAGCCCGCCGCAAGCGCTTCCTGCTGATCCTGGTGGCCGTGATGGTGGGCACGATGGGCGCGGTGCTGGTCGCGAACCAGGCCATCAGCGGTGCCATCGACCGGCAAGTCGCCCGTAACGACTACATCGGCAAGCAAGTCGCTGTGGTCGATGAGCGAATCAAACAGATCGATGATCTCAAAGCGCGCCGTCAGCAACTGGTCGAGCGCATGCGCATCATCCAGGACCTGCAAGGCAATCGCCAAATCAGCGGGCGAATATTTGACCAGTTGGCGCGAGCACTGCCCGACGGCGTGTATTTCACCGAAGTGAAAATGACCGCAAAGACCTTGTCCATCACCGGCGCTGCGCAATCCAACAACCGTGTTTCAGACTTGATGCGCAACCTCGAGGCATCAGACTGGTTCGATGCGCCGAGCCTGACTGAGGTCAAGGCCACAGCTGCCGGTCAGGTGGAGCCGGCCAACGTCTTCCAGTTGACCGTGCGCCAGACTCGACCCGCAGCACCGGAGGGGGGCAAATGAGTCCATCCGAATGGTTCGAAGGGCTGCGCAAGATCGACATCAATGAACTGGATACCAGCAACATGGGTTCCTGGCCGCCGCCGATCAAGTTTCTGGTGGCCGGGTTGCTCATGCTTCTGGTGCTGGCCCTGGGCTACAACTTTTCCACTCGCGACCTTGAGAGCCAACTCGATCTCAAACGCGAGGAAGAGTCGACTCTCAAGGAGCAGTTCGCCGGCAAAGCCCGCATGGCGGCGAATCTGGATCTCTACACCCGGCAGTTGAAGGAAATGGAGAACGCCTTCGGCGAGCTGTTGCGGCAACTGCCCGGCGACACCGAGGTGCCCGGTTTGCTGGAAGACATCACTCGTACCGGTCTGGGTAGTGGTCTGGAGTTCGAAGAGATCAAGCTGCTGCCGGAGGTCGCCCAGCCGTTTTACATCGAACTGCCGATCCAGATCACGGTCACCGGGGATTACCACGATCTGGCCACCTTCGTCAGTGGTGTGGCCGGGTTGCCGCGAATCGTCACCTTGCACGATTTCGACCTTGCCCCCGTCAGCCCCCAGGGGGGGCCGAAGCTGCGCTTGAGCATCCTCGCCAAGACCTACCGCTACAACGACAAGGGACAGCATCAATGAGACCGGCGCAGTGTTTTTCGGTAATGGTGGTGCTGTCTGCTCTGTCCGGTTGTGGCGCAGGCGATGACTACGACGATCTGGACGCGTACATGGACGAAATGCGCCTGCGTGGGCCGGGCAGGATTGAACCAACGCCGGTATTCCGGTCTTACCCGACATTCACTTACAACGCGGCGAATCTGCGCAGCCCTTTTTCACCGCAGGTCAGCAGCGATCTGGCGGCTCAGCGGCGGGGTTCACGTAACGTCAAGCCCGACCCTGGTCGGGTCAAGCAATACCTTGAAGGTTTCAACATCGAGCAGTTTGAAATGGTCGGCACCCTTTCCAATGCAACGGGCTCTTATGCCTTGCTGCGAGGGGCGGGCGGGGTCCATCGGTTGAAAGTCGGCGATTACCTGGGGCGAAACGACGGACGGATCGTTGCGATCAGTGGCTCGCAAGTCGATGTGGTTGAAATTGTCCCTGATGGTCAAGGCGCGTGGCTGGAGCGTCCCCGGACCATTCCTTTGAAAGAGCACTCATAGTGGAACTCCAATAATGAACAGGATTCTCTCCACCGTCGGCCTTTCGCTATGGATAGCGTTGTTGTCGCCGATGGTACAAGCGGCCAATCTCAAGGCGCTGGATGTCGCTGCGCTGCCGGGAGACCGTGTCGAGTTGAAGTTGTCGTTCGATGCGCCACCCCCGGTGCCCCACGGCTATACGACGGAGTCGCCGGCCCGGATTGCCCTGGATTTGCCGGGTGTCGCCAGTCAGCTGGCCAGCAAGACTCGCGATCTCGGCAGTGGAAATGCCCGTAGTGCAACGGTGGTGGAAGCCCGGGACCGTACGCGGTTGATCATCAACCTGACCCAGTTGGCCCCGTACGACTCGCGAATTGAAGGCAACAATTTGCTGGTAGTTGTCGGGCAGGGTGTCAAACCGTCGACATCCAGGCCGGCGGCCACGGCAATGCCGGTTCCGGCACGCGCCGCTACGCCGGCAGGCAAGGCCATTCGGGGTGTGGATTTTCAGCGCGGCACGCAGGGCGAGGGCAATGTGGTGATCGACTTGTCGGATCCATCGATGGCGCCCGATATACAAGAGCGCGAGGGCAAGATCATCGTTGGCTTTGCCAAAACCCGATTGCCCGAGCCGTTGCGCGTGCGTCTGGATGTGAAGGATTTCGCCACGCCAGTGCAGTTCGTCAATGCCAGCGCGAGCGGCGATCGAGCGACCATCAGCATTGAGCCTGGTGGCAGGTTCGATTATTCGACCTATCAGACCGACAGCAAGCTCACGGTCAGCGTTCGCCCGGCGACGGCCGACGACCTGCAAAAGCGCAATGCCGGGCAACACGCCTACAGCGGAGAGAAACTTTCGCTGAATTTCCAGGACATTGATGTGCGCTCGGTACTGCAACTGATCGCCGACTTCACCAACCTCAATCTGGTGGCCAGCGACACGGTACAAGGGGGGATTACCCTGCGCTTGCAGAGCGTGCCGTGGGATCAGGCGCTGGATCTGGTGCTGAAAACCAAGGGGCTGGACAAGCGCAAGGTCGGCAATGTCCTGCTTGTTGCGCCGGCCGATGAAATTGCTGCCCGTGAGCGCCAGGAGCTGGAATCACAGAAGCAGATCGCCGATCTGGCGCCATTGCGTCGGGAGCTGTTGCAGGTCAACTACGCCAAGGCGGCGGACATCGCCAAGCTCTTCCAGTCGGTGACCAGTGCCGAAGCGAAACCCGACGAACGGGGGTCGATCACCGTCGATGAGCGCACCAACAACATCATTGCCTACCAGACCCAGGACCGGCTTGACGAGCTGCGCAGGATTGTCACGCAGCTGGATATCCCGGTGCGTCAGGTGATGATCGAGGCGCGGATCGTCGAAGCCAACGTCGACTATGACAAAAGCCTTGGGGTGCGCTGGGGTGGTTCGATACAGAACAAGGGCAACTGGAACACCTCCGGCGTCAGCAATGGACTCAATGGGTCATCGACCATCGGTACACCCGGCAGTACCAGCACCAACTCACCGTTCGTCGACATGGGCGTAGCCAACAACACCTCGGGAATCGGCATCGCGTTCATCACCGATAACGTCTTGCTGGACCTGGAGCTGACGGCGATGGAAAAAACCGGTAACGGGGAAATCGTCTCACAGCCCAAGGTGGTCACGTCCGACAAGGAAACCGCCAAAATCCTCAAAGGCACTGAGATTCCCTATCAGGAAGCCAGTTCCAGTGGCGCGACTTCGGTGTCGTTCAAGGAGGCTTCGCTGTCGCTGGAGGTGACGCCGCAGATCACGCCCGACAACCGGATCATCATGGAGGTCAAGGTGACCAAGGACGAACCGGACTTCCTGAACAAGGTCCAGGATGTGCCGCCGATCAAGAAAAACGAGGTCAACGCCAAGGTCCTGGTCAACGATGGCGAGACCATCGTCATTGGCGGTGTTTTCTCAAATACTCAGAGCAAGGTCGTAGATAAGGTGCCATTTATTGGCGATGTGCCGTATCTTGGCCGCCTTTTCCGGCGTGATGTGGTTTCGGAGAAAAAATCCGAGCTGTTGGTATTCCTCACTCCGCGTATCATGAATAACCAGGCGATTGCTGTGAGTCATTGATTCTGTGCGAAATTTGATTCTTGTTGGACCGATGGGTGCTGGAAAAAGCACCATCGGCCGGTTGCTGGCCAAAGAGCTGCGCCTGCCATTCAAAGATTCCGATAAGGAAATTGAATTGCGCACGGGCGCCAATATCCCTTGGATCTTCGATAAAGAAGGCGAACCGGGCTTTCGTGATCGCGAGCAGGCAATGATTGCCGAGCTGTGCGATTACGACGGTGTGGTGCTGGCGACAGGCGGGGGCGCGGTCATGCGCGAAGCCAATCGCCGGGCACTGCATGCCGGTGGGCGAGTGGTTTATCTGCATGCGTCGGTCGAGCAGCAGGTCGGTCGCACGGCCCGCGACCGCAATCGGCCACTGTTGCGTACTGCCGATCCGGCCAAGACCCTTCGGGATCTGTTGGCGATCCGCGATCCGCTTTATCGGGAAATTGCCGACCTGGTGGTCGAAACCGATGAGCGACCGCCACGAATGGTCGTACTCGACATTCTAGAGCGCTTGCAGCAGCTGCCACCCCGTTAAAGCGCCGCGCGAAATGCGCTATCCTCGACGTCGCGCCATGACCGCTCAAGGTTGTGGCGGATGGCTACCGAACGGCGTCACACCAGCAGAGGCCGTGGATATTCGTAAACTCAGGGCAGGATGCCTGATTCATCTTCACTGTGGGGACACATGCAGACACTCAAGGTCGATCTAGGCGAGCGCAGCTACCCGATTCATATTGGCGAAGGTTTGTTGGATCAGCCCGAGCTGCTGGCCCCGCATATTCGCGGACGGCAAGTAGCGATCATCACCAACGAGACTGTTGCGCCGCTCTATCTCGAGCGTCTGACCCGCAGCCTGGCGCAGTTCTCGGTGATTTCCGTGGTGCTGCCCGACGGCGAAGCCTTCAAGACCTGGGAAACCCTGCAACTTATTTTCGACGGCCTGCTGACTGCCCGGCATGACCGCCGCACCACAGTGATCGCCCTCGGTGGCGGTGTGATCGGTGACATGGCCGGCTTTGCCGCCGCCTGCTACCAGCGCGGCGTCGATTTCATTCAGGTTCCGACCACGCTGCTGTCTCAGGTCGACTCTTCGGTGGGCGGCAAGACCGGGATCAACCATCCGCTGGGCAAGAATATGGTCGGCGCCTTCTACCAGCCCAACGTGGTGCTGATCGATACTGCCAGCCTCAATACCCTGCCGGCGCGCGAGCTGTCCGCCGGATTGGCCGAAGTCATCAAGTACGGGCTGATCTGTGATGAGCCTTTCCTGACCTGGCTTGAAGACAACGTCGACCGCCTGCGCAATCTGGATCAACAAGCCCTGACTTATGCCATCGAGCGCTCCTGCGCGGCCAAGGCGGCGGTGGTCGGCGCCGATGAGAAAGAGACCGGTGTTCGTGCCACCTTGAACCTGGGCCACACTTTTGGCCACGCGATCGAAACCCACATGGGCTATGGTGTGTGGCTACATGGTGAAGCTGTGGCTGCTGGCACCGTAATGGCGCTGGAAATGTCCAGGCGACTGGGCTGGATCAGCGAGCAGGAGCGTGATCGCGGCATTCGTCTGTTCCAGCGTGCGGGTCTGCCGGTCATTCCGCCAGAAGAGATGACAGAAGCCGATTTTCTCGAACACATGTCCATTGATAAAAAAGTGATCGACGGTCGTTTGCGCCTGGTGCTGCTGCGCCGCATGGGTGAAGCGGTGGTGACCGACGATTATCCGAAAGAGGTTCTACAGGCCACGCTGGGGGCAGACTACCGCGCCCTGGCCCAGCTTAAAGGTTAATAAGAACACGATGACTAGTTTGCATGCCGACGAGGCTTTCCTCGGCCATTACCAGTTGAGTCATGACCCTTTTGCTCCTCGGGTGCCTGGCTTCAAATTTTTCCCGGCCCAGCGCAAGCCCGTGCTGGGACAACTGCATCACCTGGCGCGTTACAGCCAGTTGCTGCTGGTGGTCACCGGTCCCGAGGGCAGTGGCAAGACCCTGTTGCGTCAGGCCCTGGTTGCCAGCACCAACAAGCAATCGGTACAAAGTCTGGTGGTGTCCGCCCGCGGCGCCGGCGATGCGGCCGGGGTGTTGCGTCAGGTGGCCCAGGCGCTGAACGTTGCCCAGGCTGATGCCGACGCTATTCTGGCCCAGGTGGTGCAGCTTGCACTGACCGGGCAGGAAGTCTATCTGCTGGTCGATGACGCCGAACAACTCGACGAGTCCGCCCTTGAGGCGCTGATGACCCTGGCTGCCGGCGCGCCTGAAGGCCGCCCGCATGTGTTCCTGTTCGGTGAAACTTCGCTGATTGCTCAGCTTGAGGCTTTGCATCTCGAGGAAGAGCGTTTCCATGTCATCGAGTTGCAACCCTACACCGAGGAAGAAACCCGCGAATATCTGGAGCAGCGGCTTGAAGGCGCTGGTCGCGGTATCGAACTTTTCACCGCAGATCAGATCTCTGATATTCACGAAAGCTCCGAAGGTTGGCCTGGCAGCATCAATCAGGTCGCCCGCGATGCAATGATCGAAGCCATGATCGCCAGCCGCTCAGCGGTCAAGCGTCCAAAAATGGGGTTCAATATGCCGAAGAAACACGTATTGGCGATTTCCGCCGTGGTCGTGGTCGCGGTAGCTGCCGCCTGGCTGATGCCGGGTCGCAACAAGGCACCGACCACGGGTGCACCGGCCAACGAACAGGCGCAACTGCCGCTTGGCCAGGGTCAGCCAACAGCGAATGGCGGTGCTCCGGCCGTCGAATTCGCCGGTAATACGCAGCCGATGCCGTTGCCGTTGGTCGGTAACTCGCAACCGGTCATGCGCGGTCCGCTGGCTGAAGCCGCGGGTGGCATTACCGAGGGCGACGACGGCGTGCCGGTTGAAGGTTCCAGCGCCACACCGCCGACCGTCACCACAACCGCACCGCCTGTGGGTGTTCCTGCCGGTCCTGCGCCGACGCCAGCGGCCAAGCCGACCCCTGCGCCGACTCAGGTCGCCACCGCCAAGCCAGCGCCTGCTCCAGTGGCCAAACCTGCTCCAGCCCCAGCCAAGCCAGCCGTTGCTGCTGCGGCCAAGCCTGCCGAGAAACCGGCTCCGACTCCGGCGGCCAAGGCTGCTGGCGGCACCTGGTACGCAGGGCAAGCACCGGGCAACTACGTGGTGCAAATCCTTGGCACCAGCTCTGAAGCGAGCGCGCAAAGCTTCGTCAAGGAGCAGGGCGGCGAGTACCGTTACTTCAAGAAAGTCCTCAACGGCAAGCCGCTTTACGTGATCACCTACGGCAACTTCGCCAATCGTGATGCAGCTGTTTCCGCCATCAAGGCCTTGCCAGCGAAGGTTCAGGCTGGTAAACCTTGGCCTCGCACTGTCGCCAGCGTCCAACAGGAACTGGCAACAACTCGCTGAAGATTCGGCGGCCTTACCCAGGCCGCCTCTCCAAGCACCTCAAAATTTCTACAAGCGCGCGCCGCCTTCCGGGCTGCGTGCCTTGTGGTGTCTGCGTCACAGTAGTCTTTGAGTCGTTGCGGTCAAAATTAAAAAAAGTTTTGACTAGCACAGCAGATCGCTTTAAACCTTTCACAAATGCGACATAGATTTGCGGCATTTCGTCGTCAAATTTGTGAGGCTAAGTGTCGGTGTGTACAATGACCTCCCTTTTGTCCCCGCAAAGCTGGCGTACGTTCGGCGTGGATGGCAAGTGGTTGAATTGAAAAGAAATTTGCTTCGCGAGAAGCAGCCTGGTGAGAAAGTGTCTATGAAAGCAGGTCTGTACCAACCAGATGAATTCAAGGATAACTGCGGTTTCGGCCTGATAGCCCATATGCAGGGCGAGCCCAGTCATACCCTTTTGCAAACGGCCATCGAGGCCCTGACCTGCATGACCCACCGCGGTGGGATTAATGCCGACGGCAAGACCGGTGACGGTTGCGGTCTGCTGATTCAAAAGCCGGACGTGTTCCTGCGAGCCATCGCCCAGGAAACCTTCGGCGTCGAAATGCCCAAGCAATACGCTGTGGGCATGGTTTTCTTCAACCAGGACCCGGTCAAAGCCGAAGCCGCTCGCGAGAACATGAACCGCGAGATCCTTGCCGCCGGCCTGCAACTCGTCGGCTGGCGCAAAGTGCCGATCGACACCAGTGTCCTCGGCCGCCTGGCCCTTGAGCGCCTGCCGCAGATCGAGCAAGTGTTCATCGGCGGTGAAGGCCTGAGCGATCAGGACATGGCCGTCAAACTGTTCACCTCCCGTCGTCGCTCGTCTGTGGCCAACGCCGCTGACACCGACCACTACGTCTGCAGCTTTTCGCACAAGACCATCATTTACAAAGGCCTGATGATGCCGGCGGACTTGACCGCCTTCTATCCGGACCTGAGCGATGAGCGCCTGCAAACCTCGATTTGCGTGTTCCACCAGCGCTTCTCCACCAACACCCTGCCGAAATGGCCGCTGGCCCAACCGTTCCGCTTCCTGGCGCACAACGGCGAGATCAACACCATCACCGGCAACCGCAACTGGGCCGTGGCCCGTCGCACCAAGTTCACCAACGATCTGATGGACCTGGAAGAACTCGGCCCGCTGGTCAACCGCGTGGGTTCCGACTCTTCGAGCATGGACAACATGCTGGAGCTGATGGTCACCGGTGGCATCGACCTGTTCCGTGGCGTGCGGATGATCATTCCGCCGGCGTGGCAGAACGTCGAGACCATGGACCCGGATCTGCGTGCGTTCTACGAATACAACTCGATGCACATGGAACCGTGGGACGGCCCGGCCGGCGTGGTAATGACCGACGGTCGTTACGCGGTGTGCCTGCTCGACCGTAACGGTCTGCGTCCGGCGCGTTGGGTCACCACCAAGAACGGCTTCATCACTCTGGCCTCGGAAATCGGTGTCTGGAACTACCAGCCTGAAGACGTGATCGCCAAGGGCCGTGTGGGACCTGGCCAGATCTTTGCCGTGGACACCGAAACCGGTCAGATCCTCGACACCGACGCCATCGACAACCGCCTCAAGTCCCGTCATCCGTACAAGCAATGGCTGCGCAAGAATGCCCTGCGCATCCAGGCGACCATGGAAGACAATGACCACGGTTCAGCGTTCTACGACGTCGATCAGCTCAAGCAATACATGAAGATGTACCAGATCACGTTCGAAGAGCGCGACCAGGTGCTGCGTCCGCTCGGCGAACAGGGCTACGAAGCCGTGGGCTCGATGGGCGACGATACGCCGATGGCCGTGCTGTCCCAGCGCGTGCGCACGCCGTACGACTATTTCCGCCAGCAGTTCGCGCAGGTCACCAACCCGCCGATCGACCCGCTGCGTGAAGCCATCGTCATGTCGCTGGAAATCTGCCTCGGTGCCGAGCGCAACATTTTCCAGGAGTCGCCGGAACACGCTTCGCGCGTGATTCTCAGCTCGCCGGTCATTTCCCCGGCCAAGTGGCGCTCGCTGATGAACCTCGATCGTCCGGGCTTCGAGCGCGCGATCATCGATCTCAACTACGACGAAAGCGTCGGTCTCGAAGCGGCAATCCGCAATGTTGCCGATCAGGCTGAAGAAGCCGTGCGCTCCGGTCGCACTCAGGTCGTACTGAGTGACCGTCACATCGCTCCAGGCAAATTGCCGATCCACGCATCCCTGGCGACCGGCGCGGTGCACCACCGCCTGACCGAAAAAGGCCTGCGCTGCGACTCCAACATCCTGGTGGAAACCGCGACCGCTCGCGATCCGCATCACTTCGCCGTGTTGATCGGTTTCGGCGCCTCCGCCGTTTATCCGTTCCTGGCTTACGAAGTGCTGGGCGACCTGATCCGTACCGGTGAAGTGCTGGGCGACCTCTACGAGGTGTTCAAGAACTACCGTAAAGGCATCACCAAGGGGCTGCTCAAGATCCTGTCGAAGATGGGCATCTCGACCATCACTTCGTACCGCGGTGCGCAGTTGTTCGAGGCCATCGGCCTGTCCGAGGAAGTCTGCAGCCTGAGCTTCCGAGGCGTACCGAGTCGCATCAAGGGTGCGCGTTTCGTCGACATCGAAGCTGAGCAGAAGGCCCTGGCCACAGAAGCCTGGAGCCCGCGCAAGCCAATCCAGCAGGGTGGTTTGCTGAAGTTCGTCCACGGTGGCGAATATCACGCGTACAACCCGGACGTGGTCAACACCCTGCAGGCCGCCGTGCAGCAGGGTGACTACAGCAAGTTCAAGGAATACACGTCGCTGGTGGACAACCGCCCGGTGTCGATGATCCGCGACCTGCTGAAAGTCAAAACCCTCGACACGCCGTTGGATATGAGCGAAATCGAACCGCTGGAATCGGTGCTCAAGCGCTTCGACTCCGCCGGTATCTCCCTGGGCGCCCTGTCGCCGGAAGCTCACGAAGCCCTGGCCGAAGCCATGAACCGCCTCGGTGCGCGTTCCAACTCCGGCGAAGGCGGCGAAGACCCGGCGCGCTACGGCACTATCAAGAGCTCGAAAATCAAGCAGGTCGCCACCGGCCGTTTCGGTGTGACCCCGGAGTACCTGGTCAACGCTGAAGTGCTGCAGATCAAGGTCGCCCAGGGCGCCAAGCCTGGCGAAGGTGGTCAACTGCCAGGCGGCAAGGTCAACGGTCTGATCGCCAAGCTGCGTTATGCAGTGCCGGGCGTGACCCTGATTTCGCCGCCGCCGCACCACGACATCTATTCGATCGAAGACTTGTCGCAGCTGATTTTCGACCTGAAACAGGTCAACCCGCAGGCGCTGGTCTCGGTGAAGCTGGTAGCAGAAGCGGGCGTCGGCACCATCGCTGCCGGTGTGGCCAAGGCCTATGCGGACTTGATCACCATCTCCGGCTACGACGGCGGCACCGGTGCATCGCCGCTGACCTCGATCAAATACGCGGGCGCTCCGTGGGAACTCGGCCTGGCCGAAACCCACCAGACCCTGCGCGGCAACGACCTGCGCGGCAAAGTCCGGGTGCAGACCGACGGCGGCCTGAAAACCGGCCTTGACGTGATCAAGGCGGCAATCCTCGGCGCTGAAAGCTTCGGCTTCGGCACCGCGCCAATGATCGCTCTGGGCTGCAAATACCTGCGCATCTGCCACCTGAACAACTGCGCCACCGGCGTTGCGACCCAGAACGAGAAGCTGCGCAAGGATCACTACATCGGTACCGTCGACATGGTGGTGAATTTCTTCACCTACGTCGCCACCGAGACCCGTGAGTGGCTGGCCAAGCTGGGCGTGCGCTCCCTCGAAGAGCTGATCGGCCGTACCGATCTGCTGGAAGTCCTCGAAGGACAGACCGCCAAGCAACATCACCTGGACCTGACTCCGTTGCTGGGCAGCGACCACGTGCCGGCGGACAAACCGCAGTTCTGCGGTGTGGAACGCAACCCGCCGTTCGACAAGGGCCTGCTGGCCGAGAAAATGGTCACCATGGCCACCTCGGCGATCAATGACCTGAGCGGTGCCGAGTTCGACCTGGAAATCTGCAACTGCGACCGTTCCATCGGTGCGCGCATCTCTGGCGAAATCGCGCGCAAGCACGGCAACCAGGGCATGGCCAACGCGCCGATCACGTTCCGCTTCAAAGGCACGGCCGGGCAAAGTTTCGGCGTGTGGAACGCTGGCGGCCTGAACATGTACCTGGAAGGCGACGCCAACGACTACGTCGGCAAGGGCATGACCGGCGGCAAGCTGGTGATCGTTCCGCCCAAGGGCAGCGTCTACCGCACCCAGGACAGTGCCATTATCGGCAACACCTGCCTGTACGGTGCTACTGGCGGCAAGCTGTTCGCTGCCGGCACCGCGGGCGAGCGTTTTGCCGTGCGTAACTCTGGTGCCCACACTGTGG
Organism: Pseudomonas sp. P5_B3; assembly: GCF_056400405.1. NCBI lineage: Bacteria > Pseudomonadati > Pseudomonadota > Gammaproteobacteria > Pseudomonadales > Pseudomonadaceae > Pseudomonas > Pseudomonas sp. P5_B3. The sequence goes on along the minus strand of NZ_JBFULI010000002.1, from coordinate 205,398 downwards.
TGGAAGGCACTGGCGATCACTGCTGCGAGTACATGACTGGTGGTTTCGTCTGCGTATTGGGCAAGACCGGTTACAACTTCGGCTCTGGCATGACCGGCGGTTTCGCCTACGTGCTCGACCAGGACAACAGCTTCGTTGACCGGGTCAACCACGAACTGGTGGAAATCCAGCGGATCAGCGGCGAGGCGATGGAAGCCTACCGCAGCCACCTGCAAAACGTGCTGAACGAGTACGTCGAGGAAACAGATAGCGAGTGGGGTCGTGAACTCGCCGAAAACCTCGATGACTACTTGCGCCGTTTCTGGCTGGTCAAGCCCAAGGCTGCCAACCTGAAATCGTTGCTTTCCAGCACCCGTGCCAATCCGCAGTGATATGCGCCTGAAGAGTTTGATGAGGTTTTAAAATGGCTGAACGTCTGAATAATGACTTCCAGTTCATCGAGGTCGGGCGCAAGGATCCGAAGAAGAAACTGTTGCGTCAACGCAAGAAAGAGTTCGTGGAAATCTACGAACCCTTCAAACCCCAGCAGTCGGCCGACCAGGCCCACCGCTGCCTGGGTTGCGGTAACCCGTATTGCGAGTGGAAGTGCCCGGTGCACAACTTCATTCCCAACTGGCTGAAGCTGGTGGCCGAGGGCAACATCCTCCAGGCCGCCGAGCTGTCGCACCAGACCAACACCCTGCCGGAAGTCTGCGGCCGGGTGTGCCCGCAGGATCGTCTGTGCGAGGGTGCCTGCACCCTCAACGACGGTTTCGGCGCGGTGACCATCGGTTCGGTGGAGAAGTACATCACCGACACCGCGTTCGCCATGGGCTGGCGCCCGGACATGTCCAAGGTCAAGCCGACCGGCAAGCGTGTCGCGATCATCGGTGCCGGGCCTGCAGGCCTGGGCTGTGCCGACGTGCTGGTGCGCGGCGGCGTGACCCCGGTGGTGTTCGACAAGAACCCGGAAATCGGCGGTCTGCTGACCTTCGGCATCCCCGAGTTCAAGCTGGAAAAGACCGTGCTGAGCAATCGTCGCGAAGTCTTCACCGACATGGGTATCGAGTTCCGCCTCAACACCGAGGTAGGCACGGACGTGACCATGGAGCAACTGCTCGAAGAATACGATGCGGTCTTCATGGGCATGGGCACCTACACCTACATGAAGGGCGGCTTTGCCGGGGAAGACCTGCCGGGCGTGCATGACGCACTGGACTTCCTGATCGCCAACGTCAACCGCAACCTGGGCTTTGAAAAGTCGCCGGAAGACTTCGTCGACATGAAAGGCAAGAAGGTTGTGGTGCTGGGCGGTGGCGATACGGCGATGGACTGCAACCGTACGTCGATCCGCCAGGGCGCCAAGGCAGTGACCTGTGCCTATCGTCGTGACGAAGCGAACATGCCGGGCTCGCGCAAAGAGGTGAAGAACGCCAAGGAAGAAGGCGTGAAATTCCTCTACAACCGCCAGCCGATCGCCATCGTTGGTGAAGACAAGGTCGAAGGTGTGAAGGTGGTCGAGACCCGTCTCGGCGAACCGGACGCCCGTGGCCGTCGCAGCCCCGAGCCAATCCCGGGCTCCGAAGAGATCATCCCGGCCGACGCCGTGGTCATCGCCTTCGGTTTCCGCCCGAGCCCGGCGCCGTGGTTCGAACAGTTCGAGATCCAGACCGACAGCCAGGGCCGCGTGGTGGCGCCGGAACAAGGTCAGTACAAGCACCAGACCAGCAACCCGAAAATCTTCGCCGGTGGCGACATGGTGCGCGGTTCCGACCTGGTGGTAACGGCGATCTTCGAAGGCCGCAATGCGGCGGAAGGGATCCTGGATTATCTGGGCGTGTAACCCCCGATCCAGAGCCAAATGCAATACCCCCTGTGGGAGCGAGCTTGCTCGCGATAGCGGTGGACCAGTCGACAGAAATGTTGAATGTGATGCCGCCATCGCGAGCAAGCTCGCTCCCACAGTTGTTTCGCGGTGTTGCTAAACTCTGTATTTCATTGCGACAAATTGACCCGAAAGACAAAAGCCTCCGCTCTTGCCGTGCCTTTTGCGCCCGGCTCTGAGAAAATGCCCTCACTTTTTTTCCGGATGCCGACATGACTGCCCTGAAGAACGACCGTTTCCTGCGCGCCCTGCTCAAGCAACCCGTAGACGTCACCCCCGTGTGGATGATGCGTCAGGCCGGTCGCTACCTGCCTGAATACCGCGCCAGCCGCGCCAAGGCCGGCGATTTCATGAGCCTGTGCATGAACCCGGCGTTCGCTTGCGAAGTCACGATGCAGCCGCTCGACCGTTATCCACAGCTGGATGCGGCGATCCTCTTTTCCGACATCCTGACCATCCCCGATGCCATGGGCCAGGGCCTGTACTTCGAAACCGGTGAAGGTCCGCGCTTCAGGAAAGTCGTCAGCACCCTGGCCGACATCGAATCCCTGCCGATTCCTGACCCACAGAAAGACCTGGGCTATGTGATGGACGCGGTCAGCACCATCCGCCGCGAACTGAATGGCCGCGTACCGTTGATCGGTTTCTCCGGTAGCCCATGGACCCTGGCGACCTACATGGTCGAAGGCGGCTCGTCGAAAGACTTCCGCAAGACCAAGGCCATGCTCTACGACAACCCGCAAGCCATGCACCTGCTGCTGGATAAACTCGCGCAGTCGGTCACCGGCTACCTCAACGGCCAGATCATGGCCGGTGCACAAGCGGTGCAGATCTTCGACACATGGGGCGGCAACCTGTCCGCTGCGGCGTATCAGGAATTCTCCCTGGCCTACATGCGCAAAATCGTCAGCGGCCTGATCCGCGAGCACGAAGGTCGCAAGGTGCCGGTGATCCTGTTCACCAAGAATGGCGGCCTGTGGCTGGAGAGCATTGCCGAGGCTGGCGCCGATGCGTTGGGTCTGGATTGGACCTGCGACATAGGCAACGCCCGTGCCCGTGTTGGCGACAAGGTCGCGCTGCAAGGCAACATGGATCCGACCGTGCTCTACGCCAAGCCGGAAGCGATTCGCGCTGAAGTCGGGCGCATTCTGGCCAGCTACGGCAAGGGCAGCGGCCACGTGTTCAACCTCGGTCATGGCATTACGCCTGAAGTCGATCCGGAACATGCTGGTGCATTCCTGCGTGCCGTGCATGAATTGTCGGCGCAATATCACGAGTGATCGCTGCCCGATAAAAAACGCCCAGTACAAAATGTGGGAGCGAGCCTGCTCGCGATWGTGGTGGATCAGTCAGCAAAATGTATTGGCTGACACTCCGCAATCGCGAGCAGGCTCGCTCCCACAGTGGTTTGTGGCTGGCAGAAAAAGGCTATCTCAGGTCTTTGCATCACTCAACAACGGCAACTTCGCCAGCTTCAACGCGACCAGCAGCGCAATCACCAGCAGCGTGCCAATGAACAACCCGATCCCGTTCCAGCCGCCCAGGTGCCAGAACACGCCGCCTGCCGTTCCGGCGATGCTCCCACCGGCGTAATAGCTGAACAGGTACAGCGACGATGCCTGCCCCTTGGCCGTGGTGGCGCGGCGGCCGATCCAGCTGCTGGCCACCGAGTGGGCGCCAAAGAAGCCGAAGGTAAAGATCAGCATGCCAATGATCACCAGCGGCAGCGGCGTGAACATCGTCAAGGCGAGACCACCGATCATCAGCGCGATGGTACTCCAGAGCATTTTGCGGCGACCGAGTTTGTCGGCCAGCGAGCCGATTTTCGCTGAGCTGTAGATGCCCGACAGGTACACCACCGACAGCAAGCCGACAAAGGCCTGTTCCATGTGGTACGGCGCGGCCAGCAGGCGATAGCCGATGTAGTTGAACAGCGTGACGAACGCGCCCATCAACACAAAGGCTTCAAGAAACAGCAGGGGCAGGCCGGCGTCGCGAAAGTGCATGGTGAAACCGTCGAGCAGGCTGCGCGGGTGAAGCGAGCGGGCGCGGAAGTTGCGCGATTCCGGGAGGATTTTCCAGAACACCGCCGCGGCGATCAGCGCCAGGCCACCGATCACCAGCATCGCCGTGTGCCAGCTGACGAAGTCGATCAAAACCCCGGTGATCAAGCGTCCGCTCATCCCGCCAATCGCGTTGCCACCGATGTACAAGCCCATGGCGAGGCCGATGTGCTGTGGGTGGATCTCTTCGCTCAGGTAAGTCATCGCAACCGCGGCCAGACCGCTCAACGACAATCCAATCAACGCCCGCATCAGCAGCACACCGTGCCAGCTCGGCATCATTGCACTGGCCATGGTGCACAGCGCAGCGGCGAACAGTGCGGCCACCATCACTGGTTTACGCCCGATACGGTCGGAAATCGGGCCAGTGATCAGCAGGCCGATGGCAAGCATACCGGTGGCGATAGACAGGATCAGGCTGCTCTGCGCCGCGTTGATGGAATACTCGTGGGACAGCAGCGGCATCATCGGCTGCACGCAGTAGAGCAGGGCGAAGGTCGCGAAGCCGCCGCAGAACAACGCCAGCACCGTGCGCATGAACGCCGGCGTGCCTTTTTCGATGTAGATCTCCGCCCGCTCAGCGGCGATAGCGTCCGCTGCTGCGGGAGGAACTTCATGGGCGAGTGGGGCGACAGCAGTTTTCACGTTGGACCTCGGAGGGCGCAGCCGGTCAGGCAATGAAAAAATCATATAGCTGGCTAATGATTCAATCCAATATATTGTTCGACCTGTTTGATAGCTTTTACGACCTAATGGGGTTTTCATGGAATTGCGTCACCTGCGCTACTTCATCGCCGTCGCCGAAGAACTGCACTTCGGCCGCGCCGCACAGGTACTGGGCATCTCCCAGCCACCGCTGAGCCAGCAAATTCAGGCGCTGGAACAGGAAGTCGGCGCACGGCTGTTCGAACGTACCAATCGTCGGGTCGAGCTGAGCGAGGCCGGTCGGCTGTTTCTGCAAGAGGCACGGCTGGTGCTGGCGCAGGTCGACAAAGCGGCGGATGTCGCGCGACGGGCGCAACTGGGCGAGTTGGGTGAGCTGAAAATCGGCTTCACCTCGTCGGCCCCGTTCAACTCGACCATTCCCCAGGCGATTTTCTCTTTCCGCCAGCGCTTCCCGGCGGTGCACCTGAACCTGCGGGAAATGAGCAGCACCCAGGTGGCCGATGCGCTGGTGGACGAGTCGATCGAAGTCGGCATCATGCGCCCACTCGGGTTGCCGGACTGCCTCAGCGTGGTCGAGCTGATGCGCGAGCCGCTGGTCGCGGTGCTTAGCTCCAAGCACCCGTTGGTCGAGGGCAGCGAGGAAGGCTTGTTCCTGTCAGCCCTGGCGCTTGAGCCCTTTGTGTTTTTTCCGCGCAGCTACGGTAGTGGCCTGTATGCGCAGCTGCTCAGCCTGGCCCGGGACTCCGGCTTCAGCCCGCACTTTGCCCAGGAGGCCGGAGAGGCGATGACCATCATCGGGCTTGTGGCCGCAGGTCTTGGTGTATCGGTGCTGCCGGCGTCTTATCAGCGGATGCGCATCGACGGTGTGGTCTACCGCTCGCTGCTCGATCCGGCGGCGGTGTCGGCGGTGTGGCTGGTGCAGCGAAAGGATCAGAAGTCGGCGATGGCGAGGGCGTTTGTCGAACTGCTGACGAGGAAGGTTGAGCCGTTGCAGGCGTGACTGCTGCGCAGTCAATCGCGAGCAAGCTCGCTCCCACAGTGGGTGGGTGGTGTGGCGAGCATTGTGTTCACAGCGCTGGACCCTGTGGGAGCGAGCTTGCTCGCGATGGCGTCCGAGAGAACACCAAAAAGACCAGCTGTCTGGGGCGAGAATGTACCAACCCTGCCGGAAGCTTCACCACCCGCCGTAGGACATTTCCGAAATCCTTCGCAAAGGCTACAGCGCCTTGCGACGTTGCCTGCAACTACTCCAGAATCCGCCGGCTTGTGCGCTGTGAGGGCCATCGCTAACTTGATTCGTGTCACTGATGGTCAGTGATCGGGTTTAGCAGCCCGTAGTTACATGTAGCGTATTAGCGCTCCTGAAAGGCAGGTATCTCCATACCTGCTCTTGACGGCCGCTGTGCGCAGGGCGCCTTCGGGTGCGCCGGTTCATGTAACCCGGTCTGCTAACCTGCGTACAGCTGCCACCCTTTTGATTCGTAGCGACTCGGTGTCGGCTCCTCTTTTCTGGGCACTGAATCATGACCAATAAAGCAAAAAACCGGTCGGACACCGATCCGGATACCTCACGCCAACCCAGCAAAATCTTTCTCGTCGCTCCTGAAGTCGACAACCACACTCTGCTGGAGTACGCATGTGTGTCACTGGCATCTGCGAATGCCATGGCGAGCGACTTTGCGAGGAGTCTGAACGGAGCGCAAAGCAACACCCTGCTGGGCATTCAGCAGTCGATCATGCTGGGGGAAATGGCGGTGAACCGGGTGTTGGATAACCTGGAGTCGCGCTAGTAAATCACTGGTAACTGATCGTTCCCGAAAGGGGCTTGTGAGACTTTGAGGATCCTGGGCAACCAGCCATCGCAGAGCCAGACAGGTCGATGCAGAGTCGACCTGTTTGAGAAAAACCTATTGTGGCGAGGGAGCTTGCTCCCGCTGGACTGCGCAGCTGTCGCCTTTTGGGGCCGCTAGGCGACCCAGCGGGAGCAAGCTCCCTCGCCACAGGTTATTCATTGCTTACCGGTAATTCTTCAAATTGCCTTGTTACGGCCAGCGCTTGAAAATCAGCGAAGTATTCACCCCGCCAAACGCAAAGTTATTGTTCATCACATACTGGTTGCTCATCTGCCGAAACTCGCCGCGCAGGTAGTCTAGCTTGCCGCAATGGGGGTCGACTTCGTCGAGGTTGAAGGTGTGCACGTAGAGGTCACGGTTCATCATTTCGATGCTGAACCAGGACTCCAGCGCACCGCAGGCGCCGAGGGTGTGGCCGAGGAAGCTTTTCTGCGAGCTGATCGGCATGTGTTCGCCGAACAGGCTGCTGGTGGCCAGGGTTTCGGCGATGTCGCCCTGCTCGGTGGCGGTGCCGTGGCCATTGACGTAGCCGATGTCCGAGGGTTTCAGCCCGGCGTCCTCCAGGGCCAGTTCCATGGCCCGGCGCATGGTGACTTGCTCGGGACGGGTGGTGTGCTGGCCGTCGGCGTTGCTGCCGAAACCGACGATCTCGGCATGGATGTGGGCGCCGCGGGCCAGGGCGTGTTCCAGTTCCTCAAGCACCAGCATGCCGCCGCCTTCGCCGATCACCAGGCCGTCGCGTGCGGAGTCGTAAGGGCGCGGGCTGCGTTGTGGGGTGTCGTTTTTCAGGCTGGTGGCGTAGAGCGCGTCGAAGACCATGGCTTCGGTCGGGCACAGTTCTTCGGCACCACCGGCGAGCATCAGTGGCAGGCGCCCGAACTTGATCGCCTCGTAGGCATAGCCGATGCCCTGGCTGCCGCTGGTGCAGGCGCTGGACGTCGGGATCAGGCGACCGGTGAGGCCGAAGAAGATGCTGATATTGGCTGCCGTGGTGTGCGGCATCATGCGGACGTAGGAGTTGGCGTTCAGCCCCTCGGCCACCGAGTTGAGCAGCATGTTGCCGAACGCCTTGATCTCGTCGGTGCTGCCGGTGGAGGAACCGCAGGCAACGCCCATGCGCCCGTCCTTGATCGATTCGTCGCCCAACAGGCCGGCGTCGGCCAGTGCCAGTTCCGACGCGCCGACGGCCAGCCGTGATACCCGGCCCATGCTGCGCAGTTGCTTGCGGGTCCAGTGGCTCGGCACCTTGAAGTCATCGATGGGGCCAGCCAGGCGCGTGTTGAGCTCGGTAAAACGATCCCACTCGTCCATCCGGCGAATGCCGCTGCGGTTGGCCGCGAAGTTGCCGGCGATGGTCTTCCAGTCGCTGCCCAGTGAGGTGATGCCGGCCATGCCGGTGACGACGACGCGCTTCATCAGCACAGGCCTCCATTGACGGCCAGAACCTGCCGGGTGATGTACGAGGCTTCCGCCGACATCAGGAAATTCACCGCGCCGGCCACCTCTTCAGGAGTGCCCATGCGTTGTGCCGGGATCATTTTCATCAGTTCTTCCACCGGCACGTTTTCGTCGAGCATGGCTGTGTCGATCAGACCGGGTGCGACACAGTTGACGGTGATTTTGCGCTTGCCCAGTTCAATCGCCAATGCCTTGGCCGCGCCGATCAACCCGGCCTTGGAGGCGCTGTAGTTGACCTGGCCACGGTTGCCGATCAGCCCCGACACCGAGGTGATGCAGACAATCCGTCCGGCGGCGCGACGCCGAATCATCGGCATCATCACCGGGTGCAGCACGTTGTAGAAACCGTCGAGGTTGGTGCGCATCACCACATCCCAGTCTTCCTCGCTCAGGGCCGGAAAGGCACCGTCGCGGGTCAGGCCGGCATTGAGTACCACGCCGTAATAGGCGCCGTGGGTTTCCACGTCGGCTTCGAGAATTTCCTTGCAGCGGGCGCGGTCGGACACGTCGAACTGCAGGATGCGCGCACGACGTCCCAAGGCCTCGACTTCACCCTTGACGGCTTCGGCGTCGGCCAGGCCGCTGCGGCAATGCAACACGATGTCGCGCCCGGCCTGGGCCAGGCGCAAGGCGATGGCGCGGCCGATGCCACGGCTGGAACCGGTGACCAGTACGGATTCAGTCATGACTGGACTCCTTCGGGTTCATGGAGATATTGAGCGGCCTGGGGTGGGCGGTACACGTTCAGACGGGCGGTGACGTGAATGCCGGGAGCGTTGATGTGGCACTCGAACACGCCCATGCCGTTATCGTCTTCCAGGGAGCGAATCCCGTGGATGGTCAACTCGGTACCGGCCGGAAAACTTTCAACGTTGCATTCGAATTTGCGGCTGCCGAGCAGGAAGCCCAATTCCACCGCATCACCACGCTGACGCGCATGGCAACCGGCGAAGGCGGCCACGCTCTGGGCCATAAGTTCGATGCCGACCCAGGCCGGCAGGCTGCCGTCGGGGAGGTTGAACAGGCCATCGGGCTTGACGGTCAGGCGGGTGTGAATCTGCTCTTCATCGAACGCCAGGATCCGGTCGATAAGGATCATATCGCCAGCGTGGGGCAGCAGTTCGGCGAGCGGCCAGTCAATCATGGGGCGTCTCCGATAATCAGGCTGACGTTGTTGCCACCGAAGGCAAAGGAGTTGCTCATCAGGTAGCGGGGTGYAATGGACGTCAGGCGAGTGGCCGGGGTCACCCATTGCAGCGGTGGCAGTTCGGGGTCGGGCTGCCCGTCCCAGACGTGCGGCGGCAGGGCGTGCGTGCGATTGTCCGGGCTCAGGCTCAACCAGCAGAACGCTGCCTCCAGCGCCCCGGCTGCACCGAGGGTGTGGCCGGTCATGGGTTTGCTCGACGAACAGGGCACGCCGGCCGGGAACAGCGTCGCCACGGCCTGGCTTTCCATGGCGTCGTTGTGCTGGGTGGCGGTGCCGTGCAGGTTCAGATAAGCGATCTGCTCCGGTTGCAGGTTGGCGCGGCCCAAGGCTTTGCGCATGGCTTGCAGGGCGCCACGCCCGCTCGGTTCCGGAGCGGATATGTGATGCGCATCGGAACTGGCGCCGCTGCCGAGCAAGGCAATCGCTTGGCTGTCGCCTGCACGCTTGGTCATCAGGAACAGCACCGCCGCTTCGCCAATGTTGATGCCATTGCGGTTCACCGAAAACGGATTGCAGCGTTGTTCCGAGACCGCTTCCAGCGCCGAGAAACCGTTGAGGGTCAGCTTGCACAAGGTATCGACACCGCCACACAGCACCGCGTCGCAAATGCCCAGATCCAACAGGCGCTGGGCGCTCATCAAGGCTCGGGCGCTGGAAGTGCAGGCTGTGGAAATGACATAGGCCGGCCCGCTCAATTGCAGCCATTCGGCGAGGAAGTTCGCCGGTGCTCCGAGTTCCTGTTGCTGATAGTCGTAGTCGGAAGGGAACTGCTTTTCTCGCAGGTAATGCGCCAGGCCCTGGCTGGCTTCGTCGATGCCCGAGGTGCTGGTGCCCAGCACGACACCGATGCGGTCGCGGCCGTAGGTCTGGATCGCGCTGTCGATGTCCGGACGGATTTGCAGCGTGGCTTCCAGCAACAACTGATTGTTGCGACTGTGATGGTGCGACATGTCGGCTGGAATGGTTGCCAGTTTGCCTTGGACCGCACCGACCGGCAGCGTGCGTTGCGGCACCCACCCGGCTTGTTCGCGCATGCCGCCGCAGTCGCCGGCAAACAGGTTGCGGGCAACTTCCTGCTTCTCGCGGCCCAACGCGCAGACCAATCCGAGGGCATTGAGGTATGCCGTCATGGCGTTTCACCGCTCAGGGGCGTGACTTGATAGGTCGGACCGTTCGCAAGCTGCAATTCAAAGTTCTGCGGTTGTGCGTAGCGGATGTCCCAGCGCTCGGGCAGGGACCGTTGTTTGCCGTGCTGCCAGGCACCGGGATAGTTGGCCGCCAGTTCATCTTGCGGCGTCAGTGCAAACAGCAGCGCTGCGAAGAGCTCCCGGGCTTGCGGATTGGGCGGCAGGAAACCATCGGACTCCCAGGTTTTGTCGATCAATTTCTGGCGGGCCTGGGGAATGCCCAACAGGTCCATCATCGACCAGCGGATGCCAGGCTCTTCACGCTGGATCACCAGTATCCAGTCCTGGCGTTCGTCGGCCTGCCAGCGCTGGATGTGCAGTTGCAGCGGCAACGGCAGATCCGGATTGTGCTCGGGCAATGGCGCCCGGCTGGTGCAGGCGCTCAGCAGCAGGGTTGCGGCGATTAACAGAAATCGCATAGCACCGATAACCCCTGTAGGAGCGAGCCTGCTCGCGATGGCGGCGATACATTCAGCATAAGTGTTGACTGATCCACCGCTATCGCGAGCAAGTCGAATCGTCGCACCGTCGCTCCCACAGGTTTGGTATTTCAAGCGGTTGGTAATCAACATCACACAGTTCCTTCAAAAGGTTTGTGCGCCACCACATTGACCAGGGTTTCTTCCCGTTGGCCAAAGGGTTTTGGCTTGCACACACCCAATAGTTCGAGCAGGCCGAAATCCTTGGCGCGACTCCACCACAGGTACGGATAAGACACGTTTTTCTCGGTAAATTCGAAACCCTGCTGGCGAATCATTTGCAGATACTGCGCGGCGCTTTTCTGCACGTGCATGGGGTGGCGGAACAACCAGCGGATCACCCAGGTATCAATGTAAGCCTCGGTGGATTCGGCGAACAGCAGATAACCGCCGGGTTTGAGTACACGGTAAAACTCGGCCAGTGCCTGTTCCTGCTCCACCAGATGATGGAAGGTCTGGTGGCAGAACAGCAGGTCGATACTGGCGTCCGGCAGGTTCAGGCTGGCGCAGTCGCCGCCGATCAACTCCACTTCCATGCCCTGGCGGGCCGCTTCTGCGCGGCTCTGTTCCAGGCTGTGGGGATCAGCATCGACGCCCATCAGACGACCGGGCGCAAAGGCCTGGCGCAGCAGCGGGAACGACTTGCCCTGGCCGCAACCGGCATCCAGCAGCACCGGGCTGACAGGCAGCGCTTCGCTGAACAGGTTACGCAAATCGTCGATCGCCAACCGCAGCACATAGTGTTGCCAGATCTGGCTACGCAGGAACCACAAACCGAAACGGGTTTCTTCGACGTATTTGTCGCTCAAGTAGTTCATGACGCAGCCTTCGCACAGAATTCCGAAATCACCTTCAAACGGCGCCTGGCTTCGCTGACGAACGGATTGCGTTGATCCCAGGCGTATCCGGCAAGAATGGAGCTGATCATCCCGCGGATTTCCGGCGAACTACTCTCATGGAAAATCACATCCTGGAAGGTCCCGGCATACCAGCCTTCGACGTAGCAACGGAATGTGTCGACGCCGCGCTTGAGCGGCTCGGCGAACTCGGTTTGCCAGTCGACGGCTTCGCCTTGCAGCTGACGGTGCAAGACCCCGGCGGCCATGCTCGCCGAACGCATGGCGATGGTCACGCCGGAGGAAAACACCGGGTCGAGGAATTCCGCGGCATTGCCCAGCAGCGCGAAGCCCGGGCCGTGCAAGGTTTTGACATTGGCCGAGTAACCGCCAATGGTTCGCGCCTCGGTGTCCCACTGCGCATTTTGCAACACGCTGGCCAGGCTTGGCGTCTCGGCGATAAAGCCGCGCAGGCACTCGTCCAGATTGTCGCTGCGGCCGGCGAAACGTTCCTCGGCGGCGACCACGCCGACCGAGCAGCGCCCGTTGCTGAACGGGATGGTCCAGAACCACACGTCGCGCTGGGTCGGATGAGTGGTGACCAGGATCTTGCTGCGGTCGAAGGCCGGGAGGTCGATACGGTCTTCGACGTGCGTGAACACGGCCTGACGCACCGGGAAGTTCGACGGCGCCTCGAGGTCGAGCAAGCGCGGCAGTACGCGGCCGTAACCACTGGCATCGAGCAGGAAATCGGCTTCGACGCGGTACTCGCTACCGTCTTCGCGGCGCACGCCGAGCTGCGGTTTTCCAGGGGCAATGTCGACGCTGACGATGGTTTCGCCATAGCGGATCTCCACGCCTTGCAGCGCGGCCTGATCGGCCAGCAGCTTATCGAAATCGGCGCGCTGGACCTGAAACGTCGTCGATTTGCCGTGGCTGAACGTATCGCCGAAATCGAACGCGCTGTAACGCTCGCCCCAGGCAAAGGCGGCACCGGTTTTCAGCTGGAAGCCGGCCGCGTTGACGGCGTCGAGCATGCCCGCTTCCTCGACGAAGTCCAGGCAATGGGCCAACAGGCTTTCACCGATGGAAAACCGTGGGAAATGCTGACGCTCGATCATCAGCACATCGTGTCCCTTGCGCTTGAGCAACGCGGCGGCGATGGCACCGGAAGGGCCGGCGCCGATCACCACGACCTGGCGACATTCCATTTCAACGATTGGCATGGGGGCTCCTTGCCGGGACAGCGGTTTTCAGGGGGATTCGGTGCATGCCGGCCAAGGCTGGCAGCAGTGTGGCGATCAGGCCCATCAGCATCAGGGCAAAGTACAGCGGTGGGCTGATGAGTTGCTGTTGCAGCAGCAGGTTGAGAAAAACGATTTCGCTCAAGCCACGAATGTTCAGCAGCACACTTTCGCGCCAGCGGCTGGCGCCCTGGAACGAGGCCCCGGCCCAGCCGAGGCCGAGCCAGTTACCCAGCAGTTTGCTTAGCATCGGCAACAGCAGCAGGGCCGCCAATTGCATCCAGCCGAGGCTGTCGATCGCGTTGTGCACGTTGATCTGCACAATGCCGAACGTGAGGATCAGCGGGATGGCGATGTACGTCTGCAGGCGGCTCATCCACAAGGCCGGCAACGGCAGCACCAGCGGTGCTTTCAACGCGGCCATGATCAACACATAGCCGATGCCGAAAATCAGCGCATTGAGCTTGTAGTGCTCGGCGACGACCAGCAGGGCGAAAAAGCACAGGCTGTAAAGCCATGTCTGGCGCAAACCGAGCAGCCGCAGTAGCACCGGCAGGCAGGCGCCGGCCAGGGGCAGCAACAGGCTGCTCAGGTGCAGGCTGCCTTGGGCGATGCCGAACAGCGTCCAGCAGGCGAGATCGATGAGGATCGCGGTTTGCACCAGTCGCCGGGTGGCGGCGGGCGGGTAATCGATGTGCCGCAGGTACAGGTACAACACCGGAATCGCGGTGATGGCGAACAACAGGCCGACGGCCAGCGAGCTGATCCACGGTTGCGCCGGCAACAACCAGACCGCCGTGGCCAGGCCGCAGGCAAACGGAAGGCAAAAGCTGGGCAGGGCGATTTTCAGGCTTTGGCGATCCAGTTGCAGGTCGATCACATCGCTGAGGATGTAGCCCAGCAACAGGGCAAAGCTCAGGCTGTAGAGGCTCTTCAGCCAGCCCGGCGACACCAGCAGCGCACCGCTCAATTGCCATTGGGGCTCGATCCAGAAATACATCAACAGCGGCAGGCCGAGGGTCGCCAGCAACAACTGGCTGACGATGGGAATCAGGCCGAAATGCCGGCCGACACGGGTCGCCACCGCGAATAATGCCAGCGCCATTGCCCAGAACAGCACGACCATCACGCTGCCCGTTCCACGGCCGCAGCCCCATGTACCTGTCGACCGGCCCAAGGCGCGAGCAGGAAGCTGAAGATCAGGCCCAGGCTTACCGACAATCCGAAATTGCTCACCGCCGGAGTGCTCGACACCGCCAGCAGGCCGAATGACAACCATGTGGTCAATGCCGCCAGCAGGGTGCCCAGCAAGCTCACGGCCGCACCGCCGACCTGTTCGCGCATCAGGATTGCGTAATCGACGCTGATCGCCGTCACCAGCAGCAGGCCGAACAGACTGAACAGGGTCAACGGCTGCCCCAGCCAGCCGAGGCTGGCCAGGCTGCACAACGCCGCCAGCAGGGGTAGGGACACGATACGCAACGCACCGCCGAGGCCGAATGGCAGGATCAGCACCAGCACGATCAGCACGCAGGAGGCGAGTTTCAGTTCTGCGGCACTGATTTGGGTGGCCGCGAAGACGTGGTTCAATTCATCCAGTCGATCTACCAGTGTCACGCCGGGTAAATCCTCACCCTGGAGCCGCAGCAGGGCCGGGTTGTTGATGCCTTGCAGGCTGACCATCGCTGCCACGCCGTCATCGGTCGGCCCCAGCCACAGGGGCCGGTAGGGTTCTGCCAACGGGCCGCTGAGCGCTGCGTCGATGTCCACGGTCGGCAGTGCCTGTAGCTTCGTCAGCTCGGCTTGCAGCGCTTCGGCCGGTATGCCGATGTCGAGCAACGGTTGCCAGAACGACGGCAGTTTGCTCAATGCTGCGCGCACCTGTTGCTGTTCGTTCGGCGGGCTGACCAGTTGATTGAGCGACAGATAACCCTGGAGCTTTTCCAGGCCAATCAATTGATCCAGTCGCTCTCTCAGGGCTGTCTGGCGTTCGAGCAACTGCTGCTGATTGGCGGCACGTATCAGGAAGAACTGGCTGGTGGGTTGATAGCCGGTAATCCGGGCAATGGTCCGGGCTTCGTCGGTCAATTGTTGCGGCGCGCTGATCCACTGGCGGATGTCGTTTTTGCTGCCCAGTTGCAACAGGCCGGCCACGCAAAAGGCGATCAGCAACGCCAGCAAGACAGGTGTTTTCAGCTGTTTGAGCAGGGCTTCACGACAGCCCAGCAAAATCTCGCAAACGCGCAATGGCCATTGCGCCGGGCGCAGGTCTACGCCCTTGAGCAATGCCGGCAGCAGGCACACGGCGGACAAGTAAGCGCCGAGCAAACCGGCGGCAGAGAATGCGGCAATCTGGGTCAGCGCCGGGAAGGGGGTCCAGGCCAGGGCCAGATAACCGATGCCGCTGGTGATCAGGCTCAGGGTCAATCCGGGCAAGGTCATGCGCAGGGCAGGCCAGCTGTGCCAGGGTTTCAGGCTCCAGCTCTTGGACAGGTAGTGCAACGGGTAATCGACCGCGACACCGATCAGGCTCGAGCCCAGCACCAGCGTCATCACGTGCATATGGCCGAACAACGCCACACAGGCCACCGCACCGAAGAGCATCCCGACCAACACCGGCACGAACGCCAGCAAGACGCGCCAGCGCCGGAAAGCCAACAGCAGCAGCAACAAAATCCCCACGGTGGCACCGCCGCCGACCCAGGTCATCTCCCGGGCAGCCTGCTGTTGCCCGCTGGCTGCGTACAACAGGCCGCTGGCGGCGAGCAGTTGCACGTCGTGCCGGGCGGCTTCTTCGCGGCTGTGCTTGAGCAGGTCGGCCACTTGCAGCGGCAGGTTCATGTCGAAGGCGTTGCCGGTGGTGCGTGCGCGCAGCAGGACCCAGCTCTTGCCGTCGGCATCGGCGACCAGGGCGCCGCTGCCGATGTCCAGTTGCACCGAACCRCGTTGCGGTTGGCTGTTCTGGATGCGCCCGGTCAGGCCCAGCCAGTCATCCTGGCTCGGCACCAGGCTGTAACCGTTGAACGGGTCGAACAACGCCTGCACCCGTTGCTGGATAAAGGTGTCGGGGTGCTCGATAAGCAGTTGTCGGTCTGCCGCCTGGAGCATCGCCAGGCGACCTTGCAGCAACTGCGTGCGCAGCGCTGGCAAGTCGGCTTGCAGGGTCCACTGGACCTTTTCGAACAGTCCGCTGGCCTGCCATTGCTCGCCGAGGGTCTGCGCCATGGCGACGGCCTGCTGGCGATCGGTGTGGCCGACCAGCACCAGCATTTCGCGGTTCAGCGGTTCCTGCATGCGTTGTTCGGCGCGCAGTTCCAGGGCATCGGGCGCCGTGCCGGGCACCAGTTCCATCAGGTTGGCTGACAGTGGCGCGGCGTCACGCCATTGCCAACCGGCGAGCGCAAGTACTGCCAGCAGCAGGATCAGAAACAGCCGTGGCAACCAGCGTTCACTCGGCAAAGTCATGCTGCTCCGCGTCGCTCAATGGTTGGGTGCTGGTGCTGTCCTGCATGCGCAATAATGTACTGTCGCCCTGGGTTTCGAGCAGTTCGATGCTGTGCACCAGCTCTGCGCCGGCAATGTTGATCTGGTTGAACACCTGCTTGAGCAGCATCGAGCGCGGCAGCAGCGTGAGCTTCCAGTTCTGCGCGTCGCCGCTCAGGGACAACTCGAAATCCCGTTGCAGGCCACTGCTGTCACCTTGCAGCACGGCCAGGAACAAACGGTTCTGCTCGGCACCGGCGCTTTTGCCCGGCAGCATTTGCCAGACAATGCCGTCACGCCGGGCAATGCCTTTGGCGGTGATGCGATAGTCCTGTTGCAGTGGTGTTTTGAGCAGCCACAACAAGCCGTGGTTTTTTGCCAGCACGAACGTGCCCTTGCTGGTCAGCGGCTGGGGCAGGGCGCGCAGGTGTTTTTCCTGGGTGAAACTGCCGTGGATGACATCAGGTTTGGCCAGTTGATCGCTGAGTTGTTGCAGGTCGAAGGCGTTGGCCAGCCCTGGAATGCCTAGTAACACGCAGAACACTGTAGGAGCGAGCCTGCTCGCGAAAAACCTGAGGGCGCCGCGGACTGTCAGGTGCCCAGTGTCATCGTTAACGACCATCGCGAGCAGGCTCGCTCCTACAGGGGAGCGGGAGGGGCAGAAAATCATCGCAGAGCTCTCTCTACGGCGTCGGTGAGCACTTTCGGCGAGGCCAACTGCATCTCGCGGCTGACGAGGTCGACGGCGACCTGTACCGACATGGCCCGGGTCAAACGTTCACCGGTTTGCAGATCGCTGATCAGGTAATTGATCTTCAAGCGGTTCTCCCACTCCACCAGGTTGGCGCGCACGTTGAGTTTCTGGCCGAACACCGCGCCGCGCACGTAGCGCAATTGCAGGTCGATCACCGGCCACGCGTAGCCGGATTCGTTCATCGCCGTGTAGTTGTGGCCGATCCTGTCCAGCAGCGCACAGCGGGCGACTTCCAGGTATTTGACGTAATGGCCGTGCCAGACCACGTGCATGCTGTCGACGTCAAAGAACGGTACGACGATTTCCGTGTCGGTGTGCAGGAATCCCTTGCTACGCATGCAGCCTCCAGTGTTGTTCGGCGATGCGTTGCAGGCACAGGCGTAATTCGCCTTCCAGCGCGCGGTCTTCGATGACCGGCGGGAAGTCCTTGGCCAAGGCTTCATGCATGACGGCCAAAGCGGGTGGCAGGGGTCGTGCATCTTTGGCCTGGCCACGCAGCCAGACACCCTGATTGGCCGCCAGCAGCGTGGCGGCGGCCACCTGTTCGGTGAGCTCCAGAACGCGGATGGCATCGCGGGCGGCGATGGTGCCCATGCTGACCTTGTCCTGGTTGTGGCATTCGGTGGAGCGCGAGAAGACGCTGGCCGGCATGGTGTTCTTCAGCGCTTCGGCGGTCCAGGCACTGGTGCCGATCTGCACCGCCTTGAAGCCGTGGTTGAGCATGGCGCGGTCGGCCGTGGCTCCGGACAGGTTGCTCGGCAAGCCATGGTTGTAGCGCTCATCCACCAGCAGCGCGAGTTGCCGGTCCAGCAGGTCGGCGACGTTGGCCACGAGGTTCTTCAGGCTGTCCATGGCGAACGCGATGTGCCCGCCGTAGAAGTGCCCGCCGTGTAGCACGCGCTCGGCCTCGGCGTCGATGATCGGGTTGTCGTTGGCGCTATTGAGCTCGATCTCGATGAACGAGCGCAGCCAGTTCAGGCTGTCGGCCAGCACGCCCAGCACATGGGGCGCGCAGCGCAGGGAATAGCGGTCTTGCAGGCGATGCAGTGGCGCGGTCGGCGCGTCGATGGCCAGATCCTGGCGCAACCACGCAGCGACCTGCATCTGCCCCGGATGCGGCTTGGCGGCGAACAGGCGCTCGTCGAAGTGCTCCGGGTTGCCTTGCAGGGCGACCACGTTCAGCGCGGTGATGCGCGTGGCCAGTTGCAGCAGGTAATCGGCGCGGGCGTAGGCCAGGCAGGCCAGACCGGTCATCACAGCGGTGCCGTTCATCAGCGCCAGGGCTTCTTTTGGACGCAACACCAGAGGCTGCCAGCCGAGTTCGCGGTGCACATCGGCGGCCTGCCGGCGCTCGCCTCGGAACATCACCTTGCGTTCGCCGGACAGCGTGGCGGCAACGTACGACAGCGGCGTCAGGTCACCGCTGGCGCCCACCGAGCCTTCTTCCGGAATCAGCGGCAGGATGTCGTGTTCAAGGAACGCCTGCAGGCGCTCCAGCAGCTCCACGCGCACCCCGGACACACCGTGGCACAACGACTGTAAGCGCGCCGCCAGTACCGCGCGGGTGGCCTGGGCGTCGAGCAGTTTGCCCAGGCCACAGCCGTGGAAGGTGTACAGATGACGGGGCAGCGCCTCGACGTGATGCAGTGGCACCGCGACCACGCAAGAGTCGCCATAACCGGTGGTCACGCCGTAGATCACGCCTTCCTTGTCCAGCAGCGAGTCCAGAAAACGCGCGCCCTTGGCGATGCGCTCGCGGTAGGCGGGATCGCTTTGCAACTGCGTCGGCACCTTGCGGTTGGCCAGGGCCAGCACGTCTTCAATGCGCAAAGGGCGTTCGCCGAAGGTTACCGGCTCAAGCGTTGGCGTCGTCATCGGTCTTCCAGAAAGGGTAAAAGTTGAACCATTGTTGGGGCGCTTCGAGGCAATAGTGACCCAAGCGTTCGGCGTAGCGGGAGGCCCACTGATGAATGACCTGCTCGCGGTCGCTGCGCTTCCAGGTGATTGCCTCAGCGAACGGCTCAATGGTCAGTCGATAATCGCCGTCGGGCTTTTTCAGGCACAGCAGCAGGTTGACCGGGCATTTCAACAGGCCGGCCAGCAGCCACGGGCCCTGGGGGAACCTGGCCGGATGACCGAGGAAGTCCACGGTCGCGCAGCGTCCGCCATGCAGCGGCACGCGGTCGCCAGCAATTGCCAGCCACTCGCCGCGTTCCAGGCGCTCGCTCAGTTGCAGCATGATCCCGGGGTCCAGTTCGCTGACCTGAATCAGGCGCAAATTGGTCGCCCCGGCCTCACCCAGCAAACGGTTGAACTGTTCAGCGTGCTTGGTGTGGACCAGCACGTTCATCGTGACCTTCTCGCCGATTTCCGCCAGTGCGCGGCAGACTTCCAGATTGCCCAGGTGCGCGCCCACCAGCATCTGCCCGCGGGCACCACGCAACTGGTCACGCAGCAGCGCCGGGTCGATGATTTCGATTTGTTCGATGCTCAACTTGCCGTTCCATACGTCGAGTTTGTCGAGCATGGAATCAGCGAAGGCCATGAACTGGCCGAATACGCGCCAATGGCTCGGACGCAATTCGCTGCGACCGCTCCAGTCAGTCAGGCGTTGCTGGTATTGCCAGGCACTGTGTCGGGCGCTGCGACCGAACAGGAAAAAGTACAGGACGATGCCGTACAACACTGGGCTCAGTACTCGACGGCCCAGCACTTTGGCGCCGAACGCGGTGAGTTTCATCAGCCAGAAACTGCCCCGTTCTTCGCGGTCGGCCCAGTGTTGCTTGTCTGCGCTCATGCCCGCCACCGTCGCCAGAGGATCACTGGCGCCCGCAGCAACATGCCGAAGAACAGCCGCGTGTGCATGCTGGAAATCAGCACGTTGTCGTGGAACATCCGAAAATGCGAAACGCCGTCCAGCGGGTAGTGGACTTTGGTTTGCAGCCATTGCATCGGCTGATTGCGCCAGGCCAGGCGCACCAGGATGTCCGAGTCGAAGTCCATGCGCTTGCCGATTTTCGCTGACTCGATCAACGCCAGGACTGGCGGTAACGGGTAAACCCGGAATCCGCACATGGAGTCGCGAATCTGCAACGACAAGGTGTTGATCCAGACCATGACGTGGGTCAGGTAGCGTGCATACAAACGGCCTTTCGGCACGCTGGCGTCATATAGCGGATAACCGCAAATCACCGCTTGTGGGTGACGGCGTGATTGTTCGATGAAGCGTTTGATGTCCTGCAAATCGTGCTGGCCATCGGCATCCACCTGCAAGGCATGGCTGAAACCCAGACGCGAAGCTTCGCGCAAGCCGGTCATGACCGCACCACCCTTTCCCTGGTTTTCGGCGAGGCGAATCAGGTAAACCATTTCACGCTGGGCCAGGCGATCCAGCACCCGGGCGCAGCGCGGGCTGCTGGCATCGTCCACCAGAATGCACGGCAGATGGCTGGCGATCAGGGCGTCGACCACTGTGGTGATCGCGTCTTCGTGGTTGTACACCGGGACGATGGCGCAGGGGCTATGCATGTTGGTGTGCACCTGAAAGACCGAGGTGTCTGCATCGCGAGCAAGCTCGCTCCCACAAGGGGGCTGTGTCGTTCACAAATCCAGTGTGGGAGCGGCGGTGCGACGATTCGACCTGCTCGCGATTGAGTGCGCAGCACTCACCCAGCTTATGCATTTGCAGCCTCCAGCAAGATCCGCCCGCTGGAGCAAGTGGCGGTTTCGTTGCGATAGGCGAAATACAGTTTGCCGCGCACCGGGTCAAAGCGCAGGTGCAGCTGGATTTCATCGCCCGGGCGCACCAGTTGCTGGAACTTCAAGACTTCCATGCCGGCGAATTTTTTCGGCAGGTTCATCAGTTGCTGGCCCAGACTCAGCGCCCAGTCCACCTGCACCACGCCAGGCAACACCGGCGCCGTGGGGAAATGACCGCTGAAATAGGCCAGGTCCGGTGGCACGGCCAGTTGCAGGCTCCACTCGCCATTGGTTTCGACTTGCTCCAAGACCTCCGGGGCTTTGGAGCGCGGCGCCAGCAGCAGGGCATCGACGTCGGCCTGGGGCAGTTTGCCTTGAGTGTTCAGCGGCAGTTGTCGTAGCAGGCGCCAGCGTCTTGGCAGGGCCAGGGCTTCGCAGTGTTGGCTCAGGTGTTGGCGCAATTGCTCGGTAAGACTGCGTCGGCCCTGATTGCGCAGCACATGCAAGCCGGCCTCGTTCAGCACCAGCAATGCCCCCAGGGAGGCGCGGTTTTCCTGAACGACGCCGAGCCGCGCTTCGACAACCCATTCATGGGCTGTCAGCGCCTGTTCCAGCATCGGTAGCGAGATGCGTTTTTCTTCCAGTTTGACGATCCGGTCCAGTCGCCCGAGCAATTCGAAGCGACCATCGGCGGTGATGCGCGCTGAGTCGGCAGTTTGTTCAACATGGCCGTCAGGCAAGTAGGGCGAAGCGATCAACAGCGCGCCATCACTGTCTTGAGTCAGCGTGACATCGGCAAAGGGCCGCCAGAGTTCATCGCCCTGACGCCAGGCGATGCCGCCGGTTTCCGAACTGCCGAAAATTTCCGCTGGCCATTGCCCCAGACGCTCATGCAGGCGCTGTGCGGCCTCGACCGGCAATGCACCGCCGGAGGAAAAAACCCGGCGTACGGAGCTCAACGCAGGCCAGTCGAGGTTGTCGCCCATGCGTTTGAGCAGCGCCGGGCTGGCCACCCAGGCGAAGGCCGGGCATTCGCGGCTGGCGCGTTGCAGGTCTTCCGGAAAGGCCAACTGTCGACGCACGAACGGGCGTCCGGCGCATAGCGGCCACAGCACCCGAAACAGCAGACCGTAGATGTGCTGGGTGGCGACGCTGCCGATGATGCACGCCGGGCCCAGATCAGCGCCCCACAGCTGTTCCAGGGCTTCGACTTCATTGGCCAGTTGGCGCAGGTTTTTTTCGATGCGCTTGGGCTCGCCACTGGAGCCCGACGTGCACAGGCTGAGTTGACAGTGATCCGGATCCAGCACAGCGGTACTGAGCGGAGGCTGTTGGAAATTGCCAAGGTGTTCATCGTCGGGCTGATCGGTCAGCCAGAGATCAACTTCACCTGACCAGCGTTGGCGAGTCTGCGGTTGCAGGTCAGACGGCAGCAGCACACTGACCCCGGCACGCCAGGCGCCGAACAGGGCAATCGCCAGATCGGCGGCATCCTCAAGGTGCACGGCCATCTGCCGTACATTCCGGGCTTGCAGGCCGGCAGCCAGGCGCAGCGCCTGTTCGCACAGTTGGGCGTGATCCAGTGCCGGAGCGGTCGTTACGGCGCGCACCGGCTGAGCCTTGAGCAGCATGTGCTCAAGTTTTATCCAATTCATGGGCGGCCTCGTACCCTTTGTCGTATGAGCCATTCAATGGCAAACATCAGGCCTATCAATCCGTAGGAAATCAGGCCGGTGTACAGCGTCCACCAGCTCAGCGGCGCCCAGAGGGTCAGGGCGGCGGCGCACACACCGTTGCAAAGAAAAAAAACGCTCCAGGCGATGGTCACCTGACGGGTATAGCGAATGCCCTCGGCCGGCAATTGCGGCTCGCGTACCCGGGCCAGGCGTTCAACGATCGGCGGGCCGAATGTCAGGCTCGATCCGAACAGCACCAGCATGAAGCTGCTGATCAACACCGGATACCAGCGCAACAGCGCCGGGCTGTCGAACAGTGCCAGCAACAGACAGAACACAATGGCCACCGTGGCCATCCACAGGCTGCCAGGCCGTCGTGTGCCGGTCAGCGCCCGGGCCAGCCACAGTCCGCCCAGCAGCAGCCCGAACTGCCACGGGGCGAAATGCTCCATGCCGAAATACACCGCAAAGGGATACAAAAGACCCGCCAGCAGCAGGCCGAGGCCAATCAGTCGATTCATGCGGCCGGTTGAACCAGACGGTAGACCGCCTCGACCACGTCACTGACGGTTCGCACCGATTTGAATTCTTCGGCGGCGATTTTCTTGCCGGTCTGGCGTTTGATGTGATCAATCAGGTCGACCGCGTCGATGCTGTCGATTTCCAGGTCCTGATACAGGTTGGATTCCAGGCTCACACGCTCGGGGTCCAGTTCGAAGAGCTCGACCAGGGCATCGCGCAGGGTGTTGAAAATGTCGTCACGAGTTTGCATGGTCCGGTCTCAAGCTGCCTGTTTTGCGGTGACGAACGCCGCAAGGCTCGCCACGTTACTGAAGTGATTACGTGTGTCCTTGGCATCGGCGTCGATTTTGATGCCGTACTTTTTCTGGATGGCCAGGCCCAGTTCCAGGGCGTCCACCGAGTCCAGGCCCAGGCCTTCGCCGAACAGCGTCTGCTCGTTGCCGATGTCTTCGGCGCTGATGTCTTCGAGGCCGAGGGCTTCGATGATCAGTTCTTTGATTTCCAGCACCAGGCTATGGGTGTACAGATCGCTCATCTTCGGCGAGCTCCTTGATGAAGTAAGAATGCAAATAATCGTTGAGCTTGCGCGAGGCTTGCGGAGCCGGCCCCAGCGTGGCGAAGGTCTGTGGGTCTATATCGGCCCCAACCCGAAAACTGAAGTGCACGCGCCGCTTGGGGATGCGATACCAGGGCTCGGCCTTGGTCAATGTGGTCGGGTTGACCTTGATAATGACCGGGGTGAGGATTTTCGCACCGCGCAGGGCGATTGCCGCGCCCCCCCGATGAAAGGCTGGCGCCTGGCCGGGTTGGGTGCGTGTACCTTCAGGGAAAATGATCAGGGTCTGGCCGTCTTTCAGCGCGTCGGCAGCCGCGTCGAGCATGTCCATGCTGCCGTCATTGCTGATGTATTCGGTGCTGCCCAGCGGTCCGCGGGTGAAAGGGTTTTCCCAGAGGCTTTGCTTGACCACGCAGTTGGCGTGACGCACCAGGCCGATCAGAAACACCACGTCGATCAGTGACGGGTGATTGGCAATGATCATCTGCCCGGGACGACCGAGTTTTTCCGCGCCTTCAATGTTATAGGTCAGCACCCCGGTACGGGCCATGAAACGCACAAAAATCCAGAAACAGCGGCTGACCGTTTGTCTGGCCCGCAGCCGATGGGTCTGGGCGTCGCCGGGCAGACAGTTCAGCACAGGGAAAATCACCAGACGCAGGCACAGCCCACCCAACCCGAACAGGGCAAAGCTCGCGGCGGTGGCCAGCAAGCGCCAGTAATAGGCGTCGCGGTTTTTTTCGGTCATGGGTTGCGTTGCCAGGTCCATACGCGATTTTTCCAGGCATGTTGGCAAGTGGTTTGCTGGCCGAGCATCGTACGCAACAGATTCAGCGCGTGGGGCCAACGGGTGTTGGACAACGCATCCGCGGGGCTGTTCAGGGACAACTGCCAGTCGGTACCGGGTGTGATCAGCAGGCCGACGGCATAAGGGAACGGCACGTCGTCGATCCAGGTTGAGTAAGCCTCGGGTGGTTGCTCTTCGGTGACCACCAGAAGTACTGCCGGAGCGCCTTCAGCCAGCAATGCGGCAGCTTCCAGCATGCCGTGTTCCAGGCCGTCGCCTGCGGCGGCCAGGGCCGTCATTTCGCTGGTTTCACCGCGCATGATCGACCACAAGCCAATAATCGCGTTATGCACGGACAAGCTGAACTGGGTTGGCGACAGCGGCTGGTCGGCGGCCAGATCACTGAGAATGTCGACGGTGCGGGGCGTTTCGCCGTGACGGGAAACAAAGACCAATGGCAGATCCTGCCGACCTTCGGCCAATGGCCAGCCGACACTGAAGGCCATCCGCGCCAGACGGCTGAGCCGGCGGCGCTGCATGGCCGGCAGAAAGGAAACGTCGGGAGCGGCATCGCTGTCCGGCAGCACGACCGGTTGTCGGCTCCAGGCCTGCCAATCGCTCACGCTTTCAAGCCCCGGGGCCCAGGCGCGCCATTGGGCGATGTTGAAGTTGATCACAGACATTCATCCCGCCCTCACGGGCTTACTTGACGCGGGGGAGCGGCCGAGAGCCGAGACTCACCCTGCGTGGCGTTTGGCGCCGAGTGGCGCGCATTATCCCGGTGCCGGGAACGTGTAGCAAATGCTGGTTACATTTTGCTCAATAAGATGAAGCGGCTGACTCGAAAAAATTGAACGATTGGTAATTATTCACAAAATCATGCCTCCGTCTGTCGGCTCTGACGTCGAGCCATCGGGCCGTTCAGGGCTTTTCAAGCAGGAGAAGGCAACTGACGGTGTAGTCCCTTTGCTGACAAGGTAGCGAAGCGACGCGGTGGACCACTACACTCGGTCATTCTTTGGTACACGGAGGTTTTGACATGCGGCGCGTGGTGTTCAATCAGAAAGGTGGCGTTGGCAAATCCAGCATTGCCTGCAATCTGGCGGCGGTCAGTGCCAGCGAGGGTTTTCGCACCTTGTTGGTGGATCTCGATGCCCAGGCCAACTCCACTCAGTACCTGACGGGGCTCACCGGTAACGACATCCCGATGGGTATCGCCGATTTCTTCAAGCAGACGCTGTCTTCCGGGCCGTTCTCCAAAAAGAATCAGGTCGACATCTACGAAACCCCGTTCGATAACCTCCATGTCGTGACCGCAACCGCCGAGCTGGCGGACTTGCAGCCAAAGCTTGAAGCCAAGCACAAGATCAACAAGCTGCGTAAGTTGCTTGAGGAGCTTAGCGAAGACTACGACCGGATTTACCTCGATACTCCGCCAGCGCTGAATTTCTACGCGGTTTCAGCGTTGATTGCCGCCGATCGTGTGTTGATCCCCTTCGATTGCGACAGTTTTTCACGTCAGGCACTGTACGGCCTGATGGCGGAAATCGAAGAGTTGAAGGAAGACCACAACGAGGGCCTGGAAGTCGAAGGCATCGTCGTCAACCAGTTCCAGGCCCGCGCCAGCCTGCCCCAGCAAATTCTCGATGAGCTGATCGCCGAAGGCCTGCCGGTGTTGCCGGTGTACCTGGCCAGCTCGGTACGCATGCGCGAATCCCACCAGGCCAACACGCCGCTGATCCATCTCGACCCGCGGCACAAGCTGACCCAGCAATTCGTTGAGCTGCACAACCTGTTGGAAAACGCCTGAAAAACCTGTGGGAGCGAGCTYGCTCGCGATGGCAGTGTGTCGGTCAACAGAGATGTTGAATTTGACGCCCTCATCGCGAGCGAGCTCGCTCCCACAGGGTCTGTGTTGCTTCAGATCCCCTGGCTACGCAACCAGCTCATCAGTTGCGGTAACGGGAAAGCCCCGCTCTGCCGGGCGACTTCCCGGCCGTTCTTGAACAGGATCAGGCTCGGAATCGAGCGAATCCCCAATTGCGCCGACAACTGCTGGTTCGCCTCGCTGTCCAGTTTGGCCAGCCGACACTTGCCCGCCAGTTGCCCGGCTGCCTGTTCGAACACCGGCGCAAACGACTTGCACGGCCCGCACCAGTCCGCCCACACGTCCACCAGCAACGGCAGATCGCCCTTGATCTGGCTGGCGTAGTCGCCTTGCTTCAATTCAAACGGTTTGTTCAGCAGGACTTCGGCCTTGCAGCGACCGCATTTTGGATGATCGTCGAGACGCTCGGCGGGAATGCGGTTGAGGCCGTTGCAGTGAGGGCAGGGGATGAGGAGTGGGTCGGTCATGGTGAGGCTCTTCGGAAGTTGGTAGTCAGAGCGTTGATCTGGAGGTAAGAACCCTGTTTATCAAGATTCGGATTTGTAGGCAGGAGCCTTCTGCAATTGGAGAGGCCACCTACAGGCGACGGTGCCTCTGTCTGCTAGGTAGCGAGTTATTCAATTTGTAATCTTTTCGCGCACTTTCCGATAACAACCAAGAGGCGCAAAAATGCAAAGAATCGTTAAGCAAGCCATTGAACACTGGTCATCCGTATCTTGGCTGCTAAAACGGCCTCAATCAGAAGTTGAATTCGACCGGTTGGTCAAATCGCGGGATGAGTTGCTAGTGATGATGGGCGGTGATGAATTGCACTCACTTGAGGGTTTGGTGTCGATCATAAGCGATCATATCGAAGCCTATGATCGGGAGCGCCGTTCATCGCCAATCCAAAATGTTTAATGTTCTGCCTCACGACGAACAACTGATCTCCAGATGCTTGCCCCACTCCGGTGGTCGCTCGGCATAACTTTCCATCCCCGGTTGTTCCACGAACGGATTGCTCAGTACCGCGTGCAGTCGGCGGACTTCCGAGTAGTCGCCGCTCTCTGCCGCATCGATGGCCTTTTGCGCCAGGTAGTTGCGCAGGATGTACAGCGGGTTGACTGCGTGCATCCGCTGGCGGCGCTGCTGTTGATCGAGCGTGCCTTCACGGGCCACCCGGGCGACGTAGAGCTCGCCCCAGGCGTCAAAGCCCTTGAGGTCGACGAAGTCATCACGCAATCGGGTGATGGCCTGTTCCGGTGCTTCATCACCCAGGCGGCGGAAAAACAGGCTGTAGTCGACGCCGCTGTTTTGCATCAGTTGCAGCAGACTCTCCAGCAGCTTCTGGTCGTCGTCTTCGGCCGTTGTCAGGCCGAGGCGGCGGCGCATCAGGTCCAGGTAATGGGCCTGGAACAGCGGCAGGTACAGGCCGAGGGTTTCGCGCAGGGCTTCGATGCTGATGAACGGCGTCAGGGCCTGGGCCAGCGCGCTGAGGTTCCACTGGCCAATCGGCACCTGGTTGCTGAAGGAGTAACGGCCCTGATCGTCAGAGTGGTTGCAGATGAAGTTGGCGTCGAAGTCGTCGAGGAAGGCGAACGGGCCGAAGTCGAAAGTAATCCCGAGGATCGACATGTTGTCGGTGTTCATCACTCCGTGGCAGAAACCGTAGGCCTGCCATTTGGCGATCAGTTCGGCATTGCGCTCGACCACTTCGCGGAACATCGCCAGGTACGGCTCCGGTTGCTCCAGGCACTCCGGGAAGTGCATGGCCAGCACGTGATCCCCCAGCTCTTTCTGCTGCTCGGGGCGCTTGGTGTAGTAGAAATATTCGAAGTGGCCGAAGCGCACATGGCTTGGCGACAGACGCAGGATCATGGCCGCGCGCTCCTGCTTTTCGCGCCACACCGGGGTATCGGAGCCGATCACGCACAGGGCGCGTGTGGTCGGGATGTTCAGGGCTTGCAGGGCTTCGGACGCGAGGAATTCGCGAATCGACGAACGCAGTACCGCCCGGCCATCGCCCATGCGTGAAAACGGCGTCTGGCCGGCGCCCTTGAGGTGCAGGTCCCAATGTTCGCCGGCCTCGTTGTACACCTCGCCCAGCAACAGGCCGCGACCGTCGCCCAGTTGCGGGTTGTAGAAACCGAACTGATGCCCGGAATAGACCATGGCCCTTGGGATCGCATCGGCCCAGAGCTTGTGGCCGCTGAACAGTTCGGCGAACTCCGGGGTTTCGGCCACGGCCGGGTCGAGGTCGAGCAGCGCCATGGCGGCGGGGCTGGCCACTACCAGGCGCGGATTATCGATGGGCTCGGGCAGCACATGGGCGGAAAACGCATCGCCCAGGCGGTCGAAGCGGTTATCGAAGGTGAGTTCGTCGAGGGCTTTCAAGGGCCGGCTCCAGCAGAATGTCCGAGCATTCTGCTGGGGAATGGCCGGTTAGTCGAGTTCGGCGGCGGGCGGCTCTTTCGGCGGTTTGCCGTCGACCAACGGCACGATGGTCTTCGCTTCCGGTTCGATTGGCACCATCTTGTATTCCTGGCCGTGCAGGTTCTTGAGGTAAACCTCCATCTGCCGGAACGAGATGTTGATGTGCTGTTTCTTGAACTCGCGGTTGATGAAGCGGTTGACCTCGTCGAGCACCGGGTTGCGGTCACCGAGGTCGCGCACGTGCATGCGCAACTCGTGGTCGAGGGTGCTTTCGCCGAAGTTCAGGAAGTACACGTGCGGCTCCGGGTCTTTCAGGACGCGCGGGTTATCGCGTGCTGCCTTGAGCAACAGCTCCTTCACCAGGTCCAGGTCCGAGCCGTAGTCGACACCGAGCTTGAGGGTCACCCGGGTGATGGTATCGGTCAGCGACCAGTTGATCAGTTGCCCGGTAATGAACGTCTTGTTCGGGACGATGATGTCCTTGCGGTCGAAGTCGGTGATGGTCGTGGCACGGATGCGAATCTTGCTCACCGTACCCGACAGGTTGCCGATGGTGATGGTGTCGCCGATCCGTACCGGGCGCTCGAACAGGATCATGATGCCGGAAATGAAGTTGGCGAAGATCTCCTGCATGCCGAAACCGAGACCGACCGACAGCGCCGCTACCAGCCATTGCAACTTGTCCCAGCTCACGCCAAGGGTCGACAGCGTCGAGACGAAACCAACGCCGGCGATCACGTACGACAGTAGCGTGGTGGTCGCGTAGGCGCTGCCCTGGGCCAGGTTGAGCTTGGACAGCACGAACACTTCCAGCAGACCCGGCAGGTTGCGCGCCAGGGCAAAGGTGATGCCGATGATGATCAGTGCACCGAGCATGTCGCCGATGCTGATCGGCACCATGCTCATGTTGGCGCCGGTGCCGCTGGTGTATTCGTAGAGAGTGACGTTGTCCAGGTACGAGAACACGCTGATCAGGTCGGACCAGACCCAGTACAGCGCGACCATGAAGCCGCCCAGCAGCGCCAGACGGATCAGGCGCAGGGACTGTTCGTTGACCTTCTCGATGTCCATTGTCGGCTCTTCGACGACTGCTTCGCCGTCGGCGGTCTCTTTTGCTGCGTTACGTTTGGCCAGGGCGCGCTGATAAGCCAGGCGGCGCGCCGCTACGCTGAGACCTCGCACGAACGTGGCTTCGATCACCAGCCAGAACATCAACAGGTACAGGGTGTTGATCAAGCGGTCGCTGAGCTTCAGCGCGGTGTAGTAGTAGCCGAAGCACACCGCCACGAACAGCGCGACGGGCAGGGCGGTGAACAGGATCCCCACTAGCTTGCGGAACAGCGAGGCGTTCTTGTGGGTCGGGCTACTGATGAGCAAGCGGCTGAGCAGCAAGGTCATCAATGCGTAGCAGGTGAGTACCACCGGCATGCCGATCACGTCATCGGCCAGCGCCGCCGGTTGCAGTTCGGCAACGGCCACTACGGTCACCAGTGCCATCACCACGATGCCGAGGCGGCGGACCCAGATGCGCAGGAATTCCACCTGGGGCTTTTCCCAGCGGAAATGCAGTTCTGCCACACCGCCCGGCGCGAGGATCCGGTAGGCGGTGTAGAACACCAGCCAGGCCCCGGCCATTTGCAGCAGCGCCGCGCCCATATTGGCGTTCTGCCCACGGGCGTCGATTCGCAGGGCCAGTCCGCACAAGGCGAGCCCCAGGGAAACCGGCATCGCCAGCAGAATATTGATCAGAATCGCCTGCGGCGTGTGCCACTGGCTATCGCGTTTGAAGTGACCGATGTCCTGGTGAACCTTGTTCAGTCGCGCGTACAGATTCTTGCGGCGCCACAGCAGCGCACCGATCAGCAGTGCCAGTGGCAGGAACAGCAGCGGGCGCTGGGTCAGACCGTCGGTCAGTTCGCTCAGGCTTGAAAGTACCGGCAGCGAATCGAGTTGTCGCTGCAGGCGATCCGGCACACTGCTAATCCACTCCAGTTCCAGCGGCTTGTTGCTCGGGATCCAGAACATCTGCTCATCGAGGGTCGCCCGCAGGCTTTGCGCCGTGCTGAGCAATTGCTTCTGGTTCAGTTGCAGGGTGATGGATTCATTGAGCACCGCGCTCAGTTCGCGATTGAGGCGTTCCAGCAGATCGGCGCGGGTGGTGGCCAGTTCCATCAGGCTTTTGCGCAGCTGCGGCGTGACTTGCTCGGGCGGCTGGGTCGCCAGCAGGTTTTCGACGTAGGTGGTCGGACTGCTCAGCAATTCCCGTTGCTGGCTGACTTCGAACTGATACAGGCGAATGTCGGCGATCTGGTCGGCCAGGTTGCGGTCGAGCCGCAGGCGCGGCAACGCCTGTTTCTGTTTGTAGAGAATCTTCGAGAGCAGCAGGCTGCCTTTGAGCACGTTGATTTGCTCGTCCAAGGCCGAGTCGCTCTGGGTCAGGCTGTCCAGCTGTTGCTTGGTCTGCAGATTTTGCTGGGTGACTTCGTTGAGGCGGTCGGTGCTTTTGAGCAGGTAGTCCGAAAGCTTCAGGTTGGTCGCGCTTTCGGTGGCCAGCAGGCTGCTGCCGCCAGCCTTCTGCGCTTCGATGGATTGCTGGGTGACCGTTTCCTGGGACAACGCCAGTCGCTTCTGGTTGATCAGGTTTTGCAATTCCTGGATTTCCCGATCCAGGCGGTCGGACCGCTCCGACAACAGGTCATGCTGGCTGTTGCCGAGGTCTTGCAATTGGGTATTGCCGGCCAGTTCCTGGCGCCGTAACGGGATCAGGGCGTTCAGCGCAGCCAGCTCGGCGTTGAGCTGGTCGCGCTGCTCGGCGCTCAAGGTCTTGCCGGCGTCCTTGCCGTTTTTGAGGATGGTGTTGATCTGCTGAATGCGCGTCTGGCTGCTGGAAATCTCCGCTTGAGCACGCTCGGGGCGGGTCTGGGCGGTGATGATCAGGCTGTTGGCATCGGCCAGGGCTTTTTGCAGGTCGCTTTGCTGGGTGGAACGCTCTGTGAGCAATTGTTCCAGCTGCTGGATCGGTTCTTTGGCGAAACGCTGCGCCACCGGCACCACGGTGCTGGCCTTGAGGCGGGTCAGTTCACGCTGGTTCTCGAGGGTCTGTTTGGGCGCATTGTTCAATTGCTGCTTGAGCGCGGTCAGTTTCTGCTCGTAGTCACGCTTGTTGTTGAGCTGGCTCAGCGTGTTTTGCAGAACGGTTTGCAGGGCCTTCTGATCGGCTTCCGGCAATTTGCGGTCGGCGATCTTGTCCAGGCTCGCCTGCACGGCTTCGCTGGAGGGTGGTTCGGCCGCTTGCGCCGCTGGCGATAAACCAAGGGTGCCGACAGAGAGACTCAAGCCCAAAAGGGCAATGGCGAAAAGGTAGCGCAGGTTAGGCATAAAGACCGGTCAAGCAAGTGATAGTGGAAGCAGTTTAGAGGAAGAGTCCGGGACCCGGGCGACTTCCTTCGGGGAATCTGACGCCCACTTTGCCGATCTTGTTCCCGTCCATGACCGCCACGGTCCAGATGGTGTTGTTCCATTCCACCTGGTCACCCACCACCGGCGCGCCGCCGACTTTCTGGGCAATGAAGTGGCCCAGGGACATGTCCGGATCGATGCCTTCGACCTTCAGGCCATAGAGGGCCGCAACCGCGGCCAGTTGGGCGTCTCCTTCGAGTACGAAGTCGCCGAAGAAGCGCAGGTCGAGGCCCCGTTGTGGCGCCTGGCTGAAGAGTTTTCCGAGGGCCGGCAGGTTGTGTTCATGGCCGATAACACACAGCAAATCATCGACTTCGAGCACCGTACTACCCGACGGATGGAGCAATTGTTGACCGCGAAACAGGGCAGCGATACGGGTGCCTTCGGGCATTTTCAGCTCGCGCAGGGGCGAACCGATGCACCATTTCTCCGCGCCGAGACGATAAACGAACAGCTCCCACTCGCTGGTGACGTGCACTTCCAGGGCCGACCGCGAGATGGGTGCAGGTTCCGGGGGCACCGTTACTTTCAACAACCTGGCGACCCACGGCAGGCTCGTGCCCTGAACCAGCAGCGACACCAGCACGATAAAGAAGGCGAGGTTGAAATAGAGCTGGGCGTTGGGCAGGCCGGCCATCAACGGGAACACCGCCAGGATGATCGGAACCGCGCCGCGCAAGCCGACCCAGGAAATGAACGCTTTCTCGCGACCATGGAACGCCTTGAACGGCAGCAGGCCAACCAGCACGGACAGTGGCCGGGCAAACAGAATCATCCACAACGCCAGTGCCAGTGCCGGTAAGGCGATAGGCAGCAGATCGTGAGGCGTCACCAGCAGCCCCAGCACCAGGAAC
This sequence comes from Pseudomonas sp. P5_B3, assembly GCF_056400405.1. Classification (NCBI taxonomy): domain Bacteria; kingdom Pseudomonadati; phylum Pseudomonadota; class Gammaproteobacteria; order Pseudomonadales; family Pseudomonadaceae; genus Pseudomonas; species Pseudomonas sp. P5_B3. The sequence goes on along the minus strand of NZ_JBFULI010000002.1, from coordinate 172,451 downwards.
ATGCCGATCTGCGCCAGCCAGGCCATGCCGTCGAGCATGTGCAGGATGCCGTGACGGCTGCGCACCGGGCGGTTGCCGATCACCAGGCCGCAGATGTACACCGCCAGGAAGCCACTGCCGTGCAGGGCGTTGGTCAGGGCAAACACCACCAGGCCACCGGCGATGACCAGAATCGGATACAGGCCGGTGGCGAGGTTGATGCGATTGACCAGTTGCAGCATCAGCCAGCCACCGCCCAAGCCAATGACGCCACCGATACCGAACTCGCGCAGCAGATGGGTCAGCAGGCTCCAGTGCAGGCCGGTCTGGCCGCTGGCGAGCATGTCGATCAGGGTGACGGTGAGGAACACCGCCATCGGGTCGTTGCTGCCGGATTCGATTTCAAGGCTGGCGGTTACCCGCTCGTTCAAGCCTTTTCCGCCCAACAGCGAGAACACCGCCGCGGCGTCGGTGGAGCCGACGATGGCCCCGATCAGCAGGCCCTGGATCAGGTTCAGGTTGAACAGCCATGCGGCCGCCATGCCGGTCAGCCCGGTGGTAATCAGCACCCCGACCGTGGCCAGCGAGAGCGCCGGCCATAACGCCACGCGGAAACTCGACACCCGGGTGCGCAGGCCGCCGTCGAGCAGGATCACGGCCAGCGCGAGGTTGCCCACCAGATAGGCCGTGGGGTAGTTATCAAAAAGAATGCCGGCGCCATCGACACCGGCCGCCATGCCGACGGCCAGGATGATCACCAGAATCGGGATGCCGAGACGGGACGAAAGTGAGCTCACCAGAATGCTCGCACCTACCAGCAACGCGCCGATCAAGAACAGGCTGTTGATGGTCGTCGCATTCAAAGGCAGTACTCCAGAAAGCTGAAAGGCGGGCGCAAACTGACCATGCAGTCTGCGTGCCAGCGATTCTAACCTGTTGAAATGTGATGCTGTCAAAAAGCTTTTGAGTCATCGCAGAACCCCTGTGGGAGCGAGCTTGCTCCGGGCGGCGTTCCGACGATAGCGGTGTATCAGTCGCCATCAATGTTGAATGTGCCGGCCTCGTCGCGAGCAAGCTCGCTCCCACAGGGGGCGCGTTACCGGATGATTAGAGGCTAAACCGCCCAACCATCGTGTTCAGGTCCACCGCCAAACGCGATAGCTCATTGCTCGCCGCACTCGTCTGATTCGCCCCGGTGGCCGACTGCACCGACAGATCGCGAATGTTCACCAGGTTGCGATCCACTTCACGGGCCACCTGCGCCTGTTCTTCGGCGGCGCTGGCGATCACCAGGTTGCGCTCGTTGATTTCGACGATGGCGCTATTGATGGTGTCCAGCGACATCCCGGCACCACGGGCGATGTTCAGGGTCGATTCGGCGCGTTCGGTGCTGTTGCGCATCGAATCCACCGCGTGCTCGGTACCGCTCTGGATGCTGCCGATCATGCGTTCGATTTCGCTGGTCGACTGCTGGGTGCGGTGGGCCAGGGCGCGCACCTCATCGGCCACCACGGCGAAACCACGACCGGCCTCACCGGCGCGTGCGGCCTCGATGGCGGCGTTCAAAGCCAGCAGGTTGGTCTGGTCGGCCAGGCCACGGATCACGTCCAGCACCTTGCCGATGTCGCGGGACTCGTTGGCCAGGTCGCCGATCAGGGTCGCGGTGCTCTGCACGTCGGCGCTCATGCGTTCGATGGCGCTCACGGTTTCCTGTACCAAGTCACGGCCGTCGCCGGCAGACGTGGTGGCGTTCTTCGACGCCTCGGACGTGCTGACCGCATTGCGCGCGACTTCTTCCACGGCGCTGGTCATTTCATTGACTGCCGTGGCGGCCTGTTCGATTTCGTTGTTCTGTTGGGTCAGGCCACGGGCGCTTTCGTCAGTAACGCTGTTGAGTTCTTCGGCAGCGGACGCCAGCTGCGTGGCCGAGCCGGAAATGCGCTGCAGCGTGTCACGCAGCTTGTCCTGCATCTTCGCCATGGCCAGCAGCAAGCGGCCGGCTTCGTCTTTGCCGTCGACGTTGATCGGGCGGGTCAGGTTGCCTTCGGCAATTTGTTCGGCGGCGCTCAGGGCGTTGGCGAGCGGTTGGGTGATGCTGTTGGTCAGCAACCAGGCGAACAGCAACGTCAGGGCAGTGGCGATCACCAACAGGGTGATCACCAGGTTGAACGCCGAATCATACTGATCGGCTGCCTGCTGGTTGGTGTCGTGGCTCTGCTGGGTGTTGATCTCCAGCAGGCGGTTCAACACGGCGTTGACCGCTTCGGAGTTGTTGAGCAAATCGGTGTTGAGCAAGCTGCGCAGTTCGTCGACCTGATTGTTGCGCGACAGGCTTTTCATCCGGTCTTCGATCTGGCGGTACTGACCCAGCAACTGTATGTATTGATCGTAGGCCGCACGTTCCTGCGGGCTGGAGATCAGTTTTTCGTAGGTCGCCTGGGCGCTGCGAATCTGCTGGTTGCGCGTCTCCAGCAATTCCACGGTTTTCTGCTGCACGTCCGGCTCGCGATTCACCAGCAAGCGGTACGACAACACGCGCAGGCGCAAAGTGAGTTGGGTGAACTCGTCCAGGCTCTTGATGCTCGGCACACTGTTGTTGGTGATGTTCTCGGCGGCGCCGCGGATCTTGCTCATCTGATTCAAGGCAAACACCCCCAGAACCATCATCAAGCCGCCGATCAGGGCAAAGCTGAGGAACGCCCGAGGGGCGATATTCATATTACGAAGGGACATGGCGATCACCGAAAAGAGCGCATCCGTGCGCGGCTGAGGCTGCTGTATGAATGACTTATCGGTCGCCTGGCTGAAGTCTTGAGCCCGGCCTGTTTTAGCCGGTTGCACCTTGTGGCGACGAAGTGCAGGAACCAGATTGGCCAATCACAGTCTTTAAAACTCGCGAGGAAGGTTGCCCGTCAGCAAAATCAAGGCTTTGCGCCTGTATAACCCTGGCATCCAGGGTGACTTTTCTTTATCGTACGCGCCCATTGAAAAAGCCCGGAAAATCAAAATGTTGGAAGCATCCCTAAGCCAATTGGAACAACTGGTCAGCGACCTGGTGCAACAGAACCAGAACCTGACCGCGGAACTGGCCCAGGCCAAAGATGAAAACGAAAGCCTGCAACTGAGCCTGATGGAACACGAAGAGAAGCAAGGCGCCACGGCGGCTCGCATTCAGGCCTTGGTTGAGCGCGTCAGCGCAGGTCCTGTCAGCGCATGAGTTACAACGCCGCAGGGGTAAAAGTCGTCTCGATCCTGGGGGAGGACTATTCGATCAAGGCACCGGCCGGGGAAGAGCAGACCCTGCTGGACGCCGCGATGATGTTGAAGGCAGCCCTGGCCGACACCAAAAGGAAGTACCCGACGCTGATCGGTGACCGACTGCTGGTGCTGGCGGCGATGAATCTGTGCTCCCAGCAGATCGAAATGCAGAAACAGCACAAGCTCGAACTCGACCGTTACCAAGAGCAAGTCAGCGCCACGGTTGAAGTGATCTCAAAGACGATCAATCAGGCCTGATCGGCTTTGCGCACAACCAAAGAATAAATTGTCGGTTGGATTGTATACAATCGGCACGGCTGTTGCAGTGTTTCAGCCTCTTATTCTTTGGGGGTGCTCCATGCAGTTCTGGCGACGCAGTATTCAATGGCAGTTGATCCTGAGTATGGGCAGCTCCTTGCTGGTCAGTATTCTGATCGTGGTGGGCATTTATACCCTGGTGGTCAATCGTCTCGCCCAGAGCTATCTGGTCGAGCAAGCCTTGCCATCGAGCATCGAAGCGATGCGCAACGACATCGAGCGCATCCTCGTCCAACCCCTCACCGCCGCCAAGGACATCGCCAGCAACAGCATGGTGCGCGACTGGCTGGCAGGGGGTGAAGACGGTGCCCAGGCCAACACCTTTACTACCTATCTCGAAGGCATCCGCGCCGAGCACAAGGCTTTTACCGCGATTATTGTCGGCACCGCGTCCAACCATTACTTCACCGAAAAAGGCCTGGACCGGACCCTCAGCCGATCCAATCCGAAAGACGCCTGGTTCTACTCATTTCTCGACAGTAACCAGCCGCGCACCCTCAATATCGACAATGACACGGCAACCGGAGAATTGGCGCTTTTCATCGACTTCAAAGTCGAGCAGGCCGGTAAAGTCGTGGGCGTTGCCGGGCTTGGCCTGAGCATGAAAGAGCTGTCGGAGCTGATCCACAACTTCAGCTTCGGGGAGCGCGGCAAGGTCTATCTCGTGCGTTCCGACGGTTTGATCCAGGTCCATCCCGAGGCGCAATTGAGTGGCAAGCGCAGCCTGACCGAACAGATTGGTGCTACGGCGGCACAGGCAGTGATGGGTCAAAAAACTGCCACCACCAGCAGCAGCTTCCAGCGGGAAGGCGAGGACTTTCTTGCGTTAAGCCTGCCATTGCGCGATCTCGGCTGGACCCTGGTGGCGGAAGTGCCGCAATCACAGATCTACGCCGAAGCCCGCCGTGCCATGTGGATGAGCAGCGGCATCGGCTTGGCGGTGGCGATTGTGTGCCTGTTGCTGGTGGTGTTGCTGGCCCGTGGGCTGGTACGGCCGATTCGTCAGGTAACAGCCGCGCTGGTTGCCATTGGTAGCGGTGGTGGCGATTTGACCCGCCGGTTAGATTCCAGCCGCGCCGATGAGCTGGGTGATCTGGCGCGCGGGTTCAATCGGTTCCTCGACAGCCAGCGCGACATGATCGGCGAAGTACTGACCACCAGTGAACGATTGCGCACTGCGGTCGGGCAGGTGGCTCGAGTGGTGGACAACACCGCCGAACGCTCTGGCCGCCAACAGGAAATGACCGACATGGTCGCCACCGCTGTTCACGAAATGGGCCTGACGGTACAGGAAATCGCCCAGAACGCAGGCAATGCAGCGGTCGCGTCGCAAACAGCTCGGGATGAGGCGATGCAGGCGCGGGAAGTGGTGGGTGGTTCGATCCGCCACATTGAAAGCATGTCCCGGGAAATCGGCGTCGCGGCCACGGCGGTGGGTGAACTGGCCCATCAAGTGGCGTCCATCGATCAGGTGCTGGCGGTGATTCGCGGGATTTCCGAGCAAACCAACCTGCTGGCGCTCAACGCCGCTATCGAAGCGGCGCGGGCCGGGGACATGGGGCGCGGGTTTGCCGTGGTCGCCGATGAAGTGCGCACCCTGGCGCGACGTACGCAATCGTCCACCGATGAAATCCAGCAGATGATCGGCAGCCTCAAGCAAGGCGCGGAAAACGCGGTGTCGTCGATGCATTCCGGGCAGGCGGCGACGGGTACGGGGGTCGAGTCGAGCCAGCGTACCGGCACTTCGTTGACCGCGATCACCGGGCAGGTTGAGCGCATCAGCGATATGAACCATCAGGTGGCGACCGCGACCGAAGAGCAGTCGGCGGTGACCGAAGAGATCAACCGTAACGTGCAGGGGATTTCCGATCTGGCCCGGGCCACGGCGGGGGAGGTCAGGGCTTGCCGGGATGATTGTCAGACGTTGCAGCGGTTGGCGGATGATCTGGCGCGGCAGATGGGTGGGTTCAAGCTGAAGTGATGTGTTGATAGTGCTGGCGCCATCGCGAGCAAGCTCGCTCCCACAGGGGTTGTGTGTTGAACACAGGATTTGTGAACAACAGAGATACCTGTAGGAGCGAGCCTGCTCGCGATTGGACTTCAGCTACACCATAGATCCGGGGTCAGAACCACTCATCCTGCATCCCCAGGCACACATCATCCCGCGCCTCAAGAATCGCCAGCTCATGGTGGCAACCCGGCACTTCCCACGTCAGGAAATACCGCGCCGCCTGCAGCTTGCCTTTATAGAAGCTCACATCCGCCGCATTACCTTTGGTCAGGCCTTCCTCGGCACGGACCGCCTGCTCCAGCCAGCGCCAACCAATCACCGTGTGCCCGAACACCTTCAGGTACAGCGCCGAATTCGCCAGGCTGCTGTTGACATTGCCTTGTGCCAGATCAGTCAGCAGGCCGATGGTCACGGTTTGCAGACGCGCCACCAGTTTCTCCAGCGGTTCGCGCAGTGGCGTCAGCGACTCAAACGTCTGCGCGCGTTCGGCGGTGTCAGCGATCAGGCGGATCAGTTGCTTGAGTCCCGCACCGCCGTTCTGCGCCAGTTTGCGGCCCAGCAAGTCCAGCGACTGAATGCCGTGGGTGCCTTCGTGGATCGGGTTCAGGCGGTTGTCGCGGTAGTACTGTTCCACCGGGTATTCGCGGGTGTAGCCGTGGCCGCCGAGGATCTGGATCGCCAGTTCGTTGGCCTTAAGGCAGAACTCCGACGGCCAGGATTTGACGATTGGTGTCAGCAAATCCAGCAATTCATGGGCCTGTTTTCGTTCAGCTTCGGTCGCAAGCGTGGTGGTGTCGTCGAACAGTCGCGCCGCGTACAGGCCGAGATCGAATGAGCCTTCGACGTAAGCCTTTTGTGTCAGCAACATGCGTTTGACGTCGGCGTGCTGGATGATCGCCACCGGCGCAGTGTTCGGGTCCTTGCTGTCCGGCACGCGGCCCTGCGGACGCTCGCGGGCATATTCCAGCGAGTACAGGTAGCCGGCGTAACCGAGCATCACCGCACCCATGCCGACGCCGATCCGCGCCTCGTTCATCATCTGGAACATGTAGCTCAAGCCCTGGTGCGGCTTGCCCACCAGATAGCCGACACACTCACCGTTATCGCCGAAGTTCAGTGCGGTGGACGTGGTGCCACGCCAGCCCATCTTGTGGAACAGCCCGGCCAGCAGCACATCGTTACGCTGACCGAGACTGCCATCGTCGTTGACCAGGAACTTGGGCACGATGAACAGCGAAATGCCTTTCACCCCGGCCGGCGCGTCCGGCAGCTTGGCCAGCACCATGTGCACGATGTTTTCCGACAGCGGGTGATCGCCACCGGAGATGAAGATTTTGTTGCCCTTGAGGCGATAAGTGCCGTCGGGCGCCGGCTCTGCGCGGGTACGAATATCCGACAGCGACGAGCCCGCGTGGGGTTCGGTCAGGGCCATGGTGCCGAAGAAACGGCCGTCGATCATCGGTTGCAGGAAGCGGCGCTTTTGCTCCTCGGTGCCGAAGCTTTCGATCAGGTTGGCCGCGCCCATGGTCAGGAACGGGTACGACGTCGAAGCAGCATTGGCCGATTGAAAGTGCGCGAAGCAGGCCTGGGACAGCAGCGTAGGAAGCTGCATGCCGCCGGCGTCGAAACTGCGCGCGGCGTTGAGGAAACCGGCTTCGAGAAAGGCGTCCACCGCCGGTTTCACTTCCGGAATCAGAATTGCCTGACCGTTGTCATAGCGCGGCTCGTTCTCGTCGCCCTTGCGGTTGTGCGGGGCGAAGAACTTCTCGGCGATGCTGCGGGCGGTGCCAATGGCCGCATCGAAGGTTTCGCGATTGTGTTCGGCGAAACGCTCACGCTGGGTCAGGCCCTCGGCATCAAGGACTTCATACAGCTCGAAAGCCAGATTACGGGAACTGAGCAACGTCTCGGACATGGCGGCCTACCTATTGTTGGAATGGGCCGAGTCTAGGCGTGGGAATAGAGGCTGAACAGGATGATTGATGAGCGTGATGGTGGGGCAGAGCAGCGACTTAGCAGGCACCACAAAACAAATGTAGGAGTGAGCCTGCTCGCGATGACGGCGGCACATCCGAAACAGATGTGACCGACAGACCGCTATCGCGAGCAGGCTCACTCCTACAGGGATTTGATTGCCAGGCAGCCATTGCAGCTGCCTGGCGTATCGGGTTTAGCCGATGGTCATCAAACTGGCATTACCACCCGCCGCCGCAGTGTTAACACTCAATGCCCGCTCGATCACCAAACGCTCCAGCGCAATATTGGTTTCGCCTTGCGACAGACCCTGCACACCGACGATGGCGCCGGCACGCTTGGCAACCTGCTGGCACACCGCACGCAACTGGTCGGAATGGCCGTGATGCACAACCGCATCAATCACCACTTCGTCCTTGTTCCAGTCGGAAACCAGCTTGATGCGCGCCTGAATATCCTTCGGCAGACGTGCGAACAATGCCTTGGTCAGTTCAGCTTCCGGCCAGACCGCCGAACCACCGACAGCCAGTACTGCCGCCAGTTGAGTCAGCAAGTCGCCTTCGACTTCCGCCAGGCACAACACGTGCTCACGTGGCAGGATCGCGTAGCTGTTGCGCTCGCCGGTCGGGCCAGCCAGAACGCGGGTGATGCCGCTTTGCGATTGTGCGGCGAACTGCACGCACAGGGTGCTCAGGTCGGCGAACTTGTGGCTGTCGGCCCAGGCTTTCAGGGCGGTCAGCGGTTTGCTCATGGCGTCGCGCAGACGAACGTCCGGTGCTGCGGCAGCATCGCCACGAGCGAAGGATTGTTCGATCGCATCCGCAGGGCGGGTCGACAACAGACGGTACAGGTACAGCGGGCCGCCGGCTTTCGGGCCGGTGCCCGACAGGCCTTCGCCGCCGAACGGCTGCACGCCTACTACTGCACCAACGATGTTGCGGTTGACGTAGACGTTACCGGCGTTGACGTTGTCGATCACCTTGGCGATGGTCTCGTCGATGCGGGTGTGAACGCCCAGCGTCAGGCCGTAACCCGAAGCGTTGATCTGGCCGATCAGTTGATCGATGTCTTTGCGCTTGTAGCGAACCACGTGCAGCACCGGGCCGAAGATCTCCCGCTGCAACTCGTCGAAGCTTTCCAGTTCGATCAGCGTCGGCATCACGAAGGTGCCGCGTTTGACTTCTTCGGCATCGGCGATGGCCACCTGGTACACGCTGCGACCTTTGTCGCGCATGGCCTGGATGTGCTTCTCGATACCCGCCTTGGCTTCGGCGTCGATCACCGGGCCGATGTCCACGGACAGGCGCTCAGGGTTGCCGAGACGGCTTTCGGCCATGGCACCTTTGAGCATTTCGATGACGCGGTCGGCGGAGTCTTCCTGCAAGCACAGGACGCGCAGGGCCGAGCAGCGCTGGCCGGCGCTGTCGAAGGCCGACGAAACCACGTCGATCACAACCTGTTCGGTCAGTGCCGAGGAGTCGACGATCATTGCGTTCTGGCCACCGGTTTCGGCGATCAGCGGGATCGGACGGCCCTGACTGTCCAGGCGGCCGGCGATGTTGCGTTGCAGCAAGCGCGCGACTTCGGTGGAGCCGGTGAACATCACGCCTTTGACGCGTTCGTCGCCGACCAGGCCGGCACCGACGGTTTCACCGCGACCCGGCAGCAATTGCAGCACGCCTTGCGGAATCCCTGCTTCGAGCAGCAGGCGCACGGCTTGAGCGGCGACCAGCGGAGTCTGTTCCGCAGGCTTGGCCAATACCGGGTTACCGGCAGCCAGTGCGGCAGCCACTTGACCACTGAAGATCGCCAGCGGGAAGTTCCACGGGCTGATGCACACCACTGGACCCAACGGACGGTGAGCGTCATTGGTGAAATCGTTGCGTGCCTGCACTGCGTAATAACGCAGGAAGTCCACGGCTTCACGCACTTCGGCGATGGCGTTGGCGAAGGTCTTGCCAGCTTCGCGGGCCAGCAGGCCCATCAGCGGCTGGATCTCGGCTTCCATCAGATCGGCGGCGCGTTCCAGGATCGCAGCGCGTTCGGCGGGCGGCGTGGCCTGCCAGATCGGTGCAGCGTTCAGGGCGCACTGGATGGCGTTGTCGACGTCTTCGACGGTCGCTTCCTGTACATGGCCGACCACGTCACGCAGATCGGACGGGTTCAGCACAGGGGTTGGAGCTTCGTTGCTGGAAGCGCAACCGAGCATCGGCGCCGCTTTCCAGTGGTTGTGCGCGGTAGCCAGCAGGGCGCAAGACAGCGACGCCAGACGATGTTCGTTGGCCATGTCGATGCCGCTGGAGTTGGCGCGTTCGGAGCCATACAGGTCACGCGGCAGCGGAATGCGCGGGTGCGGCAGGCCGAAACCACCTTCCACGGTCGCCATCTGCTCGATGCTGGCTACCGGATCGGCCACCAGTTCCTGGATGGAGATCGACTGGTCGGCGATACGGTTGACGAACGAGGTGTTCGCGCCGTTTTCCAGCAGGCGACGCACAAGGTAGGCCAGCAGTGTTTCGTGGGTTCCGACCGGTGCGTACACGCGGCACGGACGGTTCAGCTTGCCTTCGGAAACTTTGCCTACAACTTGTTCGTACAGCGGTTCACCCATGCCGTGCAGGCACTGGAACTCGTACTGGCCCGGGTAATAGTTCTGACCAGCGATGTGATAAATGGCCGACAGGGTGTGGGCGTTGTGCGTGGCGAACTGCGGGTAGATGACTTCCGGCACCGACAGCAGTTTGCGGGCGCAAGCGATGTAGGACACGTCGGTGTACACCTTGCGGGTGTACACCGGGTAGCCTTCCAGGCCTTCGACCTGGGCGCGCTTGATTTCGCTGTCCCAGTACGCCCCTTTCACCAGGCGGATCATCAGGCGATGACGGCTGCGACGAGCCAGGTCGATCACGTAGTCGATCACGTACGGGCAACGCTTCTGATAAGCCTGGATCACGAAACCGATGCCGTTCCAGCCAGTCAGTTGCGGCTCGAAGCACAGGCGTTCGAGCAGATCCAGCGACAGCTCGAGGCGGTCGGCTTCTTCGGCATCGATGTTCAGGCCGATGTCGTAGTGCTTGGCCAGCAGGGTCAGCGACAGCAGGCGCGGGTACAGCTCGTCCATCACGCGCTCGTACTGGGCGCGGCTGTAGCGTGGGTGCAGGGCCGACAGCTTGATCGAAATGCCCGGGCCTTCATAAATCCCGCGACCGTGGGAGGCTTTGCCGATCGAGTGGATGGCTTGTTCGTACGAGGCCAGGTACTTCTGCGCGTCGTGCTCGGTGAGTGCGGCTTCACCCAGCATGTCGTAGGAATAACGGAAGCCCTTGGCTTCGAACTTGCTCGCGTTGGCCAGGGCTTCGGCGATGGTTTCGCCGGTCACGAACTGCTCGCCCATCAGGCGCATGGCCATGTCGACGCCCTTGCGGATCATCGGCTCGCCGCTCTTGCCGATGATGCGGCTCAGGGACGATGTCAGGCCGGCTTCGTTGTGCGTGGACACCAGCTTGCCGGTCAGCAGCAAGCCCCAGGTGGCGGCGTTGACGAACAACGACGGGCTGTTGCCCAGGTGCGGCTGCCAGTTGCCGGTGCTGATCTTGTCGCGGATCAGGGCGTCGCGGGTGCCTTTGTCCGGGATGCGCAGCAGCGCTTCGGCCAGGCACATCAGCGCCACGCCTTCCTGGGACGACAGGGAGAACTCCTGTAGCAGGCCCTGGACGATGCCGGCACGGCCGCCGGCGCTCTTCTGGTTGCGCAGTTTTTCCGCAATCGAGGCAGCGAGTTTGTTGGTGGCTTCGGCCATCGGTGCCGGCAGACGCGCCTGCTCGATCAGCATCGGCACCACTTCCGGCTCAGGGCGACGGTAGGCGGCGGTGATCGAGGCGCGCAGTACCGATTGCGGCAGGATGCTTTCGGCGAATTCAAGGAAGCACTGGTGGGCGTGATCCAGAGGCGCGTCGACGCTGTCGTCGGAATCCTTGGTCAAACCGCTCAGCTCGGTCAGGGTTGCACCACCCTCGAGTTTTTCCAGGTAATTGAAGATTGCCTGCTTGATCAGCCAGTGCGGCGTGCGATCAATCGAGGTCGCGGCGGCCTTGAGGCGTTCGCGGGTCGGGTCGTCAAGTTTGACCCCAAGGGTGGTGGTAGCCATGTTTTTATCCTCATGTTTGCCACGACTGCGTGGCATCAGCTGGCGGCAAGATTAGCCGTGCAGCTGTTGAGGTGCAACCGGGTGCAACCCTTTTTTTGTCGGAATATTACGCAGCTCGTCAGGAAATAAATTCTCGTACGGCTGTGCTGCATTTGCCTGGTGCTTTTCCAGCGAGTTAACACTCGTTTTTGCTCCGAAAAGGAGCAAAAAACGTTTTTTAACGTTTATTTCCGACTAGGTGCAACTTATTCCCAAGAAACTGGTTGCACCTTATTTGCTTTGTTGAATAGCATTCGCGCCCAAGGTGCAACCCGGACAAAAGCCGGGTGCTCCGGCTGATGGCTTTCCTGGGGAAACATCAGTCATAAATGCGCGGGAATCCGGATCGTCTGTCAAACCTATGCGTTTGCGAGCGGTTCACCAGCCGCCGCTACATAAAAACAAAGCCAGGGCGTAACTTAATGAGCGTAAGCAATCCAACCTTGATCACGTTCGTGATCTACATCGCAGCAATGGTGCTGATCGGCTTGATGGCCTATCGCTCCACCAACAACCTTTCCGATTACATCCTGGGCGGCCGTAGCCTGGGCAGCGTCGTGACCGCACTGTCCGCCGGCGCCTCCGACATGAGTGGCTGGTTGTTGATGGGCTTGCCCGGCGCGATCTACATGTCCGGTCTTTCCGAAAGCTGGATCGCCATTGGCCTGATCGTCGGCGCCTACCTGAACTGGCTGTTCGTCGCCGGCCGTCTGCGTGTGCAGACCGAGCACAACGGCGATGCACTGACCCTGCCGGACTACTTCTCCAGTCGCTTCGAAGACAAGAGCGGCCTGCTGCGGATCATCTCCGCGGTCGTGATCCTGGTGTTCTTCACCATCTACTGCGCTTCCGGCATCGTGGCTGGCGCCCGTCTGTTCGAAAGCACCTTCGGCATGTCCTACGAGACGGCGCTGTGGGCCGGTGCTGCGGCGACGATTGCCTACACCTTTGTCGGCGGATTCCTGGCCGTGAGCTGGACCGATACCGTACAAGCCACCCTGATGATCTTCGCGTTGATCCTGACACCGGTTATCGTGCTGCTGGCCACTGGCGGCGTCGACACCACCTTCCTGGCCATCGAAGCGCAAGATCCAGGCAACTTCGACATGCTCAAGGGCACCACTTTCATCGGCATCATCTCGCTGATGGGCTGGGGTCTGGGCTACTTCGGCCAGCCGCACATCCTGGCGCGTTTCATGGCTGCCGATTCGGTTAAATCGATCGCCAAGGCCCGTCGCATTTCCATGACCTGGATGATCCTGTGCCTGGGCGGCACCGTGGCAGTCGGCTTCTTCGGTATCGCCTACTTCTCGGCCAACCCGGCCGTGGCCATGCCAGTGAGTGAAAACCACGAGCGTGTGTTCATCGAACTGGCCAAGATCCTCTTCAACCCATGGATCGCCGGTATCCTGTTGTCGGCCATTCTGGCTGCGGTGATGAGCACCCTGAGCTGCCAGTTGCTGGTGTGCTCGAGCGCCCTGACCGAAGACTTCTACAAAACCTTCCTGCGTAAATCCGCTTCCCAGGTTGAACTGGTCTGGGTCGGCCGTGCCATGGTGCTGTTGGTTGCCCTGATTGCTATCGCGCTGGCGGCCAACCCGGAAAACCGTGTACTGGGTCTGGTGAGCTACGCCTGGGCCGGTTTCGGTGCCGCATTCGGTCCGGTCGTACTGATCTCCGTGATCTGGAAAGACATGACCCGCAACGGCGCACTGGCCGGTATCCTGGTCGGCGCGATCACCGTGATCGTCTGGAAACACTACGAGCTGCTGGGCCTGTACGAAATCATCCCAGGCTTCATCTTCGCCAGCCTGGCGATCTACTTCGTCAGCAAAATGGGCACGCCGACTGCTGGCATGTTCCAGCGTTTTGCGGCTGCAGAGAGTGATTATCGTTTGAACAAGTGATAAGTGATGGGTTGAACTCTTCCCGTCCCTGATAAAAGAACGGCTCGCAGCTATATGGTGCGGGCCGTTTTTTTTGCAAGCCAGCTCCGAAAACAGGCATTGGCCCTCCAATATCCGTGGTCCTTTTCAGTGCTGGTCGTAAGACATTTCCTGATTTTCTCGGCCATCTTGAGTTTCCTCTCTGTCCACGTACTTTGCGTTAGCCAGCTCATCGCGAGTCAGTGGTGCGCTCTCATAACTGAGGCGCCGTAGAAAGGGAGAACAGCAATGGCCAAGGGGTACTTCATTCGCGAAGGTGACGAGACCACTTGCGGTGGCAAAGTTCTGGAGTGCGATACTCATATCATGATGTTTGGCTTCGCCCATGCGCGCGACGGTGACCCGGTTTCCTGCGGCAAAGACAATAAAATTTACGTGATCGCTGGCGGTGTTTCCTACTTCACAAGCAATGGCAGGATGGTAGCGGGATCGCTGGATAGTTTCAGTAGTTGTCCTTGCAAAGCCGGGCTGATCCCATCGCAGGACACGGCGGGCTACCAGTCCGAGCGCAGTGCTGCACCTCACGCCACGCGAACCGCCACTGCGCAGGTTGCGCCCGCCGCTACCAGCGCTCCAGTAACGTCGCGATCAACCAGCTTCGCGCCTGCGCCAACCCCTCCCATGCCGGTGCGTGACAACGGCACGGAGGCGGTAGAGCCAGGCTTTTTCATCGTCCCGAAGAGCACCACCCGCGAACAACTCGAGGCCTCGCTGTTCACCCTGCGCGACCCGGCGGTGATGGGCAAATTCAAGTTGCTCAATCCCGACCCGGGCGACATTAAAGCCGGCTCGATGATCGTGCTGAGCGACCCCAATAACTACCAATGCACCCGTGAAGAAGCCCTGCTCATGGACGTGGCAGCCAAGACCAACCAGGTACTTGCAACGCTCAGCCCGGAAGAGGCGGATTTCATGGTGCAGCACCGTGATGTCATCCAGACCTTTCTGACCTATGGCTCGGGCGCAATAGGTGTCGGCGCGAGTATTTTCAAAAACAATCTGGATAACGTCAGCGACACCCTGAAAAAAATCGAAGCGTTGCATCAACAGTCATTTCTGCGCGATGGCCACCTGAGCTCGCCGACATTCGTGGCAGAACGGCAAAAGCTGCTGGCACAACTCGATAGCCACCTGACCAGCCTGACGCGCAAAGGCATCGGTTTCCCGGACCACCCCAACTTGAATCGGGCGCTGTTCCTCTCGCCTCCCAGTCTGGTTCACCGCTGGACCGAAGCCGGTGGCGTGGGGCAGATACCGGGGTATGCGACTCATCTTGAGGGGGTGGCCAAAGCCTCCAAGTACCTCCAGTACGGGGGCTGGGTTGGCACGGCCATTGGTGGAGGGGCCTCGGCCATGAAGGTTCAGGATGTGTGCACGGCGGGCAATGCCGAGGCCTGCAAGCGAGTTAAATTCACTGAGGCAGGGAGCTTTGCTGGCGGGATTGGGGGCGGCGCATTGACTGGCGGTTTGACTGCTCCCTTAGTGGGTGGACTCTGTGTGGCATTAACTGTACCTACTGCCGGAGTTGCGCCATTGGCATGTAGCATTTTGGTCGTTGGAATTAGTTCTTATGCAGGAGGAGAATTTGGTGGCGCACTCGGCGAAATGGTTGGAGAGCAAATTTACGAGGCGGTGAAGTGACTACAGCTAAACTAATCATTGGCGGTTTGGGTGGCGTGGTAATTATCTGCCAATTCATCTGCATTGGAATAGCCTTGTATCTGAGCTATGCGAAAGGTGACTTGATGTTGTCGCACTTCAAAAATAGTTCGTCTCTACTGACTTTCGGAATATATAGACGTACAAGCCTCTATGGAAGGTTAAAGTTGGTAGGAAGCATTTCTAGCATTCTTGCATTTCCAGGGTTCTTCCTTAAACGAGGTCTAGCCAATGCCGAGGACATAGACAGCTTCCCCATCCCACTTAAACGACAACTTGTAATGTTGCAATGGGGTTTTATTTGGCTTGTGGTTGCAATGGTATTGCTTGTCGCAATAGGAAAGTCAGGGATACTCAAGTAACTCAAGATAATGGGCCCCAAACTTGGTTGGTGTGCCCATTTTTCACTCCATCCCCCTACCCGCTACTTGGGCTTGGAGGACGACTTACGGATTAACGCTGTCCTTCAATGACTTGCCCGGCTTGAACAGGTGGATCGTGCATAAATGAAGTCTAGAGTAAAGAAATGCAAGAAATGCAAGAAATGTGGAGTGCTGGATAGAGACGGCTTGTCGCTAATAGAAGGTGAGTGCTGTCTTTCATGTCGATTAAAAAAGTACGAGATGGGAAACTTTAATATTTTGAAGGAAGCACCACTCCGGTTGAAAGTTCTACTTGGTGGGGCTTCGTTGATTTTTATAACGCTTTCAATTTATGCAATATATTATCAATATCTCCTATTGCCTGGAGGCGCTCGCGGTCAACCATTTCTGGTAGAGTTTTCAGGGCTTGGAGTGCTGATGCCGGTGTTTTCAATAAGCTTTTTGTCGTTAATTATTTCCAATTGTCATCGGCATTCTAGCGATCATACTTATAAAAAGGTAATAAGGTACAGCTTTCACGCTGGTTGGATTTTGTACTTGATTTCTATATTCTTTTTTTCGGAAATAACCAGGCAGCTAACAGTTGGCAATTGACAAGCGCATCGTAAGTCGGTCGATAAGGTTCTCCCTTTGCGCCATTCAGCCTCAAATTAATTTGATAAATTGTAGCTGTTACAGCTTTTTCGGGTGAGGTCCTAGGACGTTTCCTTCAAACCCTAGCGGTTTTCATGAACTGGTGCGATGTGAGTTCCGTCGTTAGTCTTTGGCGGTCACTGACAATTCAGTGGTGGGGTGTAGGAACCTCTCAAGACCGTTAGAGCTACTTTGGCGTCACTGCTTGGTTTGCGGCCGTTTGCATGCGGCCGTAAGATCAGTTGCGGTGGCTATGCGCGGGCACGCTTCGGCGTGGTCGAGTTTTGCTCTAAGGGTCTCGATATTCCTACCCCGTGCATAGCTGCCACCCTGGCCCGTAGGAAGGCTAATGGCAGGTCCATTTCTTCCTTAGAGCGTTAAAAATGAAATCAATACATCCCGATCCACCCTACGAAAAACCAACCCCCCATCCCGACAACCGCTTCATGGCATTGACCAGCAACTGCTCCGACATGCCCACCCTATTCGTCGACACCCACGCGCCACTCGACATCCTCACCGACGCCGCCAACTACAGAATCCGCGCAGTTACCCAAGTGCTTGAGAACCTGTCGATGCGCGGTTCGATCGAGTGTGAGTCGTTCATCCTCAGCGATTTCGCCTTGCTCTGCGCTATTACGTTGCGCGATGGCTGTGATGTGCTGGATGTGGTTGGGCGGCGGTTGCGGGGGCGGCCTACCGCTGCGGCGTAGGCGTCGCCACAAGATCAAGAGATCCCGGGCTTCATGCTGAACAGATGAGGCTTTCAGCGAGGCTTTTAGCTTCCTGATTGAAGAAGACGGCCCGCATCCGATGGATGCGGGCCGTCTTTTATTGGGGATCAGTCAAGATCGGCATCGGGCTGATTCAGAAAGATCAGCACGCCCAGTATTGCCATGTAGAACCTGAAGGCTGCGTCCTGGCCATTCCAGATGTCGGATTGCCACATCAGAAACCACTCGCCTCCAACAACCATGAAGCCGAAAAACCACACGAAAAACCCAGTCGTCAAACCCGCTACGGCCCACTTCCTGGCCTGTCTGAATTCATGCCCACCGGCTGACCGTGAACGCCAGAGCTGTAGTGCGCCGTAGCCAAGAAGTCCGCAGGTAATGGCTTCGCCAAGGATGATCAGCCAGTAGGCCCCATGCCACACCCAAGGCAGATCAATTGCGCGATACCGGGCGGCGTTGTCAGGGAAGGTGGTGTCCATGCTCAGCACGTGCCGGACGAAGTTGAAGTTGGAACCGTAGTCGGTGATGTTGTTGAACACGGTCATGAAGGCGAATGCGGCGAGCGCCAGGGTCATTGCAATCTTTGCGTAGCGAATGGTCATTGGTGCGTCCTTTGCTTTTTTCGACAAAGAACGCTATCACGCCGGTTTGCAGGTTCGGGAATCTTCCTGTTGTGAGGCGTTTCTGAATTTGTCGAGTGATTGTGCATGTTTGTTGCCGCTATGAATGCTCGGAGTGTCCGCTCGGCCGCCAGGTCCTGACTTGCCGGCCGGTAAAAGGTAAACTCCCCGGCCTTCGCAGGAGCAGCCATGAATTATCGTCACGCCTTCCATGCCGGCAATCACGCCGATGTGTTCAAACACCTGACCTTGACCCGCCTCATCGCCCTGATGTCGCGCAAGGAGCAGCCGTTTGCCTATCT
Organism: Pseudomonas sp. P5_B3; assembly: GCF_056400405.1. NCBI lineage: Bacteria > Pseudomonadati > Pseudomonadota > Gammaproteobacteria > Pseudomonadales > Pseudomonadaceae > Pseudomonas > Pseudomonas sp. P5_B3. Next base: position 154,448 of record NZ_JBFULI010000002.1, on the reverse strand, counting down.
CGACACCCACGCCGGCATCGGTCTGTATGACCTTCAAGGCGATCAGGCCAACCGTACCGGTGAGTACCTGGAAGGCATTGCGCGTTTGTGGGATCAGCCGGATCTGCCGATCCTGACCGCCGATTACATGCAGGTGCTGCACGAGATGAACCCGGATGGCCAGTTGCGCTATTACCCGGGGTCGCCGGAGTTGGCGCGACGCCTGACTCGCCCGCAGGACCGTGTGTTGCTTAACGAGAAACACCCGGAAGACGGCGTGCTGCTCAAGGACAACATGGCCGGTGATCGCCGGGTCAAGGTACACCTGGGCGAAGGCTGGCATGTGCCCCGGGCCTTGCTGCCGGTGCCGGAAAAGCGTGCGGTGATGTTGATCGATCCGCCGTTCGAGAAGCTCGACGAAATGCAGCGTTGTGCCGCGTCGTTGAAGGAAGCGATTGGCCGGATGCGTCAGACCGTGGCGGCGATCTGGTACCCGGTGAAGGATCAGCGTGCGCTGCGTCGTTTCTATCAGGATCTGGCTGGTACCGGTGCGCCGAAGTTGTTGCGGGTGGAGTTGCTGGTGCATCCGCTGGATACGCCGAACAGTTTGAACGGTTCAGGGCTGGCGATTGCCAATCCGCCGTGGGGGCTGGAGGAAGAGTTGCGTGAGTTGCTGCCGTGGTTGTCCCAGAAGCTGGGGCAGACCCAGGGTGGGTGGCGGATGGATTGGTTGATTGCCGAGAGTTGATCAGCAATCAACAAACGGTGGCGAGGGAGCAAGCTCCCTCGCCACCGTTCAGGGTTAGTTGCCCGCCAGGCTCGGTGGCATGCACACGCCGGTACCGCCAATCCCGCAATAGCCTTCCGGATTTTTCGCCAGGTACTGCTGGTGATAAGCCTCGGCAAAGTAGACGGTTGGGGCCTGGTCGATTTCAGTGCTGATTTCACCGAGACCGGCCTTGGTCAGCTCGGCCTGGTAGATTTCCTTGCTCTTGAGCGCCGCGTCCAGTTGTTCCTGGCTAGTGGCGTAGATCACCGAACGGTACTGGGTGCCGATGTCATTGCCCTGGCGCATGCCCTGCGTCGGGTTGTGCAGTTCCCAGAACATCGCCAGCAGTTCTTCGTAGCTGACCCTGGCCTTGTCATACACCACCAGCACCACTTCGGCGTGGCCGGTCAGGCCCGAGCAGACTTCTTCGTAGGTCGGGTTCGGCGTGAAACCGCCGGCGTAGCCGACCACGGTGCTGACCACGCCTTCACGCTGCCAGAAGCGACGTTCCGCGCCCCAGAAGCAGCCGAGGCCGAAGATCGCGAAGTCGACATCTTCGAAGAATGGGCCAAGCAAGGGGGTGTCTTTAAACACAAAGTGCTTTTCAGGCAGGGTCATCGCGGTTTCGCGGCCGGGCAGAGCTTGTTCTTTAGTCGGGAGCACGTTTTTGTTCACCAGGATTTCCGAGCGCAGAACCATGATCAGTCCTCTCAGTCAGGTTGGGTTGTAAATAAACAGACCGTCAGTGTGCCCAATACCTTTCAGATAATCACTAGCCAGGCGGGAGGTTCCATGTTGCAGGGCAACCCTGCAACTTCAGGCTGGCTGGTTTTCACTCCGGCAGTTCATACAAGTAAATCTTGTCCGCCTCCATCTGATACCCCGCATCCGCCAGCTCACTGCTGGACGCCTTGACCTGCAACGCGCCTTCGATCCAGTACGGCTGATACAACTCGTCGAGTTTCACGCCGACTTCGCTTTTGACGTGCACGATCTGGTTCGACGGCGGTGGCGGCACATGGATGCAGGCGCCAAAATACGGCACCAGCAGGAAATCCGTGGTGCGTCCTTCCTCGCTCACTTCCAGCGGCACGATGTAACCCGGCAGGCGAATGTTCTGGCCATCGAGGGCCTTGACCACCGGTGCGTTGGGCATGTCCTGTTTGGCTGCTGGCGCCGACTCTGCCGAGAGCATGCTGCTCATCTGCGACAGATCGTGCAGCGGCGTCATGTTCGGCACTTCTTTCGGCGCGTCGGGCGGGATCATCTCCGACCAGGTCAGGTCTTTTGGCTGGGCCGCCCACAGGGGCAGGGCGACCAGCATCAATAGCGCAAGTACAGCGCGGGGCATTTTCAACGTCCTCATAAACGGATCGACAGGCCATCGGCCAGGGATTGGCGATAGGCGCGCCAGGCCGGCACGCTGCCCATCAGCAGCGCGGCGATCTGGATGCCACCGAGCAGCGTCCATTCATACTCGCTCGGCCAGGACAGCGGCAGGAACAGGCCGTAGTTGGCTTGCACATAACCCTGGGCCGCCGCGATACACACATACAGCAACGCTACGCCGGCGATCACGCCCGACAACGCCAGGGCAAAGGCTTCGAGCACCAACAACGTCGCGATATGCCATGGCCGAGCACCCACCGAGCGCAGGATCGCCATTTCCCGGCGGCGTTCGTTGAGGCTGGTGAGAATGGCCGTGAGCATGCCGATCAATCCGGTCAGCACCACAAACAGCGAGACCACGAACAAGGCTTTTTCCGCAGTGCCCATCAGACTCCACAGCTCTTGCAACGCCACGCCCGGCAGGATCGCCAGCATCGGCTCACCACGGAATTCGTTGATTTCCCGTTGCAGGGCAAAGGTCGAAATCTTGTTGTTGAGACCGAGCATGAACGCGGTGATCGCTTGCGGCGTGAGGTCCATGTTGCGCGCCTGATCGGCGGTGATGCGACCCTCGCCCCGGGCCGGCACGCCGTTATGCCAGTCGATGTGAATCGCTTCCATGCCGCCGAGGCTGATGTGCAGTGTGCGGTCCACCGGTGTGCCGGTGCGTTTGAGAATGCCGACCACGGTGAACGGCTTGTCGTCGTGCTTGACCAGGCTGATCGCCGCCACGCCGTGGGCCAGCACCAGTTTATCGCCCAGTTTGTAGTGCAGTGCCTGGGCCACTTCGGCACCGAGCACCACTTCGAACGGGTCGGTTGCAAACGCCCGGCCATCGGTCAGTTCCAGGTGTTGCTGGCGTCCGTACTGGTAATGCTCGAAGTAGGCTTCCGTGGTGCCCATCACTCGGTAGCCACGATGGGAGTCACCGAGGGACATCGGGATTGCCCACTTCACTTTTGGGTTGCTGGCGAAGTGTTCGAAGCTATCCCAACGAATGTTGTTGGTGGCATTGCCGATGCGGAACACCGAGTACAGCAACAGGTTCACCGAGCCGGAGCGGGCGCCGACGATCAGGTCGGTGCCGCTGATGGTGCTGGCGAAACTGGCCTTGGCTTCGGTGCGCACACGCTCCACCGCCAGCAACAGGCACACCGACAAGGCGATGGCGAACGCGGTGAGGATCGCGGTGAAGCGGCGATTAACCAGGCTGGCCATGGCTAGACGAAACAGATACATCTCAGACCTCGGACGGGGTAGCGGCGCGATTGAGTTCGGCCAGCGACAGGTTGTGATCGAACAGCGGCGCCAGGCTCTGGTCGTGGCTGACAAACAACAGGCTCGAGCCGGCTTCGCGGCATTCGGCGAACAACAGGCGAATGAAGTTCTCGCGGGCGTCGTAATCGAGGGCCGAGGTCGGCTCGTCGGCGATCACCAATTCCGGTTGACCGATCAGCGCGCGGGCGGCGGCGACCCGTTGCTGCTGGCCGATGGACAGCGAGTCGGCGCGGCGACCGAGGATGTTTTCATCTTTCAAACCCAGGTGGGCGAGCAGCGTGGCGGCGGCTTTGTCGACGCTGCCGTGACGTTGTTTCGCCCGTTCGGCGCGCAGTCTGGAGAAGTGGCAGGGAAGTTCGACGTTTTCACGCACCGACAGAAACGGCAGCAGGTTGAACTGCTGAAAGATGTAGCCGGTGTGATCGACGCGAAAGTGGTCACGGGCGCCGGCCGAGAGTTGCGTCAGTTCCTGGCCGAGCAGGCGGATGCTGCCGCGATCAGGCTTTTGCACGCCGCCGAGCAGGCCGAGCAGGGTGGTCTTGCCGCTGCCGCTGGGGCCTTTGAGGAACAGGGTTTCCCCGCGCTCCAGGCGAAACGCCGGGATGTCCAGCAGTGGCGGGTGACCGGGCCAGCTGAAGCCCAGGTCGGACAGTTCGATGAGTGCTTGGGTCATGTGAAACCGGTCTGGTTGGTGGTGAACTCCTGTAGGAGCGAGCCTGCTCGCGAAGGAGTGTCAGCCATGTTGATGTCGACTGGCACACCATCGCGAGCAGGCTCGCTCCTACAGGGGGTCTTCAGTGAATTCAGAATTTAAGGCTGGCAGCCTTGGCCGTCACATCAACCCCCTGCTGCCCGCTCGGGCCGATCAGTTGTACCTGAATTGTCCGGGTGGCCGGGAAACTGGTGAAGATATTCGCCAGGTCCAGCGTCTTCAGGGCCGCCGGCGTGGCGCAGGTGAGCTGATAATGAGCGTGGATTTCGCTGTGATCATGGTGATGTTCGTGGCCGTCTTCGTCCTTGGCGTCTTCATCGTGATCATTGTCAGCATCGGGCTGGTCGCCGAACAGCGGGCTTTCCAGTTCCTGGTTTTCCACCACGCAACCGGCGGCTTTTGGCAGGTTGAACAAGGCCAGTGGCTGTTCAAGCCGGGCGCGGGCGGCGGCGACTTTGGCCTTGTCTGCATCGCTGGTGGCGACGTGCTCGAAACCCACCAGGTTCATGGCCGGGCTTTCCAGCTCCAGCTCCAGGGTCTGCCCGTCCAGCCCGGCGTTCAGGCGTCCAACGCCATGTTCGTGGGCACCCAGGCTGCCATGCTCATGATCGTGTTCGTCCGCAGCATGGGCGATAGCCAGCGGCAATATGGCAAACGGCAGGGCGAGAAGCAGACGACGCATGGCGAGTCTCCGAAAAGTAAAATGAAGAAAATGTTATGTAATCTTATAACGTATGTGCGGAGAGTTTGACTGCCTGCTTGGCGTTGCACAAGTCCCATGGGAGCATGCCGGGAAGAAAAGTGCGGGAGCAGACCTATGTTGCGAATTCGCGGAAGCATCGGCGACTGGCCGGTGGATTTGACCCTGGAGATGGACGACGCGGACTGGGCGCGACTAGGAGCGCAGTTGCAGGTGGAAAAATCCACCGTCAGCGCGCCAGCGGCCAAACCTCTGAATCAGGATGATGCGCTGTGGCAGATCGCCAGGGATTTGCTGCGCAAGGCCGGGCAGCTCAGCGGACCGGATTTGCTCGATCAGTTGGAAGGGTTGACCGGCAGTGCGGCGGCGGGCAAGCGCCTGCTGGTGCGCCTGCGCCACAGTCCGGATGTGAAGGTGGAGAGCGGCGGAGATACGCCGCTCTACCGCTGGTTGTTGTAGGAGCGAGCAAGCTCGCTCCTACAAGGTCGTGATCAGTACAGCGCGGCGAACAACTTGCGGCGGTAGGTGCTCACCAACGGATGATCGTTGCCCAGCAACTCGAACACCTGCAGCAAGGTCTTGTGCGGCAAGCCTTCGCTGTAGCTGCGGTTGCGGATGAACAACTTGAGCAATGCGTCCAGCGCGGCGTCGTACTGCTGACGGGCCAGTTGCTGGATCGCCAGTTGATAGACCGCCTCATCGTCCAGCGGGTCTTTCGCCAGTCGGGCCTTCAGGTCGGCGGCATCCGGCAAGTCCTTGGCCAAACCGAGAAACTTGATCTGTGCCTTGGCGCCGGCCAGCGCAGCCTTGTGCTCGTCGCTCTTGACCGCATCCAGCACGGTTTGCGCTTCGCCCAGTTCACCGCGCTCGGTCAGGCAGCGGGCGTACAGGATCAGTGCCTTGGCGTTGGTGTTGTCTTCACCCAGCAGTACTTTGAGCTGGGCTTCGGCATCGGCAAAGCGGCTGTCATCGAATAGTGCCTGGGCCTGTTCGAACGGATCGGCGGCGGCCGGTGGCGGCATTTGCACATGGGGTTCGAGCAGGGCGCGGATGGCGGATTCCGGCTGCGCACCGGCAAAGCCGTCGACAGGCTGGCCGTCCTTGAACAGCACCACGGTCGGCAGGCTGCGGATGCCGAAGCGGGCGACGATGTCTTGCTCGATGTCACAGTTGACCTTGGCCAGCAGCAATTCACCCTGATAACTCTCGGTAATGCTCTGCAACATCGGCATCAGCACTTTGCAGGGCGCGCACCATTCGGCCCAGAAATCCACCAGCACCGGCTTGTGGAAAGAGTTCTCGATCACCGACTGGTCGAAATCGGCAGTCGTGGCGTCGAAGATGTACGGCGTTTCCTGACTCATGGGCAATCTCTTGGAAGCGTGAATGGGGCAACTATACGGCTTGGTGGGGGGCGGCCGGAAGCTGTTGGCCGCTAGTCTTCTGTTGCCTGACAAACCGTCATCGCGAGCAAGCTCGCTCCCACAGGGATTGAAGTCGGCCACAAGATTTGTGGTTCACACCAATCCCTGTAGGAGTGAGCCTGCTCGCGAAGCTCTTGGCTAACGCTGCGCGTGGTAGAGGCTCACATGCCGAAACTCGCGGGGCTCGGCCAGGTCCGGCAGGGTCATCGCCTCCAGCATCTCTATGCGCCGGTACAACGGATGGCGAAAGTCCCGCACTCGGGAATCCGCCACCAGCGCTTCTCGGCCGCGACTGAGGAACTGGTCGAGCAGTGGCAGGTTCGCCCGGTCGTACAGCACATCCGCCACCAGGATCAGATCGAAGCGATCGGCCTCGGCGAAAAAATCCGTGGAGTAATTGAGCTGCACGTCATTGAGCTCGGCATTGGCCCGGCACGCGGCAATCGCCAGCGGGTCGAGGTCGCAGGCCAATACTTCGAGCGCTCCGGCCTTGGCCGCGGCAATCCCTGCCACCCCGGAACCGGCACCGAAATCCAGTACCCGCTTGCCTTCGACCCAATGCGGGTTTGCGGCCAGATAACGGGCTACGGCGAGGCCGCTGGCCCAGCAGAAACTCCAGTACGGCGGCTCATGCAGAATGCGCCGGGTTTCTTCCGGGCTGAAAGCGCGGTCCATGTTGTCGCCGTCGATCAGCCACAGTTTCAAATCGGTTCCGGGTAAATCACAGTCCACCAATCGCGCGTCACCGAGCAGATCCCCCAAGGCCATTTGCAGGTCGAGCGGTGCACTCATGGGGCTTTGACGAATTGCAGTTGGCCCAAGGCCTGGGTGGTCGGCTGGGTAATCAGCTGCGACGGCAAGTGCAGGATCAACTGCCCGGACTGGCTGGCGCGGCCTCGCAGTTCAACGCGGGCGCCGACCGGAAAGGCATCCGGGTTGAAGCGCAGGTGAAACGGCAACACCTGGTTGTTGCCGATCAGGCTGGAACTGGCGAGCAATTGCTGCGGACGGTCTTTATCGTCGATCACCAACAGCGCCAGCTCGACTTCGGCGCCGGCCGGCACACCTTGCAAGGTGCCGCTCAATTCACGCTGATACGCGGGTAGCGGGCCAAGTTCGGCGGCCTCCCGGGCTTTCTTCTGCGCTTGCTGCGGCGCCGGGCCAGGCGTTGGCGGCTGGGGCTTGGGTGCGTCGCTGCCGCAAGCCACCAGCAGGCTGAAAACACTGAGCAAAATGAGCGGACGTAACGACATTGGTGGCTCCATAAAGCTGAATTCCATGGATCAAGTGATCATCCCGTCTGTATACCGCAAACCCTATGGCTTGTCTTGCCACCGGGATGCGCTACCATGGCCCTCCCTTTTTTTGTTGCCTGCCACCATGCACTGTCCCTTCTGCGGTGCCAACGACACCAAGGTCATCGACTCGCGTCTGGTCGCCGAGGGCGAACAGGTGCGCCGCCGGCGTGAATGCCTGGCCTGCGGCGAGCGTTTCACGACGTTCGAGACGGCTGAACTGGTGTTGCCGCGCCTGATTAAAACCGACGGCAGTCGCCAGCCGTTCGATGAAGAAAAACTCCGCGCCGGCATGCAGCGTGCGCTGGAAAAGCGCCCGGTGAGCGTCGAGCGCCTCGAATCGTCGTTGGTGCACATCAAACACAAACTGCGTGCCACCGGCGAACGGGAGGTCAAATCCCTCGTGGTCGGCGAACTGGTGATGGCCGAGTTGCAGAAACTCGACGAAGTCGCCTACATCCGCTTCGCTTCGGTATATCGCCGCTTCCAGGACCTCAACGAGTTCCGCGAAGAGATCGATCGCCTGGCCCGTGAACCGGTGAAAGAATGAACACGCCCGCAGAACTTGCCATCCTCGATGCCCACTACATGGCCCGTGCCCTGGAACTGGCGCGCAAGGGCCATTACACGACGCACCCCAATCCACGGGTCGGCTGCGTGATCGTGCAAGGAGGGCAGATTGTCGGCGAAGGCTGGCACGAGCGCGCCGGTGAACCCCATGCCGAAGTCCACGCCCTGCGCGCGGCCGGTGAGTTGGCCCGTGGCGCTACTGCCTATGTCACGCTTGAACCGTGCAGCCATCACGGCCGTACGCCGCCGTGTGCCGATGCGCTGGTGAATGCCGGTGTGGCGCGGGTGGTCGCGGCGATGCAGGACCCGAACCCGGAAGTCGCCGGTCGTGGTCTGGAGCGTCTGGCTCAGGCCGGTATTGCCACCGAAAGTGGTGTGCTGGAGGGTGAAGCGCGAAAACTCAATCAAGGTTTCCTGAAACGCATGGAACATGGCTTACCGTTCGTGCGGGTCAAATTGGCGATGAGCCTCGACGGTCGCACGGCAATGGAAAGCGGCGAAAGCCAATGGATTACCGGTCCGGCCGCACGTTCGGCAGTACAACGCCTGCGTGCCCAGGCCAGCGTGGTGCTGACCGGTGCCGATACGGTGCTGGCGGACAACGCTCGTTTGACCGTGCGCGCCGATGAGCTGGGTTTGGACGCCGAGCAAACGGCCTTGGCCATGAGCCGTCCACCGCTGCGGGTGCTGGTCGACGGTCGCCTGCGGGTGCCGCTGGATGCACCGTTCTTCAAGGCTGGTCCGGCGCTGGTCGCCACCTGCGTGGCGGTGGAAGAGCAGTATGCCAACGGTCCGGAATGCCTGATCGTGCCCGGCTACGATGGTCAGGTCGACCTGCGTCAGCTGCTGGTCGAGCTCGCCGCCCGTGGCGTCAACGAAGTGTTGGTCGAGGCCGGCCCGCGTCTGGCAGGTGCCTTTGCCCAACTCGGTTTGGTGGACGAGTTCCAGATTTTCATCGCCGGCAAGTTTTTGGGTTCCTCGGCGCGGCCGCTGCTGGACTGGCCGCTCGCGCAAATGAAGGATGCGCCGGAACTCAAAATCACCGAAATTCGTGCGGTTGGCGATGACTGGCGAGTCACTGCCATTCCTTTGCCAGCAGCAAGCGTATAATTTCCGGCCATCGCGCAAGCGCGGGCTTTGTTCTCGAGGAGAACCTCATGTTTACCGGCATCATCGAATCCATCGGCAGTATTCGTGCATTGACCCCAAAGGGCGGTGATGTACGGGTACACGTCGAAACCGGCAAGCTCGATCTGAGCGACGTCAAACTGGGCGACAGCATCGCGGTCAACGGCGTGTGCCTGACCGCCGTTGAGTTGCCGGGCAACGGCTTTGCCGCCGACGTCAGTCGCGAAACCCTCGACTGCACCGCCATGAACGACCTGAAAAGCGGCAGCCCGGTCAACCTGGAAAAAGCCCTGACCCCGACCACTCGCCTCGGCGGGCATCTGGTCAGCGGTCACGTCGACGGCGTGGGCGAAGTGGTTGCCCGTACCGAGAACGCGCGGGCCGTGGAATTCCGCATCCGCGCGCCGAAGGACCTGGCCAAGTACATCGCCCATAAAGGCTCGATCACCGTCGACGGCACCAGCCTGACCGTGAACGCAGTCGATGGCGCCGAGTTCCTGCTGACCATCATTCCGCACACCCTGAGCGAAACCATCATGGCGTCGTACCAGCCAGGTCGCCGGGTGAACCTGGAAGTGGACTTGCTGGCCCGTTACCTGGAACGTCTGCTTTTGGGCGACAAGGCTGCAGAGCCGACCGCCGGCAGCACCATTACCGAAAGCTTTCTGGCCGCCAACGGCTACCTCAAATCCTGACTCAAGGGGGTGCCTTGTGGCGCTCAATAGCATCGAAGAACTGGTTGAAGACATCCGCCAAGGCAAGATGGTCATCCTCATGGATGACGAAGACCGCGAGAACGAAGGCGACCTGATCATGGCCGCCGAGTGCTGCAAGCCCGAGCACATCAACTTCATGGCCAAGCACGCCCGTGGCCTGATCTGCATGCCGATGAGCCGCGAGCGCTGCGAACTGCTCAAGCTGCCGTTGATGGCGCCGCGCAACGGTTCCGGTTTCGGCACCAAGTTCACCGTATCGATCGAAGCGGCCACCGGCGTGACCACCGGCATTTCCGCCGCCGACCGTGCGCGCACCGTGCAGGCCGCCGCCGCCCGTGATGCCAAGGCTGAAGACATCGTCAGCCCCGGTCACATCTTCCCGCTGATGGCCCAGGCCGGCGGTACCCTGGCCCGCGCCGGCCACACCGAAGCCGCCTGCGACCTGGCGCGCATGGCCGGTTTCGAGCCGAGCGGTGTGATCTGTGAAGTGATGAACGACGACGGCACCATGTCCCGTCGCGCCGAGCTGGAAGCTTTTGCCGCCGAACACGACATCAAGATCGGCACCATCGCCGACCTGATTCACTACCGGATGATCCACGAACGTACCGTTCAGCGGATTGCCGAGCAGCCACTGGACAGCGAACTGGGCCAATTCAACCTGGTGACCTACCGTGATTCGGTGGAAGGCGACGTGCACATGGCCCTGACCCTGGGCAACGTGTGTGCCGAAGAACCGACCCTGGTTCGCGTGCACAACATGGACCCGCTGCGTGACCTGCTGATGGTCAAGCAACCGGGCCGCTGGAGCCTGCGCGCCGCCATGGCTGCGGTCGCCGAGGCGGGCAGTGGCGTGGTGTTGTTGCTGGGTCACCCGCTCGATGGCGACGTGTTGCTGGCGCACATCCGCGAAACCGCCGACCACGCGGCCGTGAAAAAACCGACCACCTACAGCATTGTCGGTGCCGGTTCGCAGATCCTGCGTGACCTCGGTGTGCGCAAAATGCGCCTGATGTCGGCACCCATGAAATTTAATGCGATATCCGGTTTCGATCTGGAAGTTGTAGAATACGTGCCCTCCGAATAATGACCGGTTGTTTCCGGCCCTGAATTCGCGGTTCAAATATCACCGAGGGACGCGTACGAGACGCGTCCCGGCTCTTTAAGAGATCTATCGAATGACCCTGAAGACCATCGAAGGTACCTTCATCGCCCCTAAAGGCCGCTACGCTCTGGTAGTGGGCCGTTTCAACAGCTTCGTCGTTGAAAGCCTGGTCAGCGGTGCAGTTGATGCCCTGGTTCGCCACGGCGTGAGCGAAAGCGACATCACCATCATCCGCGCGCCTGGCGCCTTCGAAATTCCGCTGGTTGCGCAGAAAGTCGCCCAAAAAGGCGAATTCGCGGCAATCATCGCCTTGGGCGCGGTCATTCGTGGCGGCACTCCGCACTTCGAATACGTGGCTGGCGAATGCACCAAGGGCCTGGCCCAGGTGTCCATGGAGTTCGGCGTTCCGGTCGCATTCGGCGTGCTGACCGTTGATTCCATCGAGCAAGCCATTGAACGTTCCGGCACCAAGGCCGGTAACAAAGGTGCTGAAGCTGCCCTGTCCGCTCTGGAAATGGTCAGCCTGCTGGCGCAGTTGGAGGCCAAGTGATTAGCGACGAAAGCGATCGATTCAACCCACGCGACCCAAAGCCTGCGGATGCCGGCAAGCCATCGAAAAGCGTCAAGCGTCGCGAAGCCCGTCAGCTCGCGACTCAGGCGCTGTACCAATGGCACATGGCCAAGCAGTCGCTGAACGAGATCGAAGCGCAGTTCCGGGTCGATAACGATTTCACCGATGTCGACGGCGCGTACTTCCGCGAAATCCTGCACGGGGTTCCGCAGTTCAAGACCGAAATCGACACCGCACTCACGCCATGCCTGGACTTGACCATCGAAGAGCTCGACCCGGTTGAACTGGCGGTTCTGCGCCTGTCCACCTGGGAACTGCTCAAGCGCGTCGACGTGCCGTACCGCGTTGTGATCAACGAGGGTATCGAACTGGCCAAGGTCTTCGGTTCCACCGACGGCCACAAGTTCGTCAACGGTGTGCTCGACAAGCTGGCCCCGCGTCTGCGTGAAGCTGAAGTGAAGGCGTTCAAGCGCTGATTGGCGCTTGGAATGTCGACACGAAGCCATGGGCGAGTTTGAGCTGATCCGCAATTTCTTCGCTGCCGCGCCTTGTGCGCAGGGCGGCGAAGGCGTTGCCCTCGGGATTGGCGATGACTGCGCCTTGCTGACTGTTCCCCCGGGGGAACAGATGGCGATCTCTACCGATACGTTGGTGGCCGGCGTGCACTTCGCCGATCCCTGCGATCCGTTTCTGCTCGGTCAGCGCTCGTTGGCCGTGGCCGTCAGCGACCTGGCTGCCATGGGCGCCACCCCGGTTGCCTTTACCCTTGCCCTGACCTTGCCGACGGTGACTGCCGAATGGTTGCAGGACTATGCCCGTGGTTTGAACACCATGGCGCAAAGCTGCGGTGTGGCGTTGGTAGGTGGCGATACCACCCGTGGGCCGTTAAGCATGACCATGACCGTATTCGGTCGCGTACCGGATGGCCTGGCGTTGACCCGCAGCGGCGCACAACCGGGCGACCTGTTGTGTGTCGGCGGCGACCTGGGCAATGCAGCGGGTGCCTTGCCATTGGTGCTCGGCCAGCGCACGGCCCCAGCGAGCATCGCCGAGCCGTTGCTGGCGCATTACTGGTCGCCGCAACCGCAGCTCGGCTTGGGTCAGGCGCTGCGGGGCAAGGCCACTTCGGCAATGGATATCTCCGACGGTCTACTCGCTGATTGCGGGCATATCGCGCTGGCTTCGAAGGTCGGTATTCAAGTCGAGCGAGATCGCCTGCCGCTCTCCAAAGCGCTGCTCGACTTTCTCGGTCAAGCGGGCGCACAAGCTGCGGCCCTGAGCGGCGGCGACGATTACGTCCTGGTCTTCACCTTACCGTCCGTCGAGTTGCCGCTATTGCTGGCCGACGGTTGGCCGATCCATGTGATTGGGCGGGTGGTAACGGGGCAGGGCGTGACACTGCTGGACGCCGATGGCAAAGACATCACCCCGCAAACCCGGGGTTATCAACATTTTCGGGAGTCACCGTGACAGATCATCCCAAGCAGGTCCCGGCGGAAAACGTACCGCCGTCGGTCTGGCGTAATCCGTGGCATTTTTTGGCGTTCGGCTTCGGCTCGGGCACCTTGCCAAAGGCGCCGGGCACTTGGGGGTCGTTAGTTGCGCTGCCTTTTATCCCGTTGTGGCAAATGCTTCCCGACTGGGGTTACTGGCTGATGCTGGGCATCACCATGTTGTTCGGCTTCTGGCTGTGCGGCAAAGTGGCCGACGATTTACGGGTACACGACCATGAAGGCATCGTCTGGGACGAAATGGTCGGGATGTGGATCACCCTGTGGCTGGTGCCGGAAGGTTGGCAATGGTTGCTCGCGGGTTTCTTGATATTCCGCTTCTTCGACATCCTCAAACCGTGGCCGATTCGCTGGATTGACCGGCACGTACATGGCGGCGTCGGCATCATGCTCGATGATGTCCTGGCCGGGGTGTTCGCCTGGTTGGCGATGCAGGGACTGGTGTGGTTTTTCGCCTGACCGGGGGGGACACCGCCGTCACCCTGTGGGAGCGAGCTTGCTCGCGATGGCGGACTTTCAGTTGACGAATACGCTGCTGATACACCGCTATCGCGAGCAAGCTCGCTCCCACAGGGGTAGTGTCTTGCGGGCGAATATCAAACTTTTTGATAGTTATCGCCGATAATTCAGCCTAAGCGTCGCCCGGAACCTGCTGTTACAATGCCGGCTCTGCGAATCTTCAGACTCTTTAGATCAGGAGCACACCGGTGCCTGTCGTTTTTGTCGCCGCTTCCAAGCTGCCAACGCCTTTTGCGCAATTCACCATGCACGGCTTTCTCGATGAAGCCACCGGCCGCGAGCACGTTGTGCTGAGCCTGGGTGAATTCGCCGACGGTGCCCCGGTACTCGGCCGGTTGCACTCCGAATGCCTGACGGGCGATGCCTTGTTCAGCCAGCGTTGCGACTGCGGCTCGCAACTGGAGGCCGCCTTGCAGGCCATTGCCCGCGAAGGTCGCGGCGTTTTGCTCTACCTGCGTCAGGAAGGTCGGGGCATTGGCCTGCTGAACAAGATCCGCGCCTATGAGCTGCAGGACGGTGGTGCCGACACCGTCGAAGCCAACGAACGCCTGGGCTTTGCCGCCGACCAGCGTGACTACGCCATGTGCCTGCCGATGCTGGAGCACCTGGGCGTGAAGTCATTGCGCCTGATGACCAACAACCCACGCAAGGTCAAGGCCCTGACCGACATGGGTATCGTGGTCGCCGAACGCGTGCCGCTGCACACCGGCCACAACCCGCATAACCGACTCTACCTGGCGACCAAGGCCAGCAAGCTCGATCACATGATGGGCAATGAGCATCAGGGCGAGGTAGACCGGGCGTGACCCGCGGTCAGGTGCGGCGGCGACTGTCCGTCAACTGGTGGCAGTACCTGGCACTGGCCTTGTTGCCGCTGTTTGTGATCAACGCGGTGTTCGGCCAGAGCGAAGCCATCCTGCCTGTACTGGCGATGCCGTTGTTCATCGCTGGAGTCGCCTCGATGTTTGTCAGCCTGAGGTTTTTCGGTGCCTACAAACACGCGCTGATCGCCACCCAGAAAGCCCTCGATACCCCGGATGAGCCTGCTGCCTGGATCAGTCTGGCGGCCAAGCGGCGCACGGCATTCCTTGCCGCCGGCCTGCCGGCCTGGATCGCTGCCCTGGCGGTGTTCGTCGGTCTTGAAGCGGTGCCGCTGATGCTGCTGGCGCTGTCGACCGTCGTGCTGTTCTACCTCTACCGTATTCCGCGTCAACTCGGTTGATGCGCGCGCTCTGGCTGGCGGTGTTGCTGCTGGCCGCCAGCAGCTCGGCCATCGCGGTCGAGCGGGTTGTCAGCCTTGCACCGTCGCTCTCTGAAATCGTCGTTGAACTGGGCTCCGCCGACCTCCTGGTCGGTGTACTTGACGCTGGTGAACGACCTGCCGAACTCAAGAACCTGCCCTCCGTTGGCCGCTATGGCCAGCTGGACATGGAGCGGTTACTCAGCCTGAATCCCGATCTGTTGCTGCTATGGCCCGGTAGCGTCGGCCCGGCCCAGCGTGACCAGCTCAAGCGCCTGAATATTCCCACCTACGTCGCCGAACCCCACAGCCTGAACCAGCTCGCCGCACAGATCGAGACCATTGCCGCTCGGCTTGGTCGGCCTGAACGCGGAACTTCATTGGCCAACGACTTACGCCAGCGRCTGGATGAATTGCGCCAACGCTATCGCCGGGACAAGCCGTTACGAGTGTTCTATCAGGTCTGGGACCGGCCGCTGTATACGGTTGGCGGCGAGCAGATCATCAGCGATGCGCTACAGGTCTGCGGTGCGCAAAACGTATTTGGTGACCTGAAACTGCCGGCACCGCAGGTCAGTGTGGAAGCCGTATTGCAGCGTAATCCCGAGGTGATTCTGGCCAGCGATCAGGCGCAACTCGATGCGTGGAAAGCCTGGCCGCAGGTGGCGGCCGTGGCACAGGGGCAGTTGCGATTGGTGACAGACAAGGGCCTGGAGCGGCCGAGTGGGCAGATGATCGAGGCGACTGCAAAGCTGTGTAGCTTGATCGCGCCGGATCGCTGAGACCGAGGTGCCTTCATCGCGAGCAAGCTCGCTCCCACAGGGATTCGGTTTGATTGCAAATCTGTAATCCAATCCAAAACCTGTGGGAGCGAGCTTGCTCGCGATGAGGCCATTCCATGTGCCGAAAACTTCAGATCAGATCTCCGGCGTCCACGTCACCCCGAACATCCACGCCCGACCCTCTTCGCGATACCCGTACTGGCTACCTTGGAAGCTGTACAGCGCCCGGCTGTAACCCTTGTCCAGCAGGTTGTCGACCTTCAGCTCCAGACTGATTTCACGATTGAGCTCCCAGCTGCTGCGCAATCCCAACAGAGCATAACCACCCAGCGGCTGTTGATTGTTCAAGTCGTCATAGCTGCTGCTGACCGCTTGCCAACTGGCACCGAGGCCAAGGCGATCGAACTGACGGTCCAGATCCCAGCTCAAGGTGCGCCGCGCACGACGGGCCAGGGTGCGGCCCGTGTCACGGTCGCGCGGGTCGATGATCGCCACGCCGAGGTTGCTCTGCCAGCCGAACAGGTCCTGCTTCAGTGCGGCTTCGAAGCCGTTGATTCGCGCCGAGGCGACGTTCTGGGGGGGCGAGTTGCTGCCGGCGATGATTGCGTCTTCGAGGTCGGTACGATACAGCGACGCCTCCAGGCGACTGCTCTCGGTCAATTGACTGCGCCATTGCAGCTCATAGCTTTTCGACGTCTCCGGCTTCAGGTCCGGGTTACTGAAGTCGGGGTAGTACAGATCGTTGAACGTCGGCGCGCGGAAGCCTTCGCTGTAGGTCAGTAGCATTTCGTTGTCCGGGTTCAGCGGCAGAGTGAGGGTGCCGCTCCAGGTATTCTGGCTGCCAAACTGCTGGTTATCGTCATGACGCAGGCCCAGCTCCGTGGAGAAACTGTCGGCCTGATAGCGGTGCTGGATGTACGCCGCTCGGTTCCAGCGACTGTCCTCATCGAACGCGGTGCTGCTGTTGATGCGGTCTTCATACCAGTCACCTCCGAGCAGCAAGCTATTGCGCTCGTTGAGCGTCAGGTCGTTCTGCCAGTTCACCGAATCGCGGTAGGTGTTGAACACGCTGCGCTCATCGCTGAGCTTGTCCAGGGTCTTCTCGCGGTTTTCGCTATGGCCGAACTCGATGCGGGTTTTCCACAGATCATTGATGCGCGCGTCGATGTAACTGCTGACACTGCTCACATCGAATTCGTTGTAGGGCTGTTGTTGGACCGACTTGAACGTATTCATGTCGAAGCGCCCGAACGGGTTGTCGAACTCGCTTTTGCCGCGGTTATCCAGCAGGTTGGCACCGACTTCGATGTCATCGGTCAGCGCATGGCTGAGGCTCAGGCTGACGGATTTGTTGCGGTATTCGTCATGGTCGCCGTCGCTGGGATACGACTCGTGGGTGCGATTGATCCCGGCGGTTTCGTCGAGGCTGGCGCCGAGGTTGAAGCGGGTGTGTGCATCGCCACCGGACAAACCGAGGCTGCGCTCCCAAGTCTGGTTGCTGCCAAAGCCCATATGCAGTCGAGGTTGCAGGCCCTGTTCGCCACTACGACGGGTGAAGATCTGGATCACCCCGCCAATCGCATCGCTGCCATAAATCACCGAGCGGGAGCCGCGCAGCACTTCCACGCGCTCGACTTGTTCGATGTTGATGTGTTGCAGGTTGCTGTCGCCGGAGCTCGAGCTGCCGATACGCTGGCCGTCCACCAGTACCAGGCTCTGGGCCGACTGGGTGCCGCGAATGTAGACACCCGGAAGGCTGCCGCGCCCGCCGGTTTGCACGACTTGCACGCCCGGTACGCGACGCAGCAGGTCGGTGACGCTATTGGGTTGCAGGCGATCGATGTCTTCGCGGGTAAAGACGCTGTTGGCTGCACTGCTGTCATTGCGCGCTTCGACCTGGCGGTTGGCACTGATCAACACATCGGGCAGCTTCAGGGCCTGATCGCGTTCGAAGGTGTCGGCCAGCAGTACATCTGAGTCGACTGACAGACCGCTATCGCGAGCAAGCTCGCTCCCACAGGGTTTTGCGTTTAGATGTTGAGCAGTTGCAGGCGCTCGCGAATGGACGCTTCGATTCCCGCTTCATCCAAACCACACTCGGCCAGCATTTGCGCAGGCTTGGCGTGTTCGACGTAGATGTCGGGCAAGCCCAGGTGCAGCATCGACTTGAGGATGTTTTCGCGGGCGAGGAATTCGCTGACCGCGCCACCGGCGCCGCCCATGATTGCGTTTTCTTCGACGGTCACCAGCAGTTCATGGCTGCCGGCGATTTCGCGAACCAGCGCTTCATCCAGGGGCTTGACGAAACGCATGTCGACCACGGTCGCGTCCAGCGTCTCGGCGACTTTCAGGGCTTCGGCCAGTTGCACGCCGAACACCAGCAGGGCGACTTTGCTGCCATGGCGGCGAATCACTCCCTTGCCGATCTCGATCGGCTCCAGGTCTTTCTCGATGGTCGCGTTCGGACCATTACCGCGTGGATAACGCACGGCCGCCGGGCCTTCATACAGGTGACCGGTGGTGAGCATTTTGCGCAGCTCGTTTTCATCGCTCGGAGTCATCACCAGCATGCCGGGGATGCAGCGCAGGTACGAAAGGTCGAAACTGCCGGCGTGGGTCGGACCGTCTTCGCCCACCAGTCCTGCGCGGTCGATGGCGAACAGTACGTCGAGGTTCTGCACGGCGACGTCATGCACCAACTGGTCGTAGCCGCGCTGCAGGAAGGTCGAATAAATGGCTACCACAGGTTTGGCGCCTTCGCAGGCCATGCCGGCCGCGAAGGTGACGGCGTGCTGCTCGGCAATGGCCACGTCGAAGTAGCGCAGCGGGAATCGTTCGCTGAAAGCGACCAGATCCGAGCCTTCCTTCATCGCCGGGGTAATCCCGACCAGGCGCGGATCGGCAGCCGCCATGTCACACAGCCATTCGCCGAACACACCGGAATATTTCGGTCCACTGGCCTTTTTCGGCGCAACGGCCGGGGCGTCCAGCGGTTCGAGTTTGGTAATGGCGTGGTAACCGATCGGGTCGACTTCCGCCGGGGCGAAGCCTTTGCCTTTCTTGGTGACGACGTGCAGGAACTGCGGACCTTTCAGGTCGCGCATGTTGCGCAAGGTAGCGATCAGGGTCGGCAGGTCGTGGCCATCGATCGGGCCGATGTAGTTCCAGCCCAGCTCTTCGAACAGCGTGCCGGGAACCAGCATGCCTTTGGCATATTCTTCGGTACGGCGGGCGATTTCCCAGGCACCGGGCAGGCGCGACAGGACCTTTTTACTGCCCTCGCGCATGCTGGCGTAGGTGCGGCTGGAAAGGATCTTCGCCAGATAGTTCGACAAACCACCGACGTTGCGCGAGATCGACATGTCGTTGTCGTTGAGGATCACCAGCATGTTGGCGTCCACTTCCGGCGCATGGTTCAGCGCCTCGAACGCCATGCCCGCGGTCAACGCGCCGTCGCCGATCACCGCGATGGCCTTGCGCTCGCTGTTTTGCAGGCGGGCGGCAATCGCCATGCCCAGCGCGGCACTGATCGAGGTGCTGGAGTGGCCGACGCCAAAGGTGTCGTACTCGCTTTCGGAGCGGCGTGGGAACGCAGCGACGCCGTCCTTCTGGCGCAGGGTGCCCATGCGCTCGCGACGACCGGTGAGGATCTTGTGCGGATAAGCCTGATGACCCACGTCCCACACCAGACGGTCGTCCGGAGTGTCGAAGACGTAATGCAGCGCGATGGTCAGCTCGATCACGCCCAGCCCGGCACCGAAATGCCCACCGGTCTGGCCGACCGTGTAGAGCAATTCCAGGCGCAACTCATCGGCCAGGGTTTCCAGCTCGGCTTCGCCTAACCGGCGCAGGCCGTCCGGCGTATTCGCGCGGTCGAGCAGGGGCGTGGTTGGGCGTTTGCGGGGAATCTCATGAAACGTCGTGGGCATCAGGCGAATCGTTATAGGTATAAAAGATGCGGCAGTTTACCTGATGCATCGGTCCCTGCCCACGCGTTGGTTTTTTTTGGCGGATTCGCCGTCAGCTGCGGCGATCGACGATATACCGGGCCAGATCGCGCAACGGCTCGGCCGCCGCGTCAAACGGTCGCAGTGCGTGCAGAGCCTGGTCGCGCAGCTCCAGGGCATAAGCCTTGGCGGCGTCGAGGCCGAGCAGGGCCGGATAGGTCGGTTTGTCCCGGGCAATGTCGGCGCCCTGGCGTTTGCCGAGGGTTTCGGTATCGCTTTCGACGTCGAGAATGTCGTCCTGCACCTGGAATGCCAGGCCGATGGCCTGTGCATAAGTCTGCAGGGACTTGAGTTCGTCTTTCTCGGCACGGCCGCTGGCCAGTGCACCGAGCTTGACGCTGACTTCGATCAGCGCGCCGGTCTTGTGCCGGTGCATGTACTCCAGGGCTTTCTGGTCAAGCTTCAGACCGACCGAGCCGAGGTCGATGGCCTGACCACCGACCATGCCCGCCGGGCCTGCGGCCAGTGCCAGGGCGCTGACCATTTGCAGGCGGATTTCGGCATCCGACGTGCTCAGGCGTGGATCGAGCAGGGCGCTGAAGGCCAGGCTCTGCAAGCCGTCGCCGGCGAGGATCGCACAGGCTTCATCGAATTTCTTGTGGGTAGTGGGCTGGCCGCGACGCAGATCGTCATCGTCCATCGCCGGCAAATCGTCATGCACTAGCGAATAGGCGTGGATCAGTTCCACGGCGCAGGCCGCACCGTTGGCTTGCTCGGGCTTGCCGCCCAACGCTTCACACGCGGCGTAGGCCAGCAGGGGACGCACGCGTTTGCCGCCGTTCATCACGCTGTAGCGCATGGCCTCATACAGCCGCGTCAGCTCAGGGCTCGGCGCGATGAACAGGGTTTCCAGAGCCGCATTGACGCGGGCCTGGCTGGTGGCCGAGTACGCTGCAATCATTCTGGCTGATCCGCGTCGAAGGGTTCCTCGGCCAACTCGCCATCACGCTCGAGCAGCACCTGAACCTTTTGCTCGGCCTGGGCCAGCGCCGCCTGGCAATCGCGGGTCAGACCGATGCCTTGCTCGAAAGCGGCCAGCGACTCCTCCAGCGACAATTCGCCATTCTCCAGATGCTCCACCAGCGTTTGCAGGTCGGCGAGGGACTGTTCGAAATCCAGTGCAGCTTTTTTGCGGGCCATGGCGGCGATTTCCGGTTGACGTTAAACCGGCGCGACACTAGCAGATAGGGGGGTTATGGGCAAATGAGCGGGGTGGTTGGTGCAAGGGTTTCAGCGCTCAGGATGCGCTTGGTCGGGATATTTGATCTGGTAGCGAGTACTGCGCCCGCCACCCGGCAGGCGTTGCAGGCATTCCTTTTCCAGCAGTTCGGCCAGATGCCGGGTCGCGGTCGCTTTGGAGACTTTCGCAACGGCTTGATACTGCGCCGCACTGATCCCGCCTTCGAATCCACGCTCCCCTGCGTCCAGCAAACGATTCAGTACTTTGGTCTGCTCGGTCGACAGCTCGGACTCCCGGTGCGCCTGCCAGAAGCGCGCTTTGCCCAGCACGGATTCGATCCGTGCCATGGCCTGTTGCAGGCTGCGCAATAGAGTTTGCAGGAACCATTCGAGCCAAACAGTAACGTCCGTGTTGGATTTCTGGCAGGTTTCCAGCACCCGGTAATAGCCAGATCGATCCTCGAGAATACTCGCCGACATGGCATAAAAACGGATCGCCTGAGCCTCGCCTTGAGCCAATGCAAGGTCGGTGATCGTCCTGGTCAGGCGACCGTTGCCGTCGTCAAACGGGTGGAGTGTGACAAACCAGAAGTGTGCGATGCCAGCTCGCAGCAAAGGGTCGAGCTCGGACTGATTTCGGCTGGTTTCAAACCATTCGAGGAAAGCATCGAGTTGGCGCTCAAGGCCCAGGCGAGGCGGTGCTTCGAAGTGCACGGTCGGTCTGTCGAGACGACCGGAAACCACTTGCATTGGATCATCGCCGCGCAAAGCACCTACACGAATGCTTTGCGCGGCCAAGCCGATTTCCTGTTCTGGAAACAGCCACTCATGCCAATCCAGCAATCGTTCAAGTGTCAGCGGCTCGGCAAAACGCTGCGTCGCATCGAGCATTAATTGCGCGAGTCCTTCACTGCGCTTGCTGACGTTGTCGCCATCATTGAGCTCCAACCCCAATCGCCGCGCCAATGAAGAACGAACTGAACCGACATTCAGCTGTTCGCCTTCTATCGCCGACGAGGTGACGATGTTCTGCAGCAATGCATCCAGTTCACTTTGTGCGCTCAGCGAACTGCCCACGGAACTGGCCATGCCCATTAGCCGACCTTGTGCTTGAACGCACTCGCGTAACAAGGGCGCCAAGCGTTCGGCGCTCCAGGTGAAACCCGGCCAATCAGGTTGCTGCCATATCCATTGAGGTGTCATGAACTTGATGCTCTAAGTAGGGGTGAGCCGATTAGATGGGCTATTCGGCTCACATAATGAGCCGAATATGACGCGTATTCGGCTCACCGTCCACCCATTACCGTGACTCCCGCCGCAATTTCGGAGCCATCCGATTGTTAAAAAACAACCAACTGGCTAACCTTTGCGCCATCTACGGCCCAATAGTCACGGGTCTTTCAGACGAAACACAGTATCCACATCTGTAACGCGCCGAGGATCGGGCGCAAGGTTTCGTCATGCATGGCAGGAGGCGTCGCATGCGCTCATTTCTTTTGCTGCTGATCGGGTTGACTATCGCGCCCGTGATTCTGGCTGCGCCGAATGCCGAGTTATCGGAACCGGTGGGTGGCTGGCGTTACAACGGTCTGCTGGACCGTAGCGAAAACCCGCAAGTCGCCTATCCCACGCCACCCATCGACCGGGGTGTGCAGCGCAATCGCACGATGATCGAAGGCCGGCTCAAGGCCATCGGCACCCAGCGCGGGCCGCACACGTTGGCGGTCAACGGCAATCCGCTGAACCTCTACACCGACGAGCAAGGGCGTTTCGCCCGACCCTATGCGTTTGGCGCCGGCTCCAACAGCGTCGAAGTGCGCAGCGCCGAAAGCCAGTCCCTCAAGCGTGTTCAATTCTATGAAGCCAACAACCTGCGCACCCCGGCGCGGATTCGCGTGGTGCTGGGTTGGGACGATCCGAAGGCCGAACTCGACCTGCACATCATTACCCCCGACGGCCAGCATGCCTTCTGGGCGCGCCCGGCGATGAGCAACGGCGGCGGCCTCGACCCTGATGGCGTCGATGGCCCGGGCCCGGAAATGTTCACCATGACCGCACCGCTGCATGGCACCTATCTGGTTTACGTGAACTATTGGGGCAACTTCGGCAGCGACGGCTATAACTTCGATGAGTCCGGCAACCAGAACGAGGTGATTACCTCGCAGATCAACCTGGTGCTCAACGAAAACACCGTCGATGAAAAACGCGAGACGTTCGTCGTGCCCCTACGCGCAATCGGCGACCTGCTGCTGGTCAAGACTTTCAACTACTAAGCATCCCCGCTCCACGGATGAACATCGGGTTTTGTGAACATGAGTGATAGCACTGTTACTCCGGCCGCTGGCGCACCCGCGGCCAAACCTTCCCTGCATTGGCCGACGCTGCTGATCGGGTTATGCCTGGTCGTTGTCGTGGCCGGTGGGTTGTGGTGGTTCATGCACAAGCCCAAGGCCCCGGCGCCTGCGTTGGCCAGTGACAAACTGGGCATGAGTCGCCCGGATGGCCTGCTGGAAACCCATTCCCTGAGCCAGTTGCCCAAGGACTTGCTGGCGGTACCGTTTCTCAAGGAAACCCTGACCGAAGATTTCGTCTTCTATTACGAAAGCCACGCCGATCGCCTGGGCTTGATCGGCAGTCTGCGGCGGATCATCTACGAGCACGACCTGAAACTGCAGGACACCTTGATCGAGCAGCTGTTCGATCAGCCTGCCGACGTAGCGTTGTGGCGCGGGGCGGATGGGCGGCTGAAGGATTTCCTGCTGGTGATGGATCGCGGCGGGTTGGCCAAGGTGCTGGAGCCGTTGGCCAAAGTGGCGCTGGACGACTCGCAGCTGAGCAAGGTCGCTGACGTGAAGGTCGGCACCGACGACGTGGCGCTCTATCAACTCAACTACAACGCGAGCAAGGCGCTGCTGTTTGCGTCCCATGGCGACAAACTGGTGGTGCTGTCCAACCCGGCGAAACTCTACGATCCGCAAAGCGGTGCAACGGAAGAACCGGGCAGCGTGTCGACCACGGCCATTGCCGCGTTGCTCAATGGCGACAAACTGTTCCCCGAAGCCTTCGGCCTGCCACCTCGTACGCCGCAGGTGAAACAACGCCTGTCGGTGAATGCCAGCGTGCTGGCCATGGGTTACCAGCGTTTCATCCCGAACTTCGCCGGCCTGCGTTTCGACATGGACGACAAGGGCTGGCACAGCTTTCTGGCCATGGACGAACTGGAGAATCAGCCGGACTTCGATTTCAAACCGATCTGGCAAGCCATGCCCATGGGCGCCAGCGCTTGCGTGGCGTTGCCGCTGGCTGCCGAACAACAGAAACCGCTGCTGGTGAAACTCGGTGCGCAGGATACGGTGGCCCAGGCATTGACCAAACACATGACCGGCGCGGCGGGCCTGTGCTGGTATGCCGATTCGCGGTTGTACACGCCCTTGCTGGTGGCCAGCCTCATTGATGACGACAGCGGCAAACTGGATGGAGATCTGGGCAGCCTGTTTGGCTCGATGGTCGGTGCCTTTGAGCCCAATGTCGAAGCAGGCGCCTTCCCGGTGGTGGAAAAACAAGAAGGCCAGAGCCATCAATGGCAACGCCAGGTCAGCTCCAGTTTCGGCCCCTATGCGGCCAAGGACGCTGAAGACCCCGACGCCATCACCGGCAAGGCATTCATGAAAGTCAGCCTGGCGCGGCACGGTTCAACGCTGCTGTTCTCCCTCGATGACAAGCTGGTGGACAAGGCCCTCGGCACCCTCGACAAACGCTTCCCGCCGATGGCCGACGTGGTGCCGAAAGACCTGTTGATGCCGGTCTATTTCGGCCCGGATTCCATGGCGCAACTGATGCAGCAGGAAACCCTCGACAGCCTGCCCCAGGACATGGAACCGGTGTTCTACAACGCCGCGCAAACCTACCTGATCCCGAAACTGCGCAAGCTCGGCGGCTACGGCAAGTACGCCCTGACCTTGCCCGAAGGCAGCGAGCCAGACGGCCACTGGCAGTGGCTGCCGCTGGAGTGGAAAGCCCTGTGACGGCATTGATGCGGAGTCTCGGCCTGCTTGCGCTGTTGCTGAGCGCGAGTGCCCGCGCTGTCGAGGCACTGTCACTCGACCCACAGCAATCCCAGGTGTTCCGCGCCTGGTTCGTGCGTATCGCCCAGGAGCAATTGAGCCAGGGCCCGAGCCCGCGCTGGTATCAACAGGACTGCGCCGGGCTGGTGCGCTTCGCTGCCAATGAAGCGTTGAAAGTCCATGACGACAAATGGCTGCGCAGCAATGGACTGTCCAATCGCTACCTGCCGCCGGAGCTGCAACTGAGCGATGCCCAGCGCGGTCTTGCCCAGCAATGGCAGCAGGGCGGCGGCAAGGTCGGGCCATACGTCAATGCAATCAAATTGATCCAGTTCAACAGCCGTCTGGTCAGTCGCGATGTGGCTCAGGCGCGACCTGGCGACCTGATGTTTTTCGATCAGGGCGACGACCAGCACCTGATGATCTGGATGGGCCGTTACATCGCCTATCACACCGGCACCAGCACACCCACCGACAACGGCATGCGTTCGGCAAGCCTGCAGCAACTCATGACATGGAAGGACACCCGATGGATACCCGACGCAGCCAACCCCAACTTCATCGGCGTCTATCGACTGAATTTTCTTTCCCAATGACCGGTGCCCGCATGCTGCGTTTTCTGTCTCTGATGTGGGTATTGGTGCTGCCTTTCACGGCGGTAAACGCCGACGATTCGGTCCCGGCCAGCGGCTATGCGCCGGTGGCCGGCGAGAGTTTTTTCCTGCTGGCCGACAGCAGCTTTGCCAGCGATGAACAGGCGATGGTGCGCCTCGAAGCACCGGGTCGCGACTATCGTCGGTTTCGCATGGAGCCCTACGGCGGCGCCGACATTCGGGTGTATCGCATCGACAAACCGCTGGATTTCCTCAAGCGCCAGAAGAACCTGCATCGGGTGGTCAGCGATGGCCAGTTCAAGGGTGAAGGCCTGTCCAACACCCTCGCTTACCTGTGGGACAACTGGTATCGCAAATCCCGTCGGGTGATGCAGCGGGCGTTTTCCTACGAGTCGCGTAAACAAGTCACCGAGCAAGTGCCGGAACTGAAGATGGGCAACGCGATGGCTGCGCCAACGCCCTACGATGCGCAGCCGCAATTCGCGCTGATACCGGGGTTGCCGGTGGTCAGCCAGTTCCGTTATCCGTTGTGGCAGGCCAAGCCGATTCAGCCACCTGCAGGGGTGAACCTGGCCGGTTCTTCCAGCGAGTTCGTCAGTGTCGCGCCGGGCAACGTGTACATCCCGTTGGGCAATCTCAAACCGGGTCTTTATCTGGTGGAAGCGCTGATCGGCAAGTACCGCGCGACCACCATGGTGTTCGTCTCCAACACAGTAGCGGTGAGCAAGATTGCCGGTGACGAACTGCTGGTGTGGGCCGCACGCAAACACGAAGGGAGTTCGGTGCCGAAGGTCAATGTGCTGTGGACCGATGGCCTCGGCGTTATGAGCAGCGGCGCTACGGATACTGATGGCTTGCTGCGCCTGAAACACGTCAGCCCCGAGCGCTCGTTCGTGATCGGTGAAGACGAAGAGGGCGGGGTGTTCGTCTCGGAAAACTTCTACTACGACAGCGAAATCTACGACACCAAACTCTATGCCTTCACCGACCGGCCGCTGTATCGGCCGGGGGACTGGGTGTCGCTGAAAATCGTCGGACGGGAGTTCAAGAATGCCCGGGATTCGGTGCAGCCCACCGCGGCCGACGTCAACGTGACCGTGCTCGATGCGACCGGCACAGCGCTGCAATCCCTCGACTTGACGCTCGATTCCAGGGCCGGCACCCAGGGCCGTTTCCAGTTACCGGACAATGCCGTGGCCGGTGGTTATGAACTGCGTTTCAACTACAAGGATCAGGCCTACAGCAGCGCCTTTCGCGTCGCTGAATACATCAAGCCGCATTTCGAGATTTCGCTCAATCTGGCCAAGCAGGATTACCGTACTGGCGAGCCGGTCAAGGGCAACCTGGTGCTGCTGTACCCGGACGGCAAGCCGGTGGCCAATGCGAAATTGAGCCTGAGCCTGCGCGCCCAACAGCTGTCGATGGTCGACAACGAACTGCAATACCTCGGGCAATTTCCGGTGGAGCTGACCAGCACCGAATTGACCACCGACGCCAGGGGCAATGCGTCCCTCGATTTGCCGGCAGCGGACAAACCGAGTCGCTACATGCTGACTGTATTTGCCAGCGACGGTGCGGCGTATCGGGTCAAGGCCACCAAGGAAATCCTGATCGACCGTGGCGCGGCGAATTTCCGCTTGAGCGCGCCTCAACGCTTCAGCGCAGTGGGTGACAAGGTTGCCTTCAGCTACGCCCGCGAAGGCGAGCAGGCCGATGCCGTTACACCGGGCAGCTATGGCTGGGTGCGTTTGGAGGACCAGAGCACCGGCGAAGGCAAACTCGCGGCAACCGACAAAGGTTTCACCCTGGCCTTCGACCGGCCGGGCACCTACAACCTGACGCTCAAGGATGATCATGGTCGGGTGGTCGGCGCCACCGGCCATTCGGTTACCGGCGAAGGTGTCAAAGCCGTACCCGGCACCGTGGAAATCATCCTCGACAAGCCCGAGTTCATCGCCGGCGATGAAGCGCTGGCGTTGATCACTTTCCCGGAACCGGTCAGCGATGCCCTGCTGTCGCTGGAACGGGACAAGGTCGAAGCGACCGCGCTGCTGTCCAGGGGCGGTGACTGGCTGAAACTGGAAAAACTCAGCGATACCCAATATCGCGCACGCATCCCGGTGAAGGACGGTTTCGCGCCGAACCTGACCTTCTCGGTGCTGTACACCAAGGGCGGCCAGTACAGTTTCCAGAACGCCGGCATAAAGGTGGTGACACCACAGATCGACGTGACCATCGCCACGGATAAGGAAACCTATCAGCCAGGTGAAACCGTCTCGGTAGACCTGACCACCCGGTTCGCCGGCAAAGCGATTTCCGCGCACCTGACGGTCAGCGTGGTCGATGAAATGGTCTACGCCCTGCAACCGGAAGTCGCGCCGAGCATCGACCAGTTCTTCTATCACCCACGGCGCAACAACGTGCGCACCAGCGCCAGTTTGTCGTTCATCAGTTATGACGTCGCCTTGCCGGGCAGCCCCGGTGCACCGGGCAAAGCCAATCGCAGTGAGCGCGGCGTGAAAGTGCTGGAGCGACCGCGTCGCGAGGATGTCGACACGGCGGCGTGGCAACCTGAGTTGCTGACCGATGCCAATGGCAAAACCCGCTTCACCTTCAAGATGCCCGACTCCCTGACCCGCTGGCGCATCACCGCCAGGGCCATCGCCGATGGCGGGCAGGTCGGGCAGAAGAAGCAATTCGTGCGCTCGGAAAAACCGCTGTACCTGAAGTGGAGCGGCCCGACTCGATTCCGCGCCGGCGACAAACCGGACCTCGGCGTGTTCGCCTTCAGTCAGGCCGAGAAACCGGTCAAGGCCGAACTGGTGACCCGTTACGTCGGCAACGAACAGCGCTTGCCTGTAATCCTGAACAGCGGCATCAACTACATCCCGTTGCCGGCCTTTGAGCTGGCCAATGGCGAGTGGAGCGCCGAGCTGGTGCAGGACGGCAAAACCGCAGATGCCCTGGCGGTGCGCCTGAGCGCGACCGGTGAAGGCTGGCAGGTGACTCAAACCCAGAGCCTTGATGTGGGTGAGGGTGATACGCCGCTGACGTTGCCGGCAGACGCCAGTGATATTCGCCTGCGCCTGGATGACAGTCCGCAAGCGTTGTTCCGCTCTGCCCTCGACGACCTGCTGAGCTACCCCTACGGTGGCGTCGAGCAGACCGCCAGTCGCTTGTTGCCGTTGAGCATCGCCTACCCGACGCTGGCGGCGAATCCGCAGATCCGCGATCGCCTGCGCCTGATCATGCAAAACAGTCGTTTGCGCCTGGTGCAAATGGCCGGCCCTTCGGCGTGTTTCACCTGGTGGGGCATGGACGGCGAGCCGGATGCGTTCCTCACCGCTTACGCCTATTACGCCGACTGGCATGCCAGCCAGGTGCTTGAACTGAGCCTGCCGCCGGAGCATTGGCAGCGGGTGCTGGAGGTCTACGCCAAGCAGGCGAAGAACACGCCGCTGTTGCAGCGGGCGCTGACCCTGTCGTTTGCCCGACAGATGCAGTTGCCGGTCAACACCTTGCTCAGTGGCTTGATGGACGACCTGGCGAAAGCGGGCGAGGGCACTGCCGCGAATCTGATGGAAGACGGCGAAGACAGCCTCGTCATGAGCGATCCGGATTCCGCGTTGGGGCTGGCTGCCGCACGGGTGCTGACGGCATCGCTGGCCAGGCAAGCGAAGGTGGCTTTGCCGGACGCGTTCAATCGGCAACTGGCCGACGCGCAGCAGCGTCTGGCGGTCAGCTCCCAGCCGTTTGCCGAAGCGCTGAACCTGTCGCTGCAACCCTTCGATCAGGCTCACGCTCAAGCGTTGTTGCAACGTCTATTGCCACAGCAATCGACCCTGGAACGTGCATTGGCACTTACCTGGCTGCAACGCAGCATCGAGCAGGCATCTCCCACCATTGCATTGGCGCCGGGTGAAGGCTGGAAGAAGCAGTACGGAGTTTCTGGTGAGATGTATTGGACGTGGCAGGGGGCTGCGCTCGTGCCGGCGGTATTGACGCTGACCGGTGCGCAAGAGCGTCCGTTGCGCGCTGCATTGAGCTACCGCAGCCAACAGCCGGTGGTCGATCCGATGGCCGTGACCATCACCCGTCGCCTGTCGCGACTGGTGCCGGGGGATGAGGCTTTCACCTTCAAACTTGAAGCGGTCGGCAACGCGCCGCTGTCCAGCGACAACCTCTATCTCGACGAAGTGATCGTCACCAGCAAAGCCGCCAGACCGTTGCGTTACGGCATGCTGGAAGTGCCGCTGCCGCCTGGTGCTGATGTCGAACGCACGACCTGGGGCATCAAACTCATGGGCAAGGCCGGCACCGAGCCGACGTCACTGGAAAAGGCGCGATTCGAACCGGGACAAATGGCCTACGCCATTCCGGTCGATGCCTTGAGTGGCGAATTGCGCCTGCGGCACTTGGTGCGTTTCTCGCAGAAGGGGCAGTTCAACTTGCCACCGGTGCGGTTCACCCAGGTTTATGCGCCGCAGCATCAGGCGCTTGAGCAAAAAGCAGCTCTTGGCCAGCTCACGGTTCACTGACGTGCACAGGCTGCTGATAGGTTGCTTGCTGTGTTTGATCCCTGCGCTGGCGACGGCGCAGGACGAACCGCTGCGCCTGGCCTTCAAGGGCGATTTGTTGTCGCTGAACCGAACTCAGGTGATCGCCCGCGAACCCTTGCCGCAGACCTTGCAGACGCCGCTGGGCAGTGTGTGGAAGTTATTCGTCTACGCCTGGCTAGTGGACACCGGCGCGCGTGAGCCGGCGTATGAATGTCGCGGCCAGTCGAAGGAAGAAGTTTATTGCTGCACGACGGGCGGCAGGATCGAGCGAGATCAGGCGTTGGTGAAGTCATGCGGTCTGTATTTCGAACCCGCTCGGTTGGGCATCGGCGATGCCGACTGGCGAGCCTATTGGCAGGCGCGGCAGGCGCCGCAATGGTTGCTGGATTTGCCTTCGTTGCAACCGGCTACCCGGGTTTCGGTGGCGGAACTGTTGAAGGTGTTGGCCGTGCTGCCGGCGCAGGATCAAGCCCGGCGTGTGTTGCTCGATGTAGTGCTCAATGCCGCCGATGGCCAAGTCGTCGGTGAACTCGGCAGTCGTCTGCGGGTGAAGACCTGGAGCTGGTTGGCGGATCAGGACGCAATATCGCGTCAGGGTGGATTCGCCGGTTGGATGGCGGATGGCACACCGGTCTGGGCCGGAGGGCGGGGCACCAGTCAGCGGGTACTGCGTGATTACGCGCAGGCAATGTCGACGGTGATTCCCGTTTCATGGCCTGCGGATGCAGGGAGATGCGTAGAGGTCGACCTGTTCTCTCGCTATCCACTTCGGCGTGTGCTGTCAGGCGGCACCGCTTTGACTTCCGGGGCATTGCAGGGTGACTACCGCGTCGAATTCGCCAATGGGAATGCGCTGGATATTCACAGCGACGGCGAACTGTTTCTGCTGAACGACAAACTCGTGGCTCGTCTGGATCGCGAAGAGTACGTCGCCCGTGTTCTCCAGCGCGAAGCCAGTGCCGAACCGGTCGAAGCCGCCAAAGCCCTGGCCGTGGCCATCCGCACCTACCTGCTGCAAAACGCTACGCGCAGCGGTGACTGCCTGAGCATCGACGACAGCAGCAGCCGTCAGCGGGTCGCACCGCGTCCGGCGTCGCCCGGGTCACGCGACATCGCCGCCTGGACCAGCGACCTGGTGCTGGCCGGCAGCACCGTCACCTACCATTCCGACCAGCCCGGCCCGGACAAACTGTCCTGGCAGCAAGCCGTCGAACAGGCCCGTGCCGGCCAGCGCTACGACGCCATCCTGCTGCACGCCTACCCACGCGCCAGTCTCAGTCGCTGGGACAACCCGGTCGCGTCCTGCGAAGCGTTGCCCGCCGCACAAACATGGCTGCAGAAACAACGGCGCGGCTGGCGCCCAAGGCTTGAAAGCGAAACCGGCTACAGCGAAGTCAGCACCTTCGCCGTATGCCGTCTGGCCTTCGGCCGCCCCTATGTCGACCGCGAACGCCAGCGCATCTACGTGCGTGGCGCGCAGACACTACAAGACCGTCTCGACCTGACCCACGAATACCTGCACCTGGCCTTCGAAGCACACCCCAACGGCCAGGATGAAACCTACATCGAAGGGCTCGCCCGCCACCTCTTGCTGGAATAGGCCATGAAACTCCGTTATCCACAGGTCTTGCTGTTTATCTGTTCGCTGGTGGCGTTGCCATCGGTGATGGCGGCGGACAGCGTCAGACTCGATACCCCCGCAGGCGGTTGGCGCGCCGGCGCGCCTGAGGGCGAAGGGGAAAACTTCAGGCAGACCGTCAACTATCCGGCCTCGTCGGTGAACACCCCGGCAGGGCAGGCCAACACCGCTCGCATCAGTGGGCAGATCAAAGCCACGCCAAAATCCACAGAGCCCGGCCGGCTGATCGTCAACGGGGTGAGCATGCCGCTGAAAATCGACCCGGCCGGCCGCTTCGATCGCCCGTTCTCGTTCCCCAACGGCAGCAACAGCGTCGAGGTTCGCAGCCCTGATGGCCAACAACGTCACCGCACGCAGTTTCTCAACAGCAGCGGCGGTGCGACCCCGGCCAAATTGCGCGTTTTGCTGTCCTGGGACAGCGACAACACCGACCTCGACCTGCACCTGATCACCCCCGACGGCGCGCACATCTGGTACGGCGACCGCGTCGCCCCCAACGGCGCTGCGCTCGACGTCGACGTCACCACTGGCTACGGCCCGGAAATCTTCGCCATGCCCGCACCGATCAAGGGCCAATATCTGGTCTACGTGAACTACTTCGGCGGCGGGTACAGCAGTGATGAAGAGGGGCAGGAAGACGCGGTGCAAGCGCTGACCACGGCGCAGGTGACGGTGATTACCGAGGAAGGAACGCCGAGCGAGAAGATGGAGACGTTCCTGGTGCCGATGCGTGCGGTGGGGGAGTTGACGTTGGTGAAGGGGTTCAGCTATCCGTGAGGTTGAGGTGTAACTTGCGCAGGCTTTGCACACGGCGAGGTGGAGGCCTATTAGCGTTGTTTCATGCAGAAATACATTGTGAATGTTCCTGCATCGGCATCAGGAGTAATTGAAAGGGCCCTCCAACTGACATGGAAATGCCCTGACGTGAATGACCTTCCTGGCAATACCTCCCTCGATTCAGCTTTCAGCGAAATTACCCAACTGATTGTGACCGCGCGACAACGCGCTATGCAGGCGGTCAACACAGAGCTGATTGAGCTGCACTGGCAGGTTGGGGCCTACATCAGTTGCAAAATTGAAGCGGCGGAGTGGGGTGATGGAGTCGTTGCCCAGTTGGCTATGCACCTTGAGCGTACACAGCCTGGACTGCGTGGGTTTACGCGACGAAATCTATTTCGAATGCGCCAGTTCTATGAGGCGTACAGGGGTGATGAAAAAGTGTCAGCACTGCTGACACAATTACCCTGGACCCAGAATCTGATCATCCTCAACCAGAGCAAACACCCGGAGGAGCGTGAGTTTTACCTGCGCATGACAATCCAGGAGAAGTGGTCGAGCCGCGAACTGGAGCGGCAGTTCAAGGCCGCTCTGTTTGAACGTTCAGTGGTCAGCCCGGCAAAAGTCTCAGCACCGCTGAGACAAATTCATCCCCAAGCCCTGGAGGTGTTCAAGGATGCCTACGTGGTCGAGTTTCTGGCTCTGGAGCGTGGTCATGCAGAGACAGATTTGCACGGAGGCCTGCTGCATAAGCTCAGGGATTTTCTGATCGAACTGGGCAGGGACTTCTGCTTTGTGGGTTCGCAATATCCGTTGCAGGTAGGTGGGCGTGACTTTGCGCTGGATCTGTTGTTTTTCCACCGTGGGCTGAACTGCCTGGTGGCGATCGAACTCAAGGTCGGGCGCTTTGAACCGGAATACCTGGGGAAGATGGATTTTTATCTTGAAGCGTTGGACCGCAATGTCCGCAAGCCACACGAAAACCCGGCGCTCGGCGTATTGCTGTGCGCGAGCAAAGAGGACGAAATCGTCGAGTACGCCCTGAACCGCTCACTGTCGCCTGCCTTGATCGCGGAGTACCACACCCAATTGCCAGACAAGAAATTGTTGCAAGCCAAACTGCAGGAGTTTTATGCGCTGAATATTGAAGGCGTTGAGTGATTTTTGTCGTTGATCATTTTCTTTCAGGCATTAAAAAGCCGGCTTGTGGCCGGCTTCTCGGGGACTGGCTTGGATCATTTTTGGTAAACCGCGCCAGCCTTCAAAACGTACACCCGGATCTTGCGTCCGGCTGTGGGACCTGGTGAGAAAGTCATCTGTCAGGTCAGTGCATCTGGGCCGCGGGGCGGGTCGATGCGTAAATGTGGGGCGCAGCATACGCAGGTTTGAGGGAAATTCCCAGCGGGAAGTGCCGGGCAGAGCCATCGGCCACCCGGGTGGGTGGCCGATGGCTGTTCTGGGATGCCTTAAAGAAATGGCACCGCCGGCCGTCGTTTGTTCAGGGTCGACCACCAGAACACCCAACCCAGCACCCTGATGTTCTGCTCTTCGATTTGTGCGGCCCTGAAGATTTCGTCCGGGTATTCGGCGCGGTTGTGGCTGCGCAGTCGCAGGGAATTGCCCGGTAGACGGTGCAGGTACTTGATGCGCAGCATGCCGTCATGTTCGATGGCGTAGATCTCGCCATCGACAATCTGGGTCAGGCCACGGTCAATCGCCAGGGTCGAACCGTCTTCGATTTTTTCCCCCATGCTATTGCCGCTCATAAGGGCGCAGATAGCGTCGGCGTGGTTGATTTCCAGGGAATCGAGGTGGCTGCGGGGCAGGCGGATGGATTTCTCGGGGTCTTCTATGACGTGGGTTTTGTTGGAACCCGGGGCGGTGACAGCTTCCTTGAGGAATGGCAGTTCGACGTCGACAGGCTCGATGACCGTGTAGACACCGCGGATGGTTTGGGCATCGAAGGTGTTGCCGGATTCGTCGAGCAGGCGCAGGTGCTGGGCATCTTTCGAGCCTTCGCCGGTTTTCAGCCAGTCGCTGCTGACGGAGAGTTTTCTGGCGACTTCTTCCATGCAATGGGCGGGCACACCGCGGGTGTACCAGTTATGTACATTTTGCGGAGCCGTATCCAGGAATTCGGCAAATCCTGTGGTCGTGATGTTCGCTGCTGCAAGGAGCGCTTTAAAGCGTGGGCCGCTAGTGTTCTTTTTCATGAACGCGAGTCTACTGACGGCTAACCAGGGTTTGAATAAACACCTCGTTCAAATTTCGCGGGTAATTTACGACCGGATGTAAGACATTCTTGGGGGGAGTTAAACAAGCAAAAACCATTGGACGGTCTGTTTAAACGATGTGTTTGGCGTGCTTATCAAGCGCCCACAAAAAAACCCGGATCTCCCGGGGTTTTTTGTGGGCGCTTGCAGCTGAAAGCCTGCAGCCGGACTTAGCCTTTATAGGCAGCAACCGACTTGGTGATCGCGTCGCGGGCGGCGTCTGCGCCGGCCCAGCCTTCGATCTTCACCCATTTGCCTTTTTCGAGATCTTTGTAGTTCGCGAAGAAGTGCTCGATCTGCTGGATCAGCAGCGCTGGCAGGTCGGTGTATTCCTTCACGTCGACGTACAGCTGGGACAGCTTGTCGTGTGGGACTGCGATGACCTTGGCATCGCCGCCGCCATCGTCGGTCATGTTCAGGATGCCGACCGGACGCGCGCGGATCACCGAACCTGGAGCAACCGGGTAAGGGGTTACGACCAGCACGTCGAGGGGATCACCGTCGTCAGCCAGGGTGTTCGGGATGTAACCGTAGTTGGCCGGGTAGAACATTGGGGTGGCCATGAAACGGTCAACGAACAGGCAATCGCTGTCTTTGTCGATTTCGTATTTGATCGGCGCGTGGTTGGCCGGAATCTCGATCGCGACGTAGATGTCGTTCGGCAGGTCTTTGCCAGCCGGAATCTTGCTGTAGCTCATTGGGCGTTGCCCCCGTTAGTTGACCAGAAATACTTGGCCGGATTGACCAAAAAGTGGCGGCGATTATAGGCATATTCCTGGATCGACGCCACGCACCAGAAGTCGTATGGCGCTCACTGGTGTGCCTGATAGACAGGGTCATGCGCCTTTAGTTGCTTCAACCTCGCCAGCGGGTCCTGGCGATAGAACAACTTCAGCTGCTGGTACACCTGTGGATAAGCCTTGTGCAGCAAATCCGGGGCGCTGAAGAAGTATTCGCTGGTGACGGCGAAGAACTCGGCAGGGTTTTCGGCGGCATACGGGTCGATGGCAGTTTTGGCATCGGGATTGCGTTCCAGTTGCCGGTCGAGGTCGTCGTAGGCCTTTTGCATGACGCTGGCCCAGTCGCTGACCCGCATGTCCGGGTGCAACGGCGGCAAGCCGTTGGCGACGCCATTGAGCATGTCGAGTTTGTGCGCCAGTTCGTGGATGACCAGGTTGTAGCCTTCCCAGCCTCCGCTGGCCATTACGCCCGGCCAGGCAAGGATGATCGGGCCTTGCTGCCACGCTTCACCGCTGTGCTCACCCACCCATTCGTGCTCGACGCCGCCGACATCGCGATGGCGCTGGGGGCTGAGGAAGTCGTCGGGGTAGAGAATGATTTCGTGGAAGCCCTGATACCAGTTCAGGTCGCCGAGGTTCAGCAGCGGCAGTTGCGCCTGGGCCGCGAGCAGCAAGCGTTGCTCCTGATGCAGTTCGACACCGGGCAGGGCGGTCAGATGCTTGTCTTCGAGGAACAGCACGCAGGCTTCGCGCAGCCATTGGTCTTCGGCGGCACTGATGCCATCGAGAAAACTCAGGTGATGGCGCACCCGTTGCCACATGTCATCGGCAATCGGGTGCCTGGCCAGGGTGCGCCGGCGACGCCAGGCGCTCAGGGACCACATCGTGTCATCGCGATTCGGCTTTGGAGCTCGAACCCGCAAGGCGGTTACGCACCATGCCAATGATCATCGGCACCAGCGAGAGCAGGATGATGCCGACTACCAGCAGCGACAGGTTCTTCTTGATGAACGGCACGTTGCCGAAGAAGTAACCGAGGGTCACCAGCCCGCCGACCCACAAAACAGTGCCGAAGACACTGAAGGCGAAGAAACGCGGATAAGGCATTTTCCCGACACCGGCGACGAACGGTGCAAAGGTGCGGATGATCGGCAGGAAACGCGCCAGGGTCACGGTTTTGCCGCCATGTTTGTCGTAGAAATCGTGGGTTTGTTGCAGGTAATCGCGGCGGAAAATCTTCGAATTCGGATTGCTGAACAGTTTTTCACCCGCCGTTCGTCCGATGATGTAGTTGGTGCTGTCACCCAGAATCGCCGCGAGCATAAGCAGGCCGCCGAGCAGTACCGGGTCCATGCCGCCACCGGCCGCCACGGCGCCGGCAATGAACAGCAGGGAGTCGCCCGGCAGGAAGGGCATGACCACCAGACCGGTTTCACAGAAGATCACCATAAACAGGATGGCGTAGATCCATGCCCCGTAGTTGGTTACAAGCATGTCGAGGTAGACGTCGAGATGCAGGACGATGTCGATCGGGTTGAAATCCATGGAAAGCACCTGTGGTAATGGCCCGACTCAGCAGGCCTGTGCGGATGACTTCGCGTAAGACTACGGATAAGGGTAGTTTTTCTTACAAGCCGGGGAGTTCGGGATTATACGAGGCGAGAGGTGAAAATCGCGTCGAGATTGTAGCGGGGAATGTCATGACAAGACCGATGGCTTGATACCGAACCCGTGGGAGCGAGCCGGCTCGCTCCCACAGGTGCAGGTGATTCAGAGTTCGTCGCTGATCGGCAGCACATAGTTCTTGAATTCGGTGTCTTCCTTGAATCCGATGGACTCATAGGTTTTCTGCGCGACTTCGTTGTTGCTGCTGGTGGAAACACGCATGCGCACGGCATTGGTTTCCTTGGCCATTTTTTTTGCGGTGCGGATCAGGTTGTCGGCCACCAACTGGCGGCGGGCATCCTCGGCGACATAAATATCGTTGAGGATCCACACGCGTTTGAGCGAAAGCGAGGAGAAGCTCGGGTATAGCTGGCAGAAACCCATCAGTCTGTTGCTGTCGTCATCGGACAGCGCCAGGTAGATCACCGACTCCTTGCGGCGCAGGCGCTTTTCGAGGAACGCCCGGGACGAGTCCGGATACGGCAGGGAACCATAAAACTCGCGATATTTGACGAACAACGGGGTCAGCAGGTCCAGGTGTTCGAGGGTCGCTTGAATAATCCGCATGGTAGGTCTCGTCTTCAAGTGGCTGTCTTACGTCTCTGACGGCGATGGGAAACCCTTGGCGGCCGTGCCACGATCCTGCCTGAAACTGGTACGAATGTGCAACGCGCAAGCGGTTCAGGCATTCGGCGGGCCAAGCAGGAAATTACCTTTCATGTCGGCTTGCGCGTCCGACTCCAGTGTCTGAACCTGCGCTTCATCCTTCAGATTGACCCCTGACAACTGCCGCCGGCAGGCTTCGCGCATCAAATAAAGCAAACGGTGTGCCGCCATGCCGTAACTCAGGCCTTCAAGCCGCACGTTGGAGATGCAATTACGGTAGGCATCGGTAAGGCCGATCTTGGGATTGTAGGTGAAATATAAACCCAGGCTATCCGGGGAGCTCAGGCCAGGGCGTTCGCCGATGAGGATCACGGTCATTTTCGCTCCGAGCAATTCACCGATTTCGTCAGCGACCGCCACGCGCCCCTGTTCCACCAAAATCACCGGCGCTACCGTCCAGCCTTGCGCTGCAATCTGTTCTTCGAGGCGCGCCAGAAAGGGCAGGGTATGGCGATGAACGGCCAGTGCCGACAGGCCGTCAGCGATCACTATCACCAAATCGACCCCGCCAGGATGCGCCGAAGCGTATTCACGCAAGGTCTTTGCCGATGCGTCACTCAGTTTTCGTCCCAGGTCCGGGCGTTGCAGGTAACTGTTGCGGTCGATCGCTGCGCTGTGCAGTACAAGGCTTTCGTGTCCGCGTTCGGCCAGTTGTGAGCTGAGTGCCGCATGATCGAACGGCAAGTGCACCGCATCCCGCGCCTGAGCATGGGCGTATTGGAAGTCCAGTTGTGCGCGAGTGGGAATGCTGGTGCCGGTTCGGCCCAGGGCAATTCGCGCCGGTGTCAGGCGTCGCAGTTCCAGCCATGGATTGTGGGGATCGAAGGGTAGTTTATCCATGTCAGTTTTCATCCCAGTTGCGCCAATGCCTGGCGAAAGGCCGGCGGCAGGCTGTTGCCAAACAGAACCCGGCCGTCCGCCTGGGTGAAGATGCCCATTTTCGCCAGCCACTGCTCGAACTCCGGCGCGGGCTTCAACCCCAGGGTCTGCCGGGCGTAGAGCGCATCGTGGAACGAGGTGGTCTGGTAGTTGAGCATGATGTCGTCGGAGCCGGGGATACCCATGATGAAGTTGATCCCGGCGACGCCCAGCAGGGTCAGCAGGGTGTCCATATCGTCCTGGTCGGCTTCGGCGTGGTTGGTGTAGCAGATGTCGCAACCCATGGGCACGCCCAAAAGCTTGCCGCAGAAGTGGTCTTCCAGGCCGGCGCGGATGATCTGTTTGCCGTTGTACAGGTATTCCGGGCCGATGAAACCGACGACGGTGTTGACCAGGAACGGGTTGAAATGACGCGCGACGGCGTAGGCCCGGGTTTCGCAGGTTTGTTGATCGACGCCATGGTGGGCGTTGGCCGACAGGGCGCTGCCCTGACCGGTTTCGAAGTACATCAGGTTCTGGCCCAGCGTACCGCGATTCAGACTCAAACCGGCGTCATGGCCCTCCCTCAATATACTCAGGTTAATGCCGAAACTGGCGTTGGCCGCTTCGGTGCCGGCGATCGACTGGAACACCAGATCCAGCGGGACGCCGCGATTGACCGCTTCGATCGACGTGGTGACATGGGTCAGCACACAAGCCTGGGTCGGGATTTCGTAGCGCTGGATGATCGCGTCGAGCATCTCCAGCATGGCGCAAATCGAAGCGATGCTGTCGGTGGCGGGGTTGATGCCGATCATTGCGTCGCCATTACCGTGCAGCAGACCGTCGAGAATGCTTGCGGCGATACCGGCCGGTTCGTCGGTGGGGTGGTTCGGTTGCAGGCGTGTGGACAGTCGACCGCGCAGGCCCAGGGTGCCGCGAAACTGTGTAACCACGCGGATTTTTTGCGCCACCAGTACCAGATCCTGCACACGCATGATCTTCGACACGGCGGCGGCCATTTCCGGAGTCAGGCCGGGGGCCAGGGCGCGCAGGACCTGTTCGTCGGCGGCATCGCTGAGCAGCCAGTCGCGAAAGCCGCCGACGGTGAGGTGGCTGACGACCGCGAAGGCTTGTTTGTCATGGGTGTCGATGATCAGGCGGGTGACTTCATCGGATTCGTAGGGGATCAGCGCTTCCTGCAGGAAGTGGCTTAGCGGCGTGTCGGCCAAAGCCATCTGTGCCGCGACACGCTCGCCGTCATTGAGGGCCGCGACGCCGGCCAGAAAATCCCCGGAGCGCGCCGGGCTGGCCTTGGCCATCACATCCTTGAGGCTGTCGAAGCGGTAAGTCTGGGCGCCGACGGTATGGGCATATACGGCCATGGGGCGGGGCCTCCTGATCAATTCAAAAATTCGATGCGCTGTTCTGTGGGAGCGAGCTTGCTCGCGATAGCAGTCTTGCATCCGCCACATGTGCTGACTGACACACCGCCTTCGCGAGCAAGCCCGCTCCCACAAGGGAATTGCATGCACTTCAATAATGCAGGCACCAGGCTCGCGGCCCGGTGCCGGTGCATTTAGATACCTTCGAGCATAGCGTCTGCCGGTGCCTCGGAACGTTGCTTGGCGGTCAACTGGAAGTACAGGTAACCGGCAACCATGAAACCGAGGAAAACCAGGCCGATCACGGTGTTGAACCAGGCCATCGCCACCAGGCACACCACCGCCAGAAACAGCGCGATCCCCGGTACGATCGGATAGCCCGGGGCGCGGAAGGTGCGTTCCAGGTTCGGTTCGGTTTTACGCAGTTTGAACAGGCTCAGCATACTGATGATGTACATCACGA
Source organism: Pseudomonas sp. P5_B3 (assembly GCF_056400405.1). NCBI lineage: Bacteria > Pseudomonadati > Pseudomonadota > Gammaproteobacteria > Pseudomonadales > Pseudomonadaceae > Pseudomonas > Pseudomonas sp. P5_B3. Next base: position 113,871 of record NZ_JBFULI010000002.1, on the reverse strand, counting down.
TGGCGCCGAATACCGACATGGTGATCATTGCCGCCGTCAGGGTCATGCCTTGCAGGTTGACCAGACCGTCGCTGTAGATCGCCGCGATGCCGATCACACCGCCGGCCAGAATTGCCCGGTGCGGAGTCTGGAAGCGCGAGAGTTTGGCCAGGCCTTTGGGCAGGTAACCGGCGCGAGCCAGGGCGAAGAACTGCCGTGAATAGCCAAGAATGATCCCGTGAAAGCTCGCCACCAGGCCGAACAAACCGATCCACACCAGCATGTGCATCCAGGACGAATTGTTGCCGACCACGGCTTTCATCGCCTGAGGCAACGGATCGTTGATGTTCGACAGTTGACGCCAGTCGCCGACACCACCGGCCATCACCATCACGCCGATGGCCAGGAACACCAGGGTCAAAATGCCGCTGACATAGGCTTTGGGGATGGTGCGTTTCGGGTCCTTGGCTTCTTCGGCGGCCATGGCTGCACCTTCGATCGCGAGAAAGAACCAGATCGCGAAGGGAATGGCGGCGAAAATACCGGGAATCGAGCCCATCGTGAATTCATTGGCACCCGACCAGCCATTGAGTACAAAGTTGCTGAAGCTGAAGCCCGGGGCGACCACGCCCATGAACACCAGCAGTTCAGCGACCGCCAGCACAGTGACCACCAACTCGAAGGTGGCGGCGATGCTGACGCCGAGGATGTTCAGGCCCATGAACACGAAATAGGCGCCAACGGCGGCGATCTTCGGGTCCAGTTCCGGGTATTGCACGTTGAGGTAGGCGCCGATGGCCATGGCGATGGCCGGTGGTGCAAAGACGAATTCGATCAGGGTGGCGATGCCGGCGATCAACCCGCCTTTTTCGCCAAAGGCCCGGCGGCTATAGGCAAACGGCCCGCCAGCGTGGGGAATCGCAGTCGTCAGTTCGGTGAAGCTGAAAATGAAGCAGGTGTACATCGTCGCCACCATCAGTGCGGTGACGAGAAAACCCAGTGTGCCTGCGGTGCCCCAGCCGTAACTCCAGCCGAAGTACTCGCCGGAAATCACCAGGCCGACGGCAATGCCCCATAGATGCAGGGTGCCGAGTGTAGGTTTGAGCTGTGTGGAAGAAGTAGTCATAAGTCCTCTCTATTTTTTATTGTTCGATCTTTTGGACTTTCGGGTGCGACGGGTTGGGTGCAAATCCTGAATGATGGGTAGGCAAGGCCCGTGCCAGAGCGGCCAGGCCTTGGGTGTTGAGTCATTTAGGACGCCATCGCGAGCAAGCTCGCTCCCACAGGGTTGTGGGTAAATCCACTTTTTGAGGCTTACTCAAATCAGTGTGGGAGCGAGCTTGCTCGCGATGGCTGCTTGAAGGGCGACACAGAAATATCTGTGTCGCCCCCGGTTTTTAGAAGAAGCCCAGCGGATTGATGTCGTAGCTCACCAGCAGGTTTTTGGTCTGTTGGTAGTGGTCGAGCATCATCTTGTGGGTTTCACGACCGACGCCGRACTTCTTGTAGCCACCGAACGCGGCGTGCGCCGGGTACAGGTGGTAGCAGTTGGTCCACACACGACCGGCCTTGATGGCGCGGCCCATGCGGTAGGCGCGGTTGATGTCGCGGGTCCAGAGGCCGGCACCCAGGCCGAACTCGGTGTCGTTGGCGATGGCCAGGGCTTCGGCTTCGTCCTTGAAGGTGGTGATGCTCACCACCGGGCCGAAGATTTCTTCCTGGAACACACGCATTTTGTTGGTGCCCTTGAGCAGGGTCGGCTGGATGTAATATCCGCTTGCCAGGTTGCCCTCGAGTTTTTCCACTTTGCCGCCGGTCAGCAGCTCGGCGCCTTCGCCCTTGGCGATTTCCAGGTACGAAAGGATTTTATCGAATTGCTGCTCGGACGCCTGGGCGCCGACCATGGTCTCGGTGTCCAGCGGGTCGCCACGTTTGATTTGCAGGACCTTCTTCATCACCACTTGCATGAACTCGTCGTAGATCGACTCTTGCACCAGCGCACGGGAAGGGCAGGTGCAGACTTCGCCCTGGTTGAAAAATGCCAGCACCAGGCCTTCGGCGGCTTTCTCGATGAAGGACGGTTCGGCCTTCATGATGTCTTCGAAGAAAATGTTTGGCGACTTGCCGCCCAGCTCCACAGTGGACGGAATGATGTTTTCCGCTGCGCATTTCATGATGTGCGAGCCGACCGGGGTCGAGCCGGTAAAGGCAATCTTGGCGATGCGTTTGCTGGTGGCCAGCGCTTCGCCGGCCTCTTTGCCGAAGCCTTGCACAATGTTCAGCACGCCCGGTGGCAGCAGGTCGCCGATCAGTTCGACCAGCACGGTAATGCCCAGCGGGGTTTGCTCGGCAGGCTTGAGCACCACGCAGTTGCCGGCGGCCAGGGCCGGGGCGAGTTTCCAGGCGGCCATCAGGATCGGGAAGTTCCACGGAATGATCTGCCCGACCACGCCCAGCGGTTCATGGATGTGATAGGCCACGGTGTTGCCGTCGATTTCGGCAGCGCTGCCTTCCTGGGCACGGATGCAACCGGCGAAGTAGCGAAAGTGGTCGGCGGCCAGCGGGATGTCGGCGTTAAGCGTTTCGCGCACGGCTTTGCCGTTGTCCCAGGATTCGGTGATTGCCAGCAGTTCGAGGTTCTGTTCGATGCGGTCGGCGATTTTCAGCAGCACCAGCGAGCGCGCCTGGGCGGACGTGGCACCCCACGCGTCGGCAGCGGCGTGGGCAGCGTCCAGGGCCTTGTCGATGTCTTCGGCCGTGGAACGGGGGAATTCGGCAATCGGTTGGCCATTCACTGGCGAGGTATTGGTGAAGTACTGACCTTTGACAGGCGCGACGAACTCGCCGCCGATGTAGTTACCGTATTTGGCTTTGAACGAAACGATAGCGCCTTCAGTACCGGGGTGAGCGTAACGCATAGTGGTTTCTCCTTGCTTTTGTGCTTATAGGGAGTCGCGCATGTGCGCTTGCTTTAAGCGTAGAGCAAGGGTCGGGCCAGTGCGCTGCAGCTCAGGCAAATCAAGGCCTTGCGCATTTTTTGTCGGACGGATGGAGCATGCCTGTGACGCTTGCGGTACAGCCGGCGTGACACTTTGTACCGTTTCTGGCACAACCTGTGACTGGGTAGTCTTGCAAGCATTGCAATGCAGGCCAGGCTGGAGGATGCTCGGCATCACCTCATGCACGGGACGCCGAGCCCCGGGGAGAATAACAAGAAATGCACGACAACCATTTGAGTCGCCATGCCCAGCAAGTATTGACCGTGACCCAGGGCAAGGCCCACCTGCACGGTCCCGGCAGCGATCCGTCCATCGCCCGTTCCTGGCTGCGCTGCCTTGAGGACTATCACCTCGATCCGGCCTTGAGCATCGCGCCGACGGTGCTGGAACATGGTCGCGTCCTGGAAAGCCGCGAACGCTTGCAGCAAGTGCTGCACATTGCCGGCAATGAAATGACCAGCCTGCACCAGCAGCTCTCCGGTGCCGGCCATGCGGTATTGCTGACCGACGCCCGCGGCGTGATCCTCAATTGCGTCACTGCGCCCGCCGAGCGGCAGATTTTCGAGCGTGCCGGACTCTGGCTCGGCGCCGACTGGAGCGAAGCCTGTGAAGGCACCAACGGCATCGGCACCTGCCTGGTGGAGCGTCAGTCGCTGACCATTCATCAGGACGAACACTTTCGCGGCCGCCACACCGGCCTGACCTGTTCGGCGAGCCCGGTCTTCGATCCTCATGGCGAACTGCTGGCGGTGCTCGACGTGTCGTCGGCGCGCCGTGATGCCTCAAGGCAAAGTCAGTTCCACACCATGGCGCTGGTCAATCTGTCGGCGAAGATGATCGAGAGCTGCTACTTCCTGCGCTGCTTCGACAATCAATGGTTGCTGCGTTTTCATTTGCAGGCCGAGTCTGTCGGTTTGTTCAGTGAAGGGTTGCTGGCATTCGACGGAGAAGGGCGCATTTGCGCGGTGAACCAGAGTGCGCTGAACCTGCTGGGACATATTCGCGGCGGCTTGTTGGGTAAGTCGGTTGAGGCGTTTTTCGATTGTTCGCTCGATGAGTTGCTCGGTCGCGCGAGCACTAATGCCGCCGCCAGTTGGCCCTTGCGCACCCGTGATGGTCGCAAGTTGTTCGCGGTATTGCGTGGTGAGGCGAGGCGGTCGCTGCCAACTCCGGTGATGCCTGCTCTCAAGGTTGCGCAGGCGCCGCGACTGTCGGGTATTTGCCTGGATGACGCAGCGTTGCAGGCGGATTTCCGCAAGGCCCTGCGCGTGTACGAGCGCGACGTGCCGCTGCTGATCAATGGCGAAACCGGCTCCGGCAAGGAAGCTTTCGCCAAAGCCGTGCACCACGCCAGCCAGCGGGCGGAAAAAGCCTTTGTCGCCCTCAATTGCGCGGCCATTCCCGAAAGCCTGATCGAAAGCGAACTGTTCGGATATCGCGGCGGCAGCTTTACCGGTGCGCGCAAGGAAGGCATGCGCGGCAAGTTGCAACAGGCTGATGGCGGGACCTTGTTCCTCGATGAAATCGGTGACATGCCACTGGCCCTGCAGACGCGATTGCTCAGAGTGCTGGAGGACCGGCAAGTGGTGCCGATCGGTGGCGAGCCGGAAGCGGTGAATGTGCGGATCATCAGTGCCACCCACCGCAACTTGCTGGATCGCGTGGAGGACGGCAGCTTCCGCGAGGATTTGTATTACCGCCTCAACGGGCTGGAAGTCGCATTGCCGCCGTTGCGCGAGCGTAGCGACAAATCCCGGTTGCTCGACTTTTTGCTGGCCGAGGAGGCGGGCGCGGAAACGGTGTTGATCGACGGACCGGCGCGGGAGGCCTTATTGGGATTCGCTTGGCCGGGCAACGTGCGGCAGTTGCGTAATGTGCTGCGTACGTTGGCGGCACTGTGTGAAGACGGGCGGATCGGCCTGGAGGATTTGCCGGCAATGATTCGCCAGGCGCGGCCGGTGGTGTCGACGATTGAAGAGGCGTCGGAGCATCCGCTGGAAGATGCCGAGCGGCTGGCGTTGCTCGCGGCGCTGGAGCAGGCGCGGTGGCATATGACGCATACGGCGGAGCAGTTGGGGGTCAGTCGAAATACCCTCTATCGGAAGCTGCGTAAACATGGGATTGCCCGATAAAAGCTTTTGTAGCGAGGGAGCAAGCTCCCTCGCCACAATGACCACAGCGAATCTCAGCTAAAGAGTGCGATTTTCCCCTCCCTAAGCTAACCTGCGACCAAGTTTTACGAGGTCGACTATGCACATTCATATTCTTGGTATCTGCGGCACTTTCATGGGGTCAATGGCGGTTCTGGCCAAAGAGCTGGGCCATCACGTGACGGGCTCCGATGCCAACGTCTATCCGCCGATGAGCACTCAGCTGCAAGCCCAGGGTATCGAATTGACCCAAGGCTACGACCCGGCGCAACTTGATCCGGCCCCTGATCTGGTAGTGATCGGCAACGCCATGTCCCGGGGTAACCCGGCTGTGGAGTACGTGCTGAACAAAGGCCTGCCTTACGTCTCAGGCCCGCAATGGCTGGCCGATCACGTGCTGCAAGGTCGTTGGGTACTGGCCGTTGCCGGTACGCACGGCAAGACCACCACCAGCAGCATGCTGGCCTGGGTACTGGAGCACGCGGGCATGGCCCCGGGTTTCCTGATCGGCGGCGTGCCACAAAACTTCTCGGTGTCGGCGCGCCTGGGCGATACGCCGTTCTTCGTCATCGAAGCCGACGAGTACGACAGTGCGTTCTTCGACAAGCGTTCGAAGTTCGTGCACTACCGTCCGCGTACGGCAATCCTGAACAACCTCGAATTCGATCATGCGGACATCTTTCCGGACCTGCCGGCCATCGAGCGACAGTTCCATCACCTGGTGCGGACCATCCCGAGCGAAGGCCTGGTGATTCATCCGACCACTGAGCCGGCGTTGCAGCGTGTTATCGAGATGGGCTGCTGGACGCCGGTGCAAACCACCGGTGCCGGCGGTCAGTGGCAGGTCAAGCTGCTCAGTGAAGATGGCTCGAAGTTCGAAGTGATGTTCGATGGCGTCGCCCAGGGTGTGGTCGAGTGGGACATGACTGGTCAGCACAACGTCGCCAACGCCCTGGCGACCCTGGCTGCCGCACGCCACGTCGGCGTGGTGCCGTCCATGGGCATCGCCGCGTTGAGCGCCTTCAAAAGCGTGAAGCGCCGGATGGAGAAAGTTGCGGAAGTCCGTGGCATCACCATCTATGACGACTTCGCGCACCACCCGACTGCCATCGCCACCACCCTCGACGGGCTGCGCAAGCGCATCGGCGATGCACCGTTGATCGCGATCATCGAGCCGCGTTCCAACTCCATGAAGCTTGGCGCGCACCGTGACGGATTGCCGGAAAGCGTGGTCGATGCCGATCAGGTGATCTGGTATGCACCAGCCAACCTCGGCTGGGACCTGGCGGGTACTGCGGCGCTGTGCACTGTGCCGTCGATTGTCAGCGATTCGCTGGAAGGCATCATCGAGCGCGTGAAGAGCCAGGCGCAACCGGGCACCCACGTGGTGATCATGAGCAATGGCGGCTTTGGCGGCCTGCACGGCAAGCTGGCCGAGGCGCTCAAGTGAACAACGGCCCGGACCGCATCACGCTGGCGATGACCGGCGCTTCCGGCGCCCAGTACGGTTTGCGCCTGCTCGACTGCCTGGTGCGGGAGGATCGTGAAGTGCACTTCATGATTTCCAAAGCCGCGCAGTTGGTGATGGCCACCGAAACTGACGTCACGCTGCCGAACAAACCGCAGATGATGCAGGCGTTCCTCACCGAATACACGGGCGCTGCCGCCGGGCAGATTCGGGTGTACGGCAAGGAAGACTGGATGTCGCCAGTGGCTTCGGGCTCTGGCGCACCAGCGGCGATGGTGGTGGTGCCGTGTTCGACGGGTACTTTGTCGGCCATCGCCACGGGTGCCTGCAACAACCTGATCGAGCGTGCCGCCGATGTGACGCTCAAAGAGCGTCGCCAGCTGATTCTCGTGCCTCGTGAAGCTCCGTATTCGAGCATTCACTTGGAGCACATGCTCAAGTTGTCGAACATGGGCGTGACAATCCTGCCGGCATCTCCGGGCTTCTATCATCAGCCGCAAACCATCGACGACCTGATCGATTTCGTCGTGGCACGGATTCTCAACCTGCTGAATATTCCTCAGGACATGTTGCCGCGCTGGGGCGAGCATCATTTGACCAGCGATGAATAAGCTGCTGGTGATGGTACTGGCGCTGCAATTGGTCGGGTGCGCCACGGCGCGCACGCTCGATGCGGCGAAGCCGGGGGCGCCAGTGGTGTACTCGGGGACTCGTCTGGATTTGTACGCGATGAACGGTGGGTGCTGCGCCAAGGACCGTTTCGGAGCCGAAGCGCCGAGCTATCCCGGTGTCGACCTGCCGGCCAGTGCGTTGCTCGACACGCTGCTGTTGCCGCTGTCGTTGCTCACGGTTTTGGGCGTGAATTTTCAGGCGACGGGTGGATTGTAAGAGAGCGCTTCGCGCTCTATCGCGAGCAAGCTCGCTCCCACAGGTTTTTCAGCGATTACAAAATTTGTGTACGACACAAAATCCTGTGGGAGCGGGCTTGCCCGCGATGAGGCCCGCTCAGGCACTATAAAATTACTTGCCCAACTTCCTCAGCTCATCCGACTCGACAATCCTGACCCCGTCCTGCTCTTCCAGCGCCAGGCGCCACATCGCGCGAGCAAGTTGGCAGGCCTCGATACCATGGTATTTGCCAGGGATCAGTCGTGACAACGGGCCGGCGACTTTCTCGCCCAGTCGCGGTTCGGTGCGTTCGCCCAGCAACAGCGAAGGTCGGCAAATAGTCAGCTGCGGCCAGTCCTGCGCGCGCAGTGCGTACTCCATCTCGCCTTTGACCCGGTTGTAGAAAATTGTGGATCTGCGATCGGCTCCCAGTGCACTGATCACGATCAAATGCCTTGCGCCCATCTCCCGTGCGCGTTTGGCAAAGGCCACGACCATGTCCAGGTCCACCGCGCGGAACGCCTGTTCCGAGCCCGCCTGTTTGATGGTGGTGCCCAGGCAGCAGTAGGCGATGTCGACACGACCGTTCAACTGCGGCAGAAGCTCCACCGGGTCGCCGACCGGGTTTTCAAGGTGGGGGTGCTTGGCCAGGGGCCGGCGTGAGGGTGCCAATACCCGGGCAATCGTTGGCTCGTTAAGCAGGCGATCAAGCAGGTGTTCACCCGTCAAACCAGTGGCTCCGGCAAGCAGCACGTGCTGGGGCGTCAAGTACATAGTGTTTCTCCCTTGATACTGTTCAGCTTAGTTGCTGTTTGCATCCTTGCTTTCGATAGACGCACTTTGCAGGGCTTTTCGTGCCTGCTGTTTGCGCAGTAATTGCCAATGCGAGAGGACGGTTTTCGGTGCCCAGATCTGTGGTTCGGAGGCTTCGAAACCGTCTGCCAGTTCACGTTCGGCGACAGTGGCCTTGGCCAGTTTGAAGGCTTGTTCCAGATCATCGGTCTGGTTCAGGGCCTGGGCGAACAGTGCATCGCCGAAGTAAGTGAAGTTGGCCTCTTCCGAGCAACCGAAAGACACCCGGTCGGCCCGCGAGGCTGTCATGATCAGGGTTCGTTCATCCTTGAGGGCGGGGAGGAATCCGCCGGAGTAACAGGCCGAAATCACGATGATCTTGTCGCGGTTTTTCAACGGGGCGAGGACAGCAGCCATTTCGTCGGCTGGCAGGTCGGCCAACTCCATGCGTGGCTGGTCAAGCACCAGCTCGTGTTCGCTGGTGCCATGGCTGGTCAGGTAGATGAAAATCAGGTCTTCCGGCCCGCTGCGCTCGGCGAGCGTCAGGGCGGCACGGCGCAGGTTTTCCCGAGTCGCCATCGGGCGGTCGGCGAGGTGATCGCGATGGTTCACCAGGCGGATCTGGCCGAAAGCGCCGAAACGGCTGTTGAGCATATTGGCGACGTAGTCGGATTCGCGCAGAAACACGCTTTGCTTGCCATCACCGCCCAGGGTCAACGAATACAGTTCCACCGCTGGGGTCGAGGGCGGAATATTGGTCAGCGCTGCGTCGAGCAAGCGCCCCTGGGCCAGCAGGCCGAGTTCCAGGGTGTCGGGCAATAACTTGCCCTCGGCGTCGCGCACGCGCTGGCCGCTGATCCAGGTGCCGCTGAGCACGGTGCCGTCGGTCAGCACCAATGTGCCGCGCCCCTGGTAACTGTCGTTGTCGAACTGACCGGTGTAAAAACTGCCGTCAGACAGGTTCAGTCGGCCCTGGCCGGAAAAGCGCCAGTCATTGAACTGGCCGATGTAGTGGCTGCCGTCAGTGCCGATCAACTCGCCCTTGCCGTTCAGCGAGCCTTCCTTGAACTGGCCCAGCCAGACATCGCCGTCGGCGTTTTCGTAGCGGCCTTTGCCGTGCAGTTGATTGTTCTTGAAGCTGCCGACATAGATGTCGCCATCGGCACTGTTGAACGTGCCGTTGCCTTCCAGTTGGCCTTCGACGAAGTGCCCGGTGAACTGATTGCCGTTGCCGTCACTGCGCTGGCCTTCGCCATTGGGTTTGCCGTGGGCGAACTGGCCCTGATAGGTGCTGCCGTCTTCAAGTTCGAGGCGACCCAGGCCGGCGAATTGATCGGCCTTGAACTCTCCGCGATAGCTCATGCCGTTTTCTTTGAGGGTGCCTTCGCCGTCGCGTCGGCCGGCCTTGAAGCCGCCGCTGTAATTGCTGGTATTGGTGGTCAGCGCCCCCTGGCCGTCGAACAGTCCCTGATTGAACTGCCCGCGATAGACCTCGCCGTTGCTGCCGTGCCATTCGCCCTGGCCATGCCACTGGCCTTTGTCGAATTCGCCGGCGTACCAGCTGCCGTTCGGGTAGTCGATGCGTCCCTTGCCTTGCAGCAAGCCATTGACCAGGTCACCACGATAGCGTCCGCCATCCGGCAGGCGGGCGTCGGGGGCCAAAAGCGATTCGCCGTCGCCGCAAGCGGTGAGCATCAGGGTCAAGGCAAGGAGTGCAAGTGGGCGCATAGCGGATTCCGGGCAATTAGGCGAGGGAGTATGCCGCAGCTATGTGTCCTTATATAGGGTGAGGTGCCGCTAGAAGGCGCGAAACAGCATGAGCTGCTTCGCATCCGGGAAGGTTTATACGAAGCACAGGGACAGGGGTTCGGCGATGTACGCCGGCTTGTCCGAACCTTCGATTTCCAGGGTGGTGGTGGCCTTGAGCAGCCATTGGCCGGGTTTTTTCTCGATGACTTCGGTCAGGTCGACCTTGAGTCGCACTTTCGAATTGACCTTGACCGGCTGAATGAAGCGCACGCTGTCGAGGCCGTAGTTGACCACCATCTTCAAGCCTTCGGGCATGACGAGGATGTCTTCCATCAGTTTCGGGATCAGCGACAGCGTCAGAAAGCCGTGAGCGATGGTGCTGCCAAATGGCGTTTGCGCGGCCTTGACCGGGTCGACGTGGATGAACTGAAAGTCCCCTGTGGCTTCGGCGAACAGGTTGATGCGCTCCTGATCGATAGTGAGCCATTCGGAACGTCCAAGTTCCTTGCCGACATAATCTTTGAGCTCTGCAACTGGAACATAGGGCATTGAGACTCTCCTTGGGTTCATCGGTTTTTTAGTTTTGGCTTGCGGGGATCTGACCTCCCGGCTTACCACTTTAGATCAACATGACCAAACGCTCCGGTCAACTGACCATGCTTTTGGCGAATGCCGGTCTATAGCGCGGGCATGCTTATAATGCCCGGCCAATGCGGGTGACGGATTTTGCGGGAGGTCAACAATGTTGCTACGGGGTCTGACGTGGCTGGTGCTGTTCCAATTGCTCGGCACGGCGATCAATCATTTGTTTTTGCCCGTGCTGCCGGGGCCGATTGTGGGGTTGCTGCTGTTGCTGGTGTACCTCATCTATCGCGGACAGGTCGGCGAGCCACTGAACCTGGCGGCCAGCAGCCTGTTGCGCTACCTGCCGCTGTTGCTGGTGCCGCCAGCCGTGGGCGTGATGGTCTATGCCACTGACATCGCGGCGGACTTCTGGGCCATTGTCGGTGCGCTGGTGTTGTCGCTGCTGCTTTCGATGGCCTTCGCCGGGGTGCTGATGCAGCGCATGGTCAAGCGTCACGCTCACTCCGAGGACAGCCAATGATCTTTGACTGGCACGGCGCCTGGACGTCGGTGATTCACCATCCATTGTTCGGCATAGGCATTACCCTTGGCGCCTATCAACTCGTCCTGGCGGCATTCGAGAAAACCCGTTGGATCTTTTTGCAGCCGGTGCTGGTCTCCATGTTACTGGTGATCGGCGTGCTGGCGGGCTGCGGCCTGACCTACGCCGAGTACCGCAAGAGCACCGAGATCCTGAGCATCCTGCTCGGCCCGGCCACTGTCGCGCTGGCGGTGCCGCTTTACCTCAACCTGCGACGGATTCGGCAGTTGTTCTGGCCGATATTTACTACGCTGGTGATAGGTGGTGTCGTGGCTACGGGCATGGGCGTGCTGCTGGGCTGGTGGTTCGGTGCCGAACACATGATCCTGATGACCATGGCGCCGAAGTCGGTAACCTCGCCGATTGCCATGTTGGTGGCTGAGCAGATCGGTGGTGTCGCGGCGCTGGCAGCGGTGTTCGTCTTGATTACGGGTGTGATCGGGGCGATTTTCGGCCCGGCCCTGTTGACCCGGCTCGGCGTGCACAGCCCGGAAGCCAGGGGGATGGCGCTGGGCATGACGGCCCACGCTGTCGGCACGGCCGTGGCGATGCAGGAAAATGAAGAGTGCGGCGCCTTCGCGGCGCTGGCGATGAGTCTGATGGGTGTGGCCACGGCGGTTCTCCTGCCGCTGGCGGTGTCGATGGTGGTGTAAGGAAATGTCTATGAGTCTGCCGCTTTTTCCGTTGAACACAGTGCTGTTTCCAGGCTGCATCCTCGACCTGCAGATTTTCGAAGCGCGCTATCTGGACATGATCGGCCGCTGCATGAAACAGGGCGGTGGTTTCGGCGTGGTGTGCATCCTCGAGGGTGAAGAGGTCGGGATCGCCCCGGCCGGCTACGCGCTGGTGGGTTGCGAAGCGCTGATCACCGATTTCAATCAACAGGACAACGGTCTGTTGGGGATTCGGGTTCGAGGCGGACGGCGTTTCCATGTATTACGATCGGAAATCCAGCGCGATCAATTGACCGTCGCCGAGGTCGAGTGGCTGGAAGACGAACCGGAGCAGCCACTGCAGGACGAGGACGCCGACCTGGTGGCATTGCTCAAGGCCCTGGCGGAACACCCGATGGTTGAAGCCTTGAACATGGGCACTGAAGCGACCGGGCAACAGTCACTGGCCAATCAGTTGGCGTACTTGTTGCCCTTCGCTGAACTGGACAAGATCGACCTGCTGCAACTCGACGATCCGCAGCAACGACTGGATGCGATTCAGGCGTTGCTGGATGAGTTGCAAGGGGAGTTGTTTGCCTGAGGCGCTGACTTTTTTTGTTGCTTATCTGGCAGTTTGTTCGCTCCGTGAGCAGTGAAGCACCTGCCGCCCATCGATAACCCATAGCGACGCCAGGATAGTCTCCAGGCGTCGTTTTTTATGGGTAGCACGCCGGTGGGTGGGATCGATTTTACAGAATCAGGTTCTGTAATGCTCGGGAACTGGCCAGACGATATCGTTGGCAAATACCTCCACATCTCTGGGAAGTTCCAGCACCGGTTTTCCCGAAGCGGCAACCTCGTCTATCAGCTGATCATAGCGAGTCACCGGTACGAAGAAAGTCCCATCACCCGGCACTACCTCCTTTCGATAGGATACGGCCTGGTTGTCTCCCGCCCAGGTTGCTTTCTCGATAGCGTCAGCGTCGGCCCCGGCTTGTGTGTAAATATCGTCGACCCTGGCGGCCCGGGTCAATTCTGAATTCACCAGCCAGATCCTCTCCGCACTGATGCCTCGGGTGGGCATTGATATGCGGCCTTCCAGTGCATCCGGGTCAAAATGTATTCCAGTTCGATTTAGTTCAATGTTTTCCCAGCCGGGTACGACCTCGATCCCGCGTGTGTCAATGACATAGATGAATCCCAAGTGTTGGTTGCGTCTGAGCGCCGGATAGTCTTTTGAGTCGTCAAACACAAAGGAGCTGTCAGAGTCCGACTCGGAGCCGTCACGATTTCCTTCTGTAACAGTGCTGTCCGAATCCGAATTCCTGGCGGGGTAGAGGTTGGCTTGAGAGTTGTACTTCAGTGGGTGCTCATAACCGCCGAGATGTTTTTTATACCCGATGGCGTTACCCAGACTGAACGTTACGCTGAATCCCCGTTTTGTGGTGGAGCCGGTTGCATTGCCTTTAAGGTGGATCATGCGCCTGTCTCGGGCCAATTCCATCGGTGTACGATGATCGCCCCTGAACATCGATGGAATATCCGTTCGGTATAAAGCGCCGTGCAGGTTGCGCTGATAGCCAGCGTGTTGCAGAAATTCGTCAAAGAATTCTTCAGTAAACCTATCCCGAAGTTTGTGCTGGCGGCCATAATCGTCGCCTTCATTTCGCAATTTTAAGATGTACGGTTCCAGCTCTTCAGCGACCAGTTTAAATCTCTGATCGTCGTCTTTATTTTGAGTCAAAAGCTTGTGTTGTTCAGCCCACTCAGGCATTTGTCCGCTTGCCAGTTCCTGGCGCAACCGTGCCTGTTGGTTCTCGCTCAGGTTGTAGCTGCGCAGCAGTTTCGCGCGCTCGGCAAAGGAATGCTGCGGATAAACCCATTTCAATGAATCGGTTAAATAGAGGTGGGTGGCAGGTTCTGCGAAACGCCTGACCCATAACGGCACTTTACCGGTTTGTTGCACTTCTGCCCGGAATAGCAAAATTTCCGGGCCGTGAATCCGATACAGTTTCCAGATGTCGCCATCGGTCCATTGCGCCAGGTTCACCGGTACAGACGCATCACCCCTGGCTTGGGCTGGATCCACGCGAACCCATCGGTGTTGTTCATCCCTGAAGGCGAAACCACTCTCGGGGGCTTGAAAAGGCGAGCCGCCGTAGCTGACTGCGTAATACCCCTGGGCATCCGGTAGATGGCTGACGGTGTATCGGTTGCTGTCGAAGTAAGTGGTGGGTTTGTTCAGGCTCCAGACATCGCCCGTGACGCTTCGATAAAGCGGTGGCCCGAAAGCGCCTTGTTCTTGGGGTGACTTTGCGCGGTAAGTGTTGAGTCTGGTATCGAACTCGACCATCACTGTTTGTGTACTGTTACCCACGCCGTCGACGACCTCGACGTCGACAAACCGTCTGTTCTTGAAAATCCTCAGTCCATTCTCGTCGGGTGCGGGTAACTTGCTGGAAACCTGTTGTACATAGGGCTCCAACAGTGGAGTCCTGACATCATGGTGGGATGTGGCGGGAGCAGGGATTCCGGTCGCCACCACGATTGGTAACTTGAGCGCAGTGTTGTCGAGCGCAGGGTCCTGGGCCGGTTTCACAGGGGCGGAGGAGACGGTTGAGCCTTCGGGCCAGAATCGGTTTGCTGGACCGAACACTGGATCGTCGGTCGAGCCGTCCGGCGTTCTCGGTCGCTGCGTTGAGGTTCCTGGTGCTTCGACCGTTGGGGTGGTGGGACGGATTCCAGGTTTTTGACGCATGAGGGTGCACTCCATCTTTAATGAATCAGCCATTCCTTCGGCTGAATGAGGCCAGCGCCGACGTGACGATGAACGTCACGTCGGGCTTGCGGTGATAAGTCGATGACAGGCTGATCAACCAGGCTGGATCGGTTGTATAAACAGAGCCTGGGGGGCAATGCGGTAGTCGGGATCCGTATCGATGCCCCAATAATCGTCGGTTGAGTTGTAGTACACCGTTCCGTCAATCCGTGGCGAGAAGCCGATATGTTCAACAACAATTTTTGCGGCCAGTTCTTCTCGCTGCCGGTGGGCCCGGATGTCGATTAGCAAGGCATCGATGCTGGCGTAGCCTCGCGCGTTGATCAGGTAGAGTTGCAGCACTTCAAATAAAAGCTCGACGGAATAAATGTTTCCGGATGAAGTCGCTACGCTGATGGAGTCTACCGGCCCCGGATGGTCCACACTCGGCAACAGGATCGCTGCGCTACCGACTTTCAGTTTTTCGGACGTCAGGTGTATTTCGTTGCGCGTAACGGTTTCTGTCAATTGCGTACTGAAGAGGGTCCAGGTCGATGCGTTAGAGGTTTGCGCGACGGCACCCGGTGTGGACAGGCTGAACAGGGTGTTGCTGAGGGGATACACATCGTAGGTCGAGGCTTGGCCATGCACGACATAGATCCCTTTATGCGGGGGCGGGGGGAAGTTGACCTTCTGCGGACTGGCGGCAAGCAAATAAGGCTTGATGCGTACGGGGTTGAGAAAGCGATAGTGCCCGTGACGAAGCTTCAGGCATTCCCGGGTGCTACGTGATTTGTAACCCGGATTGGTTGCGTCCTCACGGTAGGAAATATTCGGGGGGACCAGTCGATAGGATTTGCCATCCTGCATCACCAGGACAACGTCATGCGCGCAGTGAATGCCGGCGATCCGAATGCCGCTATTCATATAGGCCGCTATGTGTCGCTGTTGTTTTTCGCGAATGATGCCTGTGAGATTAACAATTTTCGAAGGCAGAAAAATCCATATATTGAAGTTTGAATACTTCAGAAACGTGTAGCCCGAGATGCCCGTTTCCGCTTCGACGGTATAGCTGACTTTAATTTCATCTATTTCCTCATCTTTGTAGTCCAGATATACCGCGACGGAAGTTTCAGGCGTGTTGGCTTCGGCGATGAAGTTGACTCTGCGGCCATCGCGCGAAACAAAGTAGTGCGGCGAATCCCGCTTGGCGATCACCACTGCTCCGCTGTTGGTTATATAGGGCGCCGGCGCCGGGGGGCCGCCAGTCGCCTCGCACTCTACATCGTAATCGAGTGAGTCAGGCAGTTGAGCAGGCAAGATGGGCACCAGCTGGTAACCGTCCTGGGTTCTAAACTGCAACCGGTTGTTTTTCACCCGGCGCAGACCGTCGACATGTTCATAGATATTCTCGACGGTCAGCGCGTGTTGCGGGAGCTCGCCGTCCGTGTCCCGCAACGAACGGATGACCAGCGAGGTATCGATGATCCTCCAGCTTTGAATGCGCTCCATGGGCCAGCCGAATTCGATGAGGCTCGCTTGTTCGCCGTCTTCGACTAGTGATACTCGAGCGTTTGTATCCGCAATGTAGTAGCGGTCCGTTCCGGGGCCGCCATCAACCCGAGCGTCCCAGCCGCGGATCGCGATCGTGTCATCTCCTGGTCCGGCATCGATGTGGTCGTAACCGTTGGCCGAGATCTGATTGGCTTTGTCGTCCCCGGTGACTCGATTTGAACCCTTTCGCAAGGTCGAGATGTTTTCGATGGAGGTGAACTCCGCGATCAGGATGTCGTCTTTCGCACGGTCCTCATGACGCAAGGCCACCTTGCCGGTCTGCAGGTTGACATCGTAACCGACATGAAGTGTATCAGCGCGGGGACGGGAACCCTCGAAGGCCAGGGTGTCGGAGCCCTCAAAACCGTCCAGAACACTGGTGCGTGCCGGCTGCACTGGCCGGTTCAGTTCCGCTTCGGTTGTTTCGAAGTAAAAACTGTCATTCTTGTCACCACCGACCAGTTTTTTGACCCCGTTGCGATAGACGAAAATATTGGGCTTGTCCTTGGGGGCGTAGACCTGATCATCGCCGTCACCGAGTCGCCAAAGAATGCCTTTGTTTTCGCCTCCGCTGCCTTTGACACTGCCTTTGAGGTTTGACGGAAGCCCGTCACGCGCAAGGATAATATCGTCGGTCTCAACGATAGCCGGCTCCGTATCAAGCTTGTAGGGTTCTTCTCCGGCGTTTTCGTCCCATTGGTAGTGCCAGATTTTGATTGTCTTCAGTGTGACGTCGAAACCGCCATTTACGATGTATTCCAGTTCTTCTTTATAAGGACCTTCAAGTAAGGTTTTTGCCGAAAGCTCTAACTGTGCGGTGTAATCACTCAAGGTCTTGTTAATTTTGAAGCGGTCCATCACATCCTTTTGCACTTCTTGACGAAAGAAGGCGAGCAATCCGGCAAGCATCCGTTCGCCAAAGTCCAGTTCAACGTAATCATCAATATCGTCCACGATCCGTGCGGCCCGGTAGATTTCCCCTCCCACGATGAGGATCGCAGCGGCGGCGAGGCCAACAGGACCGGCGACGCTGCCGAAACCGGCCAGCGCTGCCGCGCCCAGCGAAAGACTGAGTATCGCGCTCGTCACGTTCATCGCGCCGCTGACATAGTCATCCTGTGCTGCCTTGCCTTGCTTGCCCGCAGCGGCCTGGAAGGAACTGACGGCTCCGTAAATGTCGAATGGCAGAGTGAGGACGCTGGCAAATAACCCGGCCCCTCGACTCAGGGTTTTCCCCACCGATGTGGCGCAGTACCCATTGAAGGCCGTTCCGCCGCCTACGAGCATCTTTATACCGACTTTGGACAGGCCTCGTTCGACGATCAGTGAACCTGCTTCGCTTGCGATACCGCCGGCGTTTATTCCTGCATCAAGCCATTCACCGGCGTCAACGGCGTCCCTGATTCCGCGCATGCCGCTGTAAATGCCATAGGCCTGCATACCTACGCCGAAGCGGCTGAGATTTTTATTGACCCAAGGTGGCAAAGGAACGTCGGCTGGATGAATGTCGATTTTCTGGGCTGCGTCGGCCAGCCTCGCGAAACGATCCGTCGGGCTGCCAGGCGTGATTGATTTGTCGGCGGCCATGAGGCGTGGGGCGTTCTCCGAGCGCAAGCAGGCCAGTTCGAAGATGAACGTGGTCACTTTGCCACTGTCTGCGGGATTGGCGGAAATGTCCCGGGCCATGACCTTGGCCGGATCGATGCTCAGAGCGTCGAGGAAATCCTGATAGGGCTTTTTAAAGTTCGTGTTTGCCGCGCTGATGTCTTGGCCAGCGATCTTCGCGCCCAATTTGCTGAGTTCCACACGGCTTATGGTGCTTTCGCCAAAACGCAGTGGCCCCAGCTTTTTATCCAGCGAGGCAAGCGTGTCGGCAGATGAAGAGTTGGCTGTTACAGCGTCCGGCGCAGGTGTCAGGGGTGGCGCGCTGGGAGACGTATCAATCACGTCCGTTGGCCCAGGTGTCAGAGGTGGAGCGCTGGGAGAAGTATCAATCTGGCCGGCGGGCGGCGCATGACTGTTGGCCGATGCGCTGATCGCCGTGACCTGCATCGGTAAGTGGGTTGAAGTTTCCATGGCGGGTTCGATAAGTTTGGCCATTGTTTAATCCTTTAAATAATGAATGTTATAAGCCCCGGTTTTTACCGGTGCGCAAGGTCGGGTGTTTCCCTCAAGGCCATATGACGTCATAGCCAAATTCGTTTTTATTGCCAGACAGCTTCAGCATCGGTTTACCCGCGGCCTCCACTTCATCGATCAATTGGTCGTATTCATGTTTGTTGGCGTGACCCGCATGGGTAGCGGCTTCGATACGTGCGCCGCGACTGCCGGCTTGCGCCTCGATGTCGTATACCTTTGCGCCCTTTGTCAGGGCTGAGTTCAACAGCCAGATACGCTCTGCCTCCAGCCCCTTTTTAGTCACCGAAATCAATCCTTCGTAGTCATCGTCGGGAAACCAGGTGGGCGGCGTGTCGCGGGCCGCTGAATTGAAACTGTGGTTTTCTTCATGCGGGACCACTTCCAGGTTGCGGGTGTCCAGCGCATACAAAAACATTTCCGTTTGCCGCGCTCTGGTGCTTTGGTAATTGCGTTCATGATCCCAGGGGATCGGACTTCCCGCATCCGACCATTCGGAAGATTCGCTGCTGTCCGTATCGCTTGCATTGCTTGCATCACTGTCCGAATCGTCAGTGTTTCGTCCTGGGTATTTGTTGGTTTGCGAGTTGAATCGCAAGTACTCGGGATCGGGGGTTGAGGCGTACATCAGGCCCTCATTGAGGCTGAAGGTGGCGCTCATCGGCTTATGGGTGGTGGCGCCGGGGTGGTGCGCATAGCGAGGCAGCATGGCGCCGTCGTTCGCCACTTCGAACGGGGTGCGCTCGTCGCCCCTGAACAGAGCCGGTATGTCCGTTCGATACAGACAGTTGTTCTTGTTACGCCGATAGCCCAGTTTCGCCAGCAGCGCCTCGCGCAATGCGGGGGTCAGGCTGGTCTCGGGGTCATAGCCGTCATGCCGGGCATCACGCTTGAGATTCAGCTCATTGATGGCGTCTCGGCTGAATTGATCGAGGTAAAGTGGATTGCCAACGTCTTCAGTCATGCGTTTGTGCGCTAGTGCCCATGGCGGCAATGTCAGCTCGGTCTGCAGGTGCTGTTGCAGGCGAGACAGTTGGCTCGGCAGCAGGTTGTAGGATTGCAAGAGCGCCTGGCGTTCGTTCGAGGTCAGGGTCGGGTGCAGCCAGCGCAGTGAATCTCGCAGCAGGTTGACGACCGGGTCCTCCGTTACATTGGGTTCGACCCACTGTGGGGGCTTGCCCGAGGCTTGTGCTTCGCTGCGGAAGCGCTCGATATCCCGACCGTGAATCCCGTAGAGCTCCCAGATCTCCCGGTCGGTCCAGTGTGTCAGGTGGGTGGGTTGCGAGCCGAATCCTCCTGCGGGAGGGTCGACCTCAATCCAGTTTCCGTAACGATCCTTGAACGCAAACCGTGTGTCCGATTGATTCGACCCCGACCTTGGCTTGAACTCGTGATAACCCTGGGCATCCGGCGAGCGCATCGATGCGGTGTACAGTCTTTGATTGATGTAGGTTGGCGTGTCCGAAGATCGTGGTCGTTTCGGTACGACCATTGTCGCAGGCTGCTCGCTCGATGATGGCGCGGGTCGCTTCGTCGCGGTGCCACTGCCTGTCTGGAAGTCATCGCCGGTAACAGGTTTTTCACTGATCTGCGCTGTCAGGCGCCAGGTGGAACCTGTTTCGTTTTTATAAAGGATCGGGCCGGACGGATGTTGCTCCGTCAGTAACTTCATTCGATAGACACCGAGTTTTGCATCCAGATCGACATGAGCGGTCTGTAAAACGCCGCCATCGTCTACATCGACAAATTTGCGCCCGACGATGTAGCGCAAGCCGTCTGCATCCGGTGCTTGCATGCCGCGCAGAAAGTTCGCAGATAACCAGTATTTGGTCAATGATGTATCGCTCTGCGAAGAATCGGTTATTGTTCGAGTCGGCAAATCGGTTATTTCAATGGCAGGGTGGACAGGTGGATCAATGTCCGGGCGAGTTGCAAGACCATTATTGGACCTCAAAGGAGCAGTGGCGTCGGCAGGCCAGGTTCTATGGGGCACGAATATTGAAGTGCTCGAATCAGGCCTTATTGTTGGCTCGTTCGTTGATACCGGTTTATTCGGAGTTGTTACGGGTGGCTTGCGGGGTGTTTTGGGACTCATGGCAAACTCGCTTATAAAATAAAATTGATAAGTTATGTTGATCCGCCTGATGGCATTTTTGGTGAATATGAAAAAGCGATAAGTTAGTAGTTACATTGTTGAAATATGGATTGTGCGTGGTTCACGACAAAGTGGGTTTTAATGTAATTGATTTTTCAGGTCGTGAAAGGTGAAGACTTTGGAAGTGACGGGAAAATATGTAACTTCGATTATTAGTCAGGCGGATGTTCAGCGAAGACGCGGCCGCGTCGCAATCAGGCAACTCGCGAGATCAAGCACCACGCTTGTCGGAGAATTCCTTGAAGCGTGGCGAAGAAGGGACTCTGTTGCTGTGAGTCGATAGACTGGCGAACCCGTGATGTCAGTAGGCGTACCGCAACATTGCAGGGGGCAGATGACGCAAGGCGAAAAAACTGAACAATGCCAACAGTGCCGGCAGGATCAGCCACCAGACCTTGAAGGGCATGGCATTGAGGGACGTCTGGCGTTGGCTCAGCCACAAGCTCACGGCACACACGCACGCTGCCAGCATGGCGCCGGCCAGCACGTCGGTGGGCCAATGTGCGCCGAGATAAACCCGGGACAAGGCGATCGACAGTGCCGGCAGGCAGGCCAGCAGCAGCCAGGTCAGGCGCATACGCGGGGGCTGTCCGCGACCGGCGAGTACCCCAAGGGTCAGAAACAAGGCAAACGCCCCCGAAGCGTGGCCACTGGGCATGCTGTAGCTGGTCAAGGGGTCGCTGAGCACTTCCGGGCGTACCCGGGCGAAGAAGTTCTTGGTCGCGGTATTGGCCAGGGCGGTGCAGAGCAGGGTGCCGCCGGCAAACAGCGCCTGGCGCCATTGTCGGCACAGCAATAGCAGGCCGGTGAGCAGGGCACTGAACAGCAGCATGTTGCGGAACTCACCGATCAGGGTGAGTGTGATCGCGATTTCATCCAGCACGGGTTGGCGGTGTTCCTGCACCAGCGTCATCACGCCTTGATCGAGTGCCGTCAGGTACGGATAGCCGATGAACAGGCCGATCAGAATCAACAGGCTCATGCTGCCGATCCAGATGGTTGCGCGACGGTGGCGGCGCAGGCTGCTGTTGACGCTGAGTCCGATCATCACCGCAATACTGCCTGCGACAATTCCGGCTTCCAGCCAGAACCCTTCAGGCAATGGCAGGCGCAAGGCCGCCCCGGTGGCCCAACCCGGCAGCAGATAAGCCAGGCTCCAGCCGGCGGCGGCCAGCAGGCTGACAGCAGCGAAGCGCGGGAAGGGCATGTCGCACATCCCGGCGACCATTGGCAACATCGGTCGCAGCGGGCCGATGAAGCGACCGACCAACAGGCTGGCAATGCCGTAGCGCTGGAAATAGCTTTCAGCGCCGGCCATCCATTCAGGATGATGGCGCAACCCCGGTAGTCTTCGGATGTTCTGGTGGAAATGGCGCCCGAGGAAGTACGAGATCAGATCACCGAAAATCCCGCCGAGAAAGCCCAGCAACAAAGTTTCGCTCAGTGATAGCGCGCCGCTGCCGGCCAAAACGGCGACGGCGAACAGCAGCACGGTGCCTGGCACGATCAAGCCGGCAATCGCCAGGCACTCCACAAAGGCAACAATGAAGACCGCAGCAGCCAGCCACTGCGGATTGGCCGCCAGCCATCCGGTCACGCTATCGAGCCATGGGCCCATAAAACCACTCCATCAAAACTTCAATTGATCCCAAAGGATGCAGGCAATCTTCAGCAGCACTCAGTTCCCCCTTGTGGGATTTCATTTGTCGCGGATTTAGCGCATATCAGGGCCGCAAGAAATAATCCCGGCCTTCGACCTGGCCGCGTCGCAGCGGGTTGCGCGTACACCATTGCGCGTAGGTCGCGTCGACAAAGCGGTACATCAGGTGCTCATCACGGCCATGGGGAATGCCCAGGCGTGTGGTTTGAATGATGTGCGAAGGCGCCGGCCCGGTGTCTTCTACCAGAAGAACGTCATGATCGAAACGCTTGGCATCCCACATCGGAACCTTCAACCCCAGTGCCTTGCACAGCAAGGTCTGCCCGGCGCAGAGTTTCTGCGATGGCCGCGCACGTCCTTGAGCATCGGGATTGTTCAGCAGCATCTGCGCAAGGCTCGCCGGCCCGCTGATTTCATCGACCCACGGATAAGCCGATTTGATCAGCACCGCATTGCCTGGCCCTTGAGCGCTGAAGTTCAGCGAATCGCCGCCACGGGCGTAATACATATAGATGTGGCCGCCATCCAGAAATAAAGCCTTACGCTTTTCCGTGTAGCCCAGCGAGGCGTGGCTGCCTTTTTCCGCGCAGTAATAGGCTTCGGTTTCGATGATCCGCGCGCTCAGCCACAGATCGCCGACCCGATGACGGATGACTTTACCGAGCAGATCCTGCGCCAGCATTTGCGCATCTCGGTCGAAAAAGGCATCCGGTAAGCCCAGCGGCAGGCGCTCGGCGCGGTTGCGAACGGTCAGATTGGACATGGCAGGCAACGTTTATCCAGACTGAAGAGGTCGTGATGATAACAATGCACGGCTTAATTGGGCCTGAACGCTGGCGAATCAGCGTTCATTTCGACCATCCGCCCGTCACCGCTGTTAGTCCCGGGACGCGACAGCTATAATCTGCCGCTTTCCTCTTTGCCAAGACCCCAGCAGACCATGACTGAGTCCGTTCTTGACTATATGACCCGATTGGGTCGCGCCGCCCGTGAAGCCTCCCGGGTCATCGGCCGTGCCAGCACCGCGCAGAAAAACCGCGCCTTGCAGGCTGCTGCCAATGCCCTGGACGCCGCTCGCGCCGAGCTTGCAGCAGCCAATGAACAGGATCTGGCTGCCGGTCGTGCCAATGGTCTGGAGCCAGCGTTGCTGGAGCGTCTGGAACTGACCCCGGCACGCATCGACGGCATGATCGTCGGTCTGCGTCAGGTTGCTGCGCTGCCGGATCCGGTCGGTGCGATCCGCGACATGAGCTTCCGTCCGTCGGGCATTCAGGTCGGCAAGATGCGCGTGCCACTGGGCGTGATCGGGATCATCTACAAATCCCGTCCTAACGTGACCATCGATGCCGCCAGCTTGTGCCTGAAGTCCGGCAACGCGACCATCCTGCGCGGTGGCTCCGAAGCGATTAATTCCAACCGGGCGATTGCCGCGTGCATTCAGCGCGGTCTGGCCGAAGCAGAGTTGCCGGCCGCCGTGGTGCAAGTGGTCGAAACCACCGATCGCGCGGCCGTCGGCGCGCTGATCACCATGCCTGAATACGTCGATGTCATCGTGCCGCGCGGCGGTCGTGGCCTGATCGAACGTGTCAGCCGTGACGCCCGCGTACCGGTAATCAAGCACCTGGACGGCATTTGCCACGTTTACGTGAGTGAACACGCCGATCTGGCCAAGGCCCAGCGCATTGCGTTCAATGCCAAGACTTACCGTTACGGCATCTGCGGTGCCATGGAAACGCTGCTGGTGGATCAAACCGTCGCCAGGGATTTCCTGCCGGCGATGGCGGCACAGTTCCGCGAAAAAGGCGTCGAACTGCGCGGTTGTGAACGTACCCGGGCAATCATCGATGCCGTGGTCGCCACTGAAGAAGACTGGAGCACCGAATACCTGGCGCCGATTCTGTCGATCCGTGTAGTCGACGGAATGGACCAGGCCATCAAGCACATCAACCACTACGGTTCCCATCACACCGATTCGATTGTCAGCGAACACCAGGGCGAAACCCGGCGTTTCGTGGCTGAAGTCGACTCCTCGTCGGTGATGATCAATACCCCGACATGCTTCGCCGATGGCTTCGAATACGGATTGGGTGCCGAGATCGGCATTTCTACTGATAAGCTGCACGCCCGCGGCCCGGTGGGCCTCGAAGGGTTGACCTGCGAGAAGTACATCGTGGTCGGCGACGGGCAGTTGCGCGGACAGGAGCCAGCCTGACTTGGGCGACTTAGACCTGCCAGCCCCGATCGCCGTCAGCGAGCCAGTGCCTTGCCGCATTGGCGTGCTGGGCGGAACGTTCGACCCGGTGCACATCGGCCATTTGCGTGGTGCGCTGGAAGTCGCCGAAACACTGGCGCTCGATGAACTGCGACTGACACCCAGTGCCAGGCCGCCCCATCGGGATACGCCGCAGGTGTCAGCCAAAGACCGTCTGGCGATGGTCGAGTGCGCGGTAGCCGGTGTGGCGCCGTTGGTGGTGGACGCCCGCGAATTGCAGCGGGACAAACCGTCCTACACCATTGATACCCTGGAGCTGATGCGCGCCGAACTGGCCGCCGAGACCCAGGTTTTTCTGCTTTTGGGCTGGGACGCTTTTTGCGGCCTGCCCACTTGGCACCGCTGGGAAGAGTTGCTCCAGCATTGCCATATCCTGGTGTTGCAACGCCCGGATGCCGACAGCGAACCGCCGGATGCCTTGCGCAACCTGCTGGCAGCGCGCTCGGTGAGCGACCCGCTGGCCCTCAAGGGGCCGAGCGGACAGATTGCATTCGTCTGGCAGACACCGCTCGCGGTATCCGCCACCCAGATCCGTCAACTGCTGGCCAGCGGTAAGTCGGTACGTTTCCTGGTGCCCGACGCGGTCCTGGCCTACATCGATGCGCACGGTCTCTACCGTGCGTCGAACTGAATAGGAGTGCTTCAAGGCACGTGGCAACAACGTGTATCGAAGCCCCGAACATACGAGCAAAACGAGTTTTATATGACGAGCAACAACGAAACCAAAGTAAAACGCAAAGGCACGTTCAAGAGCGCCCCGCTGCCTGAGAAAGTCCTCGCTGCCGAGCCGCCTAAAGGCGACGAGCTGGTCAAGATCGCCGTAGCCGCCCTGGAAGACGTCAAGGCCCAGGACGTGCTGGTGATCGATGTTCGCGACAAGCAGAGCATCACCGACTACATGATCATCGCCACCGGTACCTCCAACCGCCAGATCGGCGCGATGCTGGACAAGGTCCGCGAAGCGGTCAAAGCCCTGGGCATCAAGCCGCTGGGTGAAGAAGGCAAGGGCGATAGCGACTGGGTGCTGCTGGACATGGACGACGTGATCGTCCACATGATGACTTCCAATGCACGCCAGTTCTACGACCTGGAGCGCCTGTGGAAAGGTGCCGAGCAGAGCCGCGCGGCCGATGGCAAACACCACAGCCCTGAAGTTGGTCACGAGCACTTCAACAAGCTCAACAAAGACCAGGAATAAGGGACCGCTGTGCGACTGCGACTGATCGCCGTCGGTTCACGCATGCCCAAATGGGTGGAAGAAGGCTGGCATGAATATGCCAAGCGTCTTCCGTCCGAGCTGGCGCTGGAACTGGTGGAAATACCGCTCAATACCCGTGGCAAGAACGCCGACGTGGCTCGCTTCATCCGTCAGGAAGGCGAAGCCATGCTGGCCAAGGTCGGGCCGAACGAGCGGATTGTCACTCTCGAAGTCCACGGCAAGCCCTGGAGCACCGAGCAGCTGGCGGTCGAGCTCGATCGCTGGCGGCTGGACTCGCGTACGGTCAACTTCATGGTCGGCGGCCCCGAAGGGCTGGCGCCGGAAGTCTGTGCCCGGGCTGACCAGCGCTGGTCGTTGTCGCCGCTGACCTTGCCGCACCCGCTGGTGCGGATCCTGATCGGCGAACAGTTGTACCGTGCCTGGACCGTGCTGTCCGGTCACCCTTACCACAAGTAGCTCTGCCCTCATGTCCCAGCCGATCCGCATCAAGGACCACGAAAAAGACGCCCGTCTGGTGCGTGGCCGCGTCGTGTTCGGGGCCATTGCAGTGGTGGCGCTGATTGGCGTGCTGATCGCGCGCCTGTATTTCCTGCAGGTGATCCAGTACGAGTACCACTCGACCCTGTCGGAAAACAACCGCGTCCATGTGCAGCCGATTCCGCCGCCCCGTGGCTTGATTTTCGACCGCAATGGCGTGGTGATTGCCGATAACCGGCCGAGTTTCAGCCTGAGCATGACCCGCGAGCGTTCCGGCGACTGGCAGCAGGTGCTCGACGTGATCGTCGAAGTGCTGCAACTGACGCCCGAGGACCGGGTGATCTTCGAGAAGCGCATGCGTCAGGGCCGCCGGCCGTTCGAGCCGGTGCCGATCCTGTTTGAGCTGACCGAAGAGCAGATTGCGCGCATCGCCGTGAACCAGTTCCGCCTGCCAGGCGTAGAAGTGGTCGCGCAACTGGTCCGTCACTATCCGCAGGGTGCGCATTTTGCGCACTCGGTGGGTTACATGGGGCGGATCAACGAGAAAGAGTTGAAGACTCTGGATCCGGTGAGTTACAGCGGCACCCATCAAATTGGCAAAACCGGCATCGAGCGTTTCTACGAGCCTGAATTGCACGGCCAGGTGGGTTACGAGGAAGTCGAGACCAACGCCCGGGGCCGCGTATTGCGCGTGCTCAAGCGTACCGATCCGATTCCCGGCAAGGACATCGTCCTGAGCCTGGACATCAAATTGCAGGAAGCCGCCGAAGCTGCGCTGGGTGGTCGTCGTGGTGCGGTGGTAGCGCTGGACCCGAAAACCGGTGAAGTGCTGGCGATGGTCAGCCAGCCGAGTTTCGACCCGAACCTGTTCGTCACCGGCATCAGCTCCAGGGCCTATTCCGAGCTGCGCGATTCCATCGACCGGCCGTTGTTCAACCGCGTGCTGCGTGGCCTGTACCCGCCGGGCTCGACCATCAAGCCGGCGGTGGCGATTGCCGGCCTGGATTCCGGCGTGGTGACCGCTTCGACCCGAGTGTTCGACCCTGGTTACTACATGCTGCCCAACTACGACCATAAATACCGTAACTGGAACCGTACCGGCGACGGTTTTGTCGACCTCGATACGGCGATCATGCGTTCTAACGACACCTACTTCTATGACCTGGCCCACAAGCTGGGGATCGATCGGTTGTCGTCGTATCTGTCCAAGTTCGGCATCGGTCAGAAGGTTTCCCTGGATATGTTCGAGGAGTCGCCGGGTCTGATGCCGACCCGCGAATGGAAGCGTGCGACCCGCCGGCAGGCTTGGTTCCCGGGTGAAACGCTGATTCTGGGGATCGGTCAGGGCTACATGCAATCGACCCCGTTGCAACTGGCCCAGGCCACCACACTGGTGGCCAACAAAGGCATCTGGAATCGTCCGCACCTGGCCAGGACCATCGAAGGCGAGAAGCCAGTGGACCCTAACCCGATGCCGGACATTATCCTGCGCGACCCGTCGGACTGGACCAAGGTCAACCACGGCATGCAGCAGGTTATGCATGGTGCCCGGGGTACGGCGCGCAAAGCCTCGATCGGCGCGCAATACCGAATCGCCGGCAAGTCGGGTACGGCCCAGGTGGTCGCGATCAAGCAGGGTGAAAAGTACGACCGCTCCAAGGTCCAGGAGCGTCACCGTGACCACGCCTTGTTCGTCGGCTTCGCGCCGGCCGACGACCCGAAAATCGTGGTGTCGGTGATGGTCGAGAACGGCGAGTCCGGCTCCGGCGTCGCAGCTCCTGTGGTGCGTCAAGTCATGGATGCCTGGCTCCTGGACCAGGACGGTCGGTTGAAGCCCGAATACGCCAGCCCTATCAGTGCAGAGGCTACCGCCCGTGATGAATAACTTCGATCGCATGCTCTCCAGCGAGGATGTGATGCGTCGCCGTGCGACGCTGCTGCAACGCCTGCACATCGACGGCCCATTGTTGATCCTGCTGCTGACTCTCGCCGCCGGCAGCCTGTTCGTGCTGTATTCGGCCAGTGGCAAAAGCTGGGATCTGCTGGGCAAGCAAGCCACTTCGTTCGGCATCGGCCTGGTGTCGATGATCGTCATCGCCCAGTTCGAGCCGCGCTTCATGGCGCGCTGGGTGCCGCTGGGCTACGTGGTCGGGGTAATGCTGTTGCTGGTGGTGGACATCATGGGCCACAACGCCATGGGCGCCACCCGCTGGATCAACATTCCCGGGGTGATCCGCTTCCAGCCCTCGGAATTCATGAAAATCCTGATGCCGGCGACGATCGCCTGGTACTTGTCCAAACGCACCTTGCCGCCCCAGCTCAAGCATGTGGGCGTCAGCCTGATGCTGATCGGCGTGCCGTTCATTCTGATCGTGCGTCAACCGGACCTCGGCACTTCGCTGCTGATCCTGGCCGGCGGCGCTTTCGTATTGTTCATGGGTGGCTTGCGCTGGCGCTGGATCCTCGGCGTACTGGCCGCCGCCGTGCCCGTGGCGGTTGCCATGTGGTTCTTCATCATGCACGACTACCAGAAGCAGCGAATTCTGACGTTCCTCGATCCGGAGAGCGATCCGCTTGGTACGGGCTGGAACATCATCCAGTCCAAGGCCGCCATCGGTTCCGGCGGTGTGTTCGGCAAGGGCTGGTTGCTGGGCACCCAGTCGCACCTGGACTTCCTGCCGGAAAGCCACACCGACTTCATCATTGCAGTAATGGGTGAAGAATTCGGCCTGGTGGGGATCTGCGCGCTGTTGCTGATCTACCTGCTGTTGATCGGCCGCGGACTGGTGATTACCGCCCAGGCGCAGACATTGTTCGGCAAGTTGCTCGCGGGCAGCCTGACCATGACGTTTTTTGTTTATGTTTTCGTCAACATCGGTATGGTCAGTGGCCTGTTGCCGGTGGTGGGGGTGCCGTTGCCGTTCATTAGCTACGGAGGAACTTCGCTGGTGACGCTGCTGTCAGCGTTTGGGGTTTTGATGTCGATCCATACCCATCGCAAGTGGATCGCACAGGTTTGAATAAGGTGAAACTTTCAATGCAAGTAATGCGTGGCTGGGTGACTCGGTATGCGCCATGGGTCGGCCTGGTAAGCATCCTTGGCACCGTGCAGGAAGCGTTGGCCGGCGACTACGAAGGCTCACCCCAGGTGGCCGAATTCGTCGGTGAAATGACCCGCGACTATGGTTTCGCCGGTGAACAATTGATGGGCGTGTTCCGCGAAGCCGAGCGCAAGCAGTCGATTCTGGACGCCATTTCGAAACCCGCCGAACGGGTCAAGCAGTGGAGCGAATATCGCCCGATGTTCATCACCGATGCGCGCATAGCCCGGGGTGTGGATTTCTGGCGTCAGCACGAAGCGGTGTTGGCCCGTGCCGAGCAGGAATACGGCGTTCCGGCCCAGGTGATAGTCTCGATCATCGGCGTTGAAACCTTTTTCGGCCGTAATACCGGAAATTTCCGGGTGATCGATGCCTTGTCGACCCTGGGTTTCGACTATCCTCCCCGTGCCGAGTTTTTCCGCAAGGAATTGCGTGAGTTCCTGCTGCTGGCCCGCGAAGAGCAGGTCGATCCGTTGACGCTCAAAGGCTCTTACGCCGGCGCAATGGGGTTGCCGCAATTCATGCCGAGCAGTTTCCGCGCCTATGCGGTGGATTTCGACGGTGATGGCCATATCAACATCTGGACCAACCCCGACGATGCCATTGGTAGTGTCGCCAGTTACTTCAAGCGTCATGGCTGGGGCGCCGGCGAACCGGTGGTCAGCCGTGCCGATGTCCGTGGCGATCAGGTCGACGAGGGTTTGACCGCAGGAATCGAACCAACGAAAACCGTCGGGGAGTTGCGAGCCCTGGGGTGGTCAAGTCATGATGCGCTGCGCGATGATATGCCGGTTACCGCTTTCCGCCTGGAAGGCGACAATGGCTCCGAGTACTGGATGGGCCTGAAGAATTTTTACGCGATCACGCGTTATAACCGCAGCGTGATGTACGCCATGGCCGTACATCAACTGTCTGAACAGCTGGTCCAAGCACGGGGCGTCAAGTAATGCGGGCATTGCCTATCAATAAACCCCTGAAGTTGATGGCATTCGCCGCGTTGGCTGTGCTGGTCGCCAGTTGTTCGACCAGCCGCGCGCCAGCCCAGAAGTCCACCACCGCCGTGCGCTCGACGCCGGGGCTGGACATCAACCGTGCCCACAAGGATGGCGCGCCATGGTGGGATGTCGATGTGTCGCGCATCCCGGACGCCACGCCGACCCTGCATACCGGCCCGTACAAGGCCAGCCCGTACTCGGTACTGGGCAAAACCTATTTTCCGTTGCAAGAATCCAAGACGTACGTGCAGTCGGGTACGGCGTCCTGGTATGGCACCAAGTTCCATGGTCAGAACACCGCCAACGGCGAAGTCTATGACCTGTACGGCATGAGTGCCGCACACAAGACCTTACCGCTGCCGAGTTACGTTCGGGTGACCAACCTGGACAACAACAAGAGCGTGATCCTGCGCGTCAACGATCGTGGGCCGTTCTACTCGGACCGGATCATCGACCTGTCATACGCGGCCGCCAAGAAACTCGGTTATGCCGAGACCGGTACCGCGCGGGTCAAGGTCGAGGGCATCGATCCACAACAGTGGTGGGCCGCCAAGGGCCGTCCGGCGCCTTTAATGCTCAACGAGCCGCAAGTCGCGCAGAATAGCGCCCCGGTGATCACGGCCTCGGCCGGCACCGTCGAGCAATGGACACCACCGCCGCAGCAACACGCCGCAGCCGTTGTGCCCGTACAACTTGCTGACGCAAAAAAAAACGCTTCTGCACCAGCCTCTGGCCAGTATCTGCAGGTGGGCGCGTTCGCCAACCCGGACGCTGCAGAACTCCTGAGATCGAAGCTCAGCGGGATGGTGAGCGCTCCGGTGTTCATCAGCTCGATCGTGCGCAATCAGCAGACCCTGCATCGGGTTCGCCTGGGCCCGATCGGATCGCCGGGTGAAATCCAGCAGGTGCAGAACAGTGTGCGCCTGGCCAATCTCGGTTCGCCAAGTGTTGTGACTGAGTAAAACGTAGAACTTGATTGACGGTTCGTCTGCAGTTTTGGGGGATGAACCAGGTTGTTGGCTCGTCGAAGAACAAAAGCCCGGCAAAGGGTGGCTGGAGTGAGCAACTGAACACGCGATGACTCGTTAGAAAGTCATCTGATTAAATTTTGCCTTCGGGCAGTTTCCATTAGCGATTTCGAGAGACGGATGAACATCACCACCTTTGCCAAACGCCTGTGCCTTCTAGTCCCGCTGCTCCTCTCTCCAGCCGCCTTCGCGGTCGAGATGATGCCGTCGCCACCGCAACTGGCTGCCAAGGCCTACGTGCTCATGGATGCCAGCAGCGGCAACGTGCTGGTCGAGAACAATGGTGATCAGCGTCTGCCGCCGGCCAGCCTGACCAAGCTGATGACCGCGTACATCGCGACCCTGGAAATCCGTCGCGGCCAGATCGGCGAAAACGATCCGGTGACCGTCAGCGAAAACGCCTGGCGTACCGGCGGTTCGCGGATGTTCATCAAGGTCGGTTCGCAGGTCACTGTCAGCGACCTGCTGCACGGCATCATCATCCAGTCGGGCAACGACGCCAGCGTCGCGCTCTCCGAGCACATCGCCGGCAGCGAAGACGCTTTCGCCGACCTGATGAACAAGACCGTCGCCGACCTGGGCATGACCAACACCCACTTCATGAACCCGACCGGCTTGCCAAACCCTGAGCACTATTCGTCGGCTCACGACATGGCTGTGCTGGCCCGCGCGATCATCCACGAAGACCCGGCTCACTACGCGATCTACTCGCAGAAAGAGTTCTTCTGGAACGGCATCAAGCAACCGAACCGTAACCTGCTGCTGTGGCGCGACAAGACCGTCGATGGCCTGAAAACCGGCCACACCGACGAAGCCGGCTACTGCATGGTGTCTTCGGCCGTACGTGATGGCATGCGCCTGATCGCCGTGGTGTTCGGCACCAACAGCGAAGTGGCTCGTGCCGCAGAAACCCAGAAGCTGCTGACCTACGGTTTCCGCTTCTTCGAAACCCAGACCTTCTATCAGAAGGGCGCCGAGCTGGCTCAGGCTCCAGTCTGGAAGGGCTCCACGAACCAGGTCAAGGCTGGCCTGGCTGAAGACCTGACCATGACCCTGCCCAAAGGCCAGCTGAAAAAGCTCGCTGCCAGCATGACCATGAACCCGCAGCTGGTCGCGCCAATCGCCAAGGGCGACGTGATCGGTAAAGTCGAAGTGAAACTGGACGACAAGGTCGTGCACAGCGCTGATCTGATCGCTCTGGACGCTGTCGAGGAAGGTGGTATCTTCCGCCGCATGTGGGATAGCATCCGTCTATTCTTCTACGGCTTGTTCAACTGAATTTAGTGTGCACCTGCATGGCTCCGCGTTGATCTGGCGCGCAGCCATGCCCGTCGCCACGGCTTACGCTTACGAGGCCGTTACGCCATGACCGATACCGAAGTAAAGGCGCCAAAGATCGAATTCCCGGTCACTGACTATCCCGTTAAGGTAATCAGCGATACCGGTGTGGGCAACAAGGACAAGATCATCAAGATCGTCGAGAAACACGCCAAGATCAACGATGAGCGTGTTGACGAACGCCAGAGCAGCAACGGCAAATACACCACCATTCAGTTGCACATCGTCGCGACCGACCAGGACCAGCTGTACAACATCAACAGCGAACTGCGGGCCACCGGTTTCGTGCACATGGTGCTGTGATGTCTGGCGCGCTGGGCTTTCGCGAGCTCGGCCAGATGGCTTACGAGCCGGTCTGGCATGCCATGCAACGCTTCACCAACGAACGCGGCAGCGATGCCGCCGACGAGATCTGGCTGGTAGAGCATCCACCGGTGTTCACCCAGGGCCAGGCGGGCAAGGCCGAACATTTGCTGCTCCCCGGTGATATTCCGGTAGTGCAGGTCGATCGTGGTGGCCAGGTGACCTACCATGGGCCTGGCCAGTTGGTGGCTTATCTGCTGCTGGACGTGCGCAAGCTCGGGTTTGGTGTGCGCGATCTGGTCACCCGGATGGAGCAGTGCCTGATCGAGCTGCTGGCCAGTTACGGCGTAACCGCCGTGGCCAAACCCGATGCACCGGGTGTCTACGTCGACGGGGCGAAAATCGCCTCGCTGGGTCTGCGGATCCGCCATGGCTGCTCCTTTCATGGCCTGGCCCTGAACGTGGACATGAACCTGGAACCGTTTCGACGGATTAATCCCTGCGGCTATGCCGGGCTGGCGATGACCCAGCTGAGCGATCACGCAGGATCGATTGAATTTGCCGAGGTAAGTGCCCGGCTGCGCGCGCAGCTCGTCAAACACCTCGACTATGCTGAGCAGACGACCCTGACGGGCGGAATCGACTGATATGACTACTGATGCAGTGCAAACCATGATCCCGACGCTCGATGTCACCGAGCGCCCGGCCCCGCGTCCCAAGGTAGAAGCCGGCGTCAAGCTGCGCGGCGCCGAAAAGGTTGCACGCATCCCGGTGAAGATCATCCCGACTACGGAATTGCCGAAAAAGCCGGACTGGATTCGTGTCCGCATCCCGGTTTCACCGGAAGTCGACCGCATCAAGGCCCTGCTGCGCAAACACAAGCTGCACAGCGTGTGCGAAGAGGCGTCCTGCCCGAACCTGGGCGAGTGCTTCTCCGGCGGCACCGCGACCTTCATGATCATGGGTGACATCTGCACCCGTCGTTGCCCGTTCTGCGACGTCGGCCACGGCCGTCCGAAGCCACTGGACGTCAACGAGCCGGAAAGCCTGGCCATCGCCATCGCCGACCTGAAACTCAAGTACGTGGTGATCACCTCGGTGGACCGTGATGACCTGCGTGACGGCGGTGCCCAGCACTTTGCCGACTGCATCCGCGAAATCCGCAAACTGTCGCCGAATGTGCAGCTCGAAACCCTGGTCCCGGACTACCGTGGCCGCATGGACATCGCGCTGCAAATCACCGCTGCCGAGCCACCGGATGTGTTCAACCACAACCTGGAAACCGTGCCGCGCCTGTACAAGGCCGCGCGTCCGGGCTCGGACTACCAGTGGTCGCTGACCCTGCTGCAACGTTTCAAGCAGATGATGCCGCACATTCCGACCAAGTCCGGTCTGATGCTGGGCCTGGGCGAGACCGACGAAGAAGTCATCGAAGTCATGAAGCGCATGCGCGAACACGACATCGACATGCTGACCCTCGGCCAGTACCTGCAACCGTCCCGCAGCCACTTGCCGGTGCAGCGCTTCGTGCACCCGGACACCTTCGCCTGGTTCGCCGAGGAAGGCTACAAGATGGGCTTCAAGAACGTGGCGTCCGGTCCGTTGGTACGCTCTTCGTATCACGCTGACGAGCAGGCCAAGCTGGTCAAGGCCGAGCTGATGTCGTCCTGATTCTGCGCTGTGAAAAGTGCCCGCAAGGTTTAATCGGCCTTGCGGGCTTTTTTTGCCCGTCTGACAGTGATTTCGGCCCTTTCCTGCGAACGACGGGACGATTGATCCCCTTCTGTTTGTCGCCGTTCCTGACTAATGTGTGCTTGACGCTTCTACGCTGGGAGATCCATGGATGACCGCAAGACCTGACCCCACGCTCATGCCTCACACGCCTGTACCGGCGTTGCCGATGCAAGGGTTGATCGCCGTGATCGCGCCTGCCGGCCCTGCTGCGCTGGACACCGGCAAGGCCATAGCCTGGATGCGCGCACGTGGTTACTCGCTGCGGATATTTCCCGGGGTGTTCGAGAAGGATGGCTACCTCGCCGGCAGCGACGATGTACGACTCAATGACCTGCACGCCGCGTTCACCGACCCGGAGGTCGATGCCATCATTTGCCTGCGCGGCGGATACGGCACGCCTCGGTTGCTTGATCGCGTCGATTTCCAGTTGCTGCGCCACCACGCCAAGCCATTCATCGGCTACAGCGACATCACCGCGTTGCATTTGGCGATCAGCCGTTATGCGGGTTTTGTGACCTTCCATGGCCCGCTGCTCAACGCCGATCTGCTGGGTGAGCGGCTGCCACCTACCGAATCCTCTTTTTTTAACATGCTCCGTGGGCAATGCAGGGCCGGTAGCGTGCTCACGCATCCGATTGGCCGCCCGTTGACAACGATCGTACCGGGTGTCGCTCATGGGCGCCTGCTCGGTGGCAACCTGTCGATGATTGCCGCGACGATGGGTACGCCCTACCAGATCGATGCCGAGGGCGTCATTCTGTTCATCGAAGATATCAACGAGCCGCTGTATCGCATCGACCGGTTGCTGACCCATCTGCGTCTTGCGGGAACCCTGCACAAGCTGCGTGGGGTGCTGGTGGGGGACATCGCGGGAGTTGAGGTGGTCGCGCTGGAGCGCTTGCTCAAGCAGACGTTCGAGCCATTGCCGATTCCGGTGCTGTCCGGCTGGCGCAGTGGGCATTGCAACCCGAACCTGACGTTGCCGATGGGGGCGTTGGTGCGGCTGGATGCGGGGAACAAGGAGTTGCTGTTGGAACAGGATGTGGTTACCAGGCGCTAGATATTTTTCGCCTGTCAGGCAGTCATCGCGAGCAGGCTCGCTCCTACAAAGTTTGAGGTGTACGCAAGTGGCGTGATCACCTTTGAACCTGTGGGAGCGAGCCTGCTCGCGATGGCGGTATTCGCCATACGACAAACTATCGGTTACGCAATCCTTCCAGCAATTTGTGCGTCGGGTACCCATCCGCCGGCCAGCCAAACGACTGTTGGGCGCTGCGGATCGCCTTGCGCGTGTTGGCGCCAATGATTCCGTCGGCAGTGCCGGCATCGTAGTTTTGTGTGCTCAGCAGGTTTTGCAGCTCGATCCGCTCGGTACGGCTCAGTGGCAGGTCATCCTTTGGCCACGTGCCGCTGATCAGTCCCGCGCCATTGAAGCGTTCGGACAACAGGCTCACCCCCAAGGCGTAGGAGGACGAGTTGTTGTACTTGAGGATCGCCCGGAAGTTATCGAGCACCAGGAACGCCGGTCCACGGTAACCGGCCGGCAGCAGCAGGGCCGCGGACAATTGCTCGGAGCCGGCCGGGACCTGGCTGCCGTTGGGCAGCGTAACACCCAGTTGGCGCCATTCGGCGACGCTCTTGCGAGTCGTGCCATCGGCCAGCACGTAATTGAACCCGCCTGGCAACTGCACTTCGAAGCCCCACGGCTGGCCTCTCTGCCAGCCTGAGCTTTGCAGGTAATGCGCGGTCGAGGCCAGGGCATCAGCCGAGCTGCCCCAGATATCGCGGCGTCCGTCGCCATCGAAGTCCACGGCATGGGTGTTGTAGGTGGTCGGGATGAACTGGGTCTGGCCCATGGCACCGGCCCAGGATCCGAGCATCTTCTCGGGTTCGATATCGCCTTGTTGCAGGATTTGCAGGGCGGCAATCAATTGTGCGTGGGCGAAACCGGGGCGACGGCCTTCGTAGGCCAGGGTCGCCAGCGAGTTGATCACCGACTTGCTGCCCTGGAATTGGCCAAAGTTGCTTTCCATGCCCCACACGGCCACCAGCGCCTGACGATCAACGCCGTAACGCTGCTCGATGCTTTGCAGGATGTCGGCGTACTGGTTGACCAGCGACTGGCCTTTGCGTACCCGCAGTGGCGACAAGGCGCCGTCGAGGTATTCCCACACCGGTTTTGCGAATTCCGGTTGGCTGCGATCGGCACGAATCACACTGGGGTCGAAGCTGACATCGGCGAAAGCGCGATCAAACAGATCGGCGCGGATACCGGCGGCCAAGGCATCCTTGCGGAAACCCGCCTGCCATTCAGCGAAGGTCTGGGTGGGTTGGATGTCGAGGTTCTCACCGTTCGGAACCACAGGCGGAATAACCGCCGGGGCGGTGGCGACAGGGAGGGTCTGAAGCGGCTGGGCGTCGGCGGCGGTGGGTTTTTCCGCGCAGGCGACTAGCAAAACGAGGCTGGAGGCAGCAATCAATTGGCGCAAGTGCCAACGACGGGAAAGACAAAAGGGCATGCACGGGTCCAGGGAATATGGATCAGGTGCAGACCTTAACATGTTGAGCGGATGCTTGCCTTTCAGGCCGCCAGAAAGTAAGAAGCCTCCCAGCTGTCAGACTGGAAGGCTTCGCGGCGGTAGCTGCCTTTGCCCTTGGTGGGGCGTTCCTGGCGGCTGCGGAACAATGGCCGGGCAATGATGGATTTGGCCTTGTTGGGGCCATGCTTCGATGGCTTTTTGCTCATGATGATTTCTCGCAAGTGAGTGGTTTTTGCGGGGCAAATCATCGGCCGAAGTACAGGTTCTGTCTATAGGGGCGATGGATGTGGATTTTGTAGGAAGAAAGATCTCTTGATCTCACTCGGCAGGCAACGTCAATTTTTGCCCAGCCATCAATAACGTCAACCGGCTCAAGCTCATCCACGGCGAACCCGCAGCCTGGCCCTTGATCTGTGCGTCGATACGCTGTGCTTCGAGCAAAAGCTGCGCCCAGCGTTGGGCCGAATAGCGTTGCAGGGCTTTGCTCATCAACGGTTTGCGCTTGTCCCAGACCGGAGGTTTGGCCTGGCTGAAGGCCTTGTCCAGGGGCGTGCCCTGGCTGTATTGCAGCGAAATGTTGGCCAGCAGGCGCAACTCCCGGGCCAGGGCCCAGAGAATCACCGGCGGCTCGACGCCTTCACCGCGCAAGCCTTCGAGCATGCGCAACGCATGGGCCGCTTCACCATTGAGCACCGCATCGGTCAGGCCAAAGACGTCGAAGCGCGCACTGTCGGCCACCGCCGCCTGCACGGTTTCAACGGTGATCTGACCCCCTTCGGCCATCAGTTTGAGCTTTTCGATTTCCTGGGCGGCGGCCAGCAAATTGCCCTCGACCCGCGCCGCGATCAGCTCAACGGCGTCCTGGCTGGCGGAAAGCCCGGCCTGGGACAGGCGTTGGCGGATCCAGCTTGGCAACTGGGCGACATCGACTGGCCAGATCTGCACGAACTGGGTCTGCTGTCCTTCGACCAGCGCTTTGCCCCACTTGGTTTTCTGCGCACTGC
This sequence comes from Pseudomonas sp. P5_B3, assembly GCF_056400405.1. Taxonomy (NCBI): domain Bacteria; kingdom Pseudomonadati; phylum Pseudomonadota; class Gammaproteobacteria; order Pseudomonadales; family Pseudomonadaceae; genus Pseudomonas; species Pseudomonas sp. P5_B3. Next base: position 75,754 of record NZ_JBFULI010000002.1, on the reverse strand, counting down.
CATCGAGTTTCGGCAGGCTGATCAGCAGTACGGTGTCGTCAGCCGGGCGCGAGCAGTACTCGATCAGCGCGGCGGCACCTTTGTCGCCGGGTTTACCGGAAGGCAAGCGCAGTTCCAGCAGGCGCTTTTCGGCGAACAGCGACATGCTGGCACCGGCTTGCAGCAGCGTCCCCCAGTCGAAACTGGCGTCGGCGGCAAACACCTGGCGTTCATCGAATCCCTGCTGACGGGCGGCGGCGCGAACAGCGTCGGCCGCCTCCTGGCACAACAACGGGTCATCGCCGCTGATGATGTAGACCGGCGCAAGGGCACCTTGCAGGTGTTTGGCGAGTTGGGCGGGGGCGAGTTTCATAAGAGAGGGCGAACGGGGCGCCTGAGCGCCCCGTAAGTCTTACTGCTGCGGCAGTTCGACAGGCGACTGACGCGGGGTATCCGCTTCAGCCTTCTTTGCCGCTTCCAGTGCTGCGGCATCAGCCTTGGCCCTGGCTTCAGCCGTCTGCTGCAGCTGATCCAGTTGACCTGGGCTCAGTTGTTGCAGGCGCAGCATCATGCGCTGAACCAGCTCGCGGCGGGCTTCTGTCCGGGCCGTTGCGGCTTCCTGGTCGGAACCCACCAGGTTGTTGCCGTCGTGCATGTAGATTTTCTGCACTTCAAGCTTGTCGCTCATAAGTGGCAGGTCACCGCGACCACGGATGTCGTAGTTCAATACGGTGGTCACCTGGTACTCGCCAGCACGACCGGCACCTGCGTAGCTGAGGATGCGTTGGCTTTCCTGCTCATCGGTCAGCACCAGTTTGTAAGGTGCGCCGTTGTAGACCTTGACGCCGCTGCCCTCCAGTACCTGACGCAATTGGGTCACGGTTGGGCCGTAAGCGTTACGGGCGCTCAGGTCGAGTTCCTTGATCGCCAGTTCGTCGGTGCCGGTGCCGCGCAGCTGGAAACCGCAGGCGCTCAACAGAACCGCGAGGCCCATCACCAGCAGATTGCGTTTGATCATCTTGTTGCTCCCCTTGAAACCATGTGGGCCGATCAAGCGGCCCGAAAGGTTTTACTCGGCGCCAGGCTCACCTGGCGCCCGATCCAATTAGCTGGCGACGATATTGACCAGTTTCCCGGGCACTACGATCACTTTACGGATGGTCAGACCGTCGACGAAGCGCAGGACGTTGTCGTTGGCGCGGGCGGCGGCTTCGACTTCCTCGCGACTGGCGCTGGCGGGCATTTCGATCTGGCCACGCAGCTTGCCGTTGACCTGGATGACGAGCGTCAGGCTGTCCTGCACCAGTGCGCTGTCGTCCTGCACCGGCCAACCGGCGTCGATCACAGGATCAGCGTGACCCAGTTGATTCCACAGTTCGTGGCTGATATGCGGCGTGATCGGAGCCAGCAGCAGAGTCACGGTTTCCAGACCTTCGTGAATCAGTGCGCGATCCTGCCCGGTGCCTTGCGCGGCTTTTTCCAGCACGTTCATCAGCGTCATCACCTGGGCGATGGCGGTGTTGAATTTGTGGCTCTGGCCGACGTCCTGGCTGGCCTGCTTGATGGCCAGGTGGATCGAGCGACGAACGGCTTTCTGCTCGTCATTCAGGATGGCGACGTCCAGTTTGCCCGGCAGGCCCTGGGTGACGTGGGCTTGAGCCAGACGCCAGACACGCTTGAGGAAACGGTGCGAACCTTCCACGCCGGAGTCAGACCATTCCGCGCTCATGTCAGGCGGCGAGGCGAACATCATGAACAGGCGGCAAGTGTCTGCACCGAACTGGTCGATCATCGACTGTGGGTCGACACCGTTGTTCTTCGACTTGGCCATCTTCTCGGTGCCGCCGATTTCCACCGGCAAGCCGTCAGCTTTCAATTTGGCGCTGATAACCTTGGCCTTGCTGTCACGCTCAAGCTCGACGTCCGCCGGGTTGAACCAGGTGTAAGCGCCATTGGCTTCGCGACGATAGTAAGTCTCGGCGATCACCATGCCCTGGGTCAGCAGGTTCTTGAACGGCTCGTTGGAGCTCACCAGGCCTTCGTCACGCATCAGCTTGTGGAAGAAGCGTGCGTAAAGCAGGTGCAGGATCGCGTGTTCGATACCGCCGATGTACTGATCCACCGGCAGCCAGTGGTCGGCTGCGGATTTTTCCACGAGGCCGCCTTCAAAGTGCGGCGAGGCGTAGCGGGCGTAATACCACGACGACTCGACGAAGGTGTCCATGGTGTCGGTTTCACGCTTGGCAGGCTGGCCACATTTAGGGCAGTTGCACTCGTAGAACTCAGGCATGCGCGCCAGTGGCGAGCCGGCGCCGTCCGGCACCACGTCTTCCGGCAGTACGACCGGCAATTGATCTTCCGGTACCGGCACATCACCGCAGGTGGTGCAGTGGATGATCGGGATCGGGCAGCCCCAGTAGCGCTGACGGCTGATGCCCCAGTCGCGCAGGCGGAACTGGGTGCGCGAGGCGCCCAGTTCTTTCTTGATCAGCGCCACTTCGATGGCGTCGAAGGCACCCGCGAAGTCGAGGCCATCGAACTCGCCGGAATTGATCAGCGTGCCGTACTCGCCGTAGGCGTCTTGCCATGGCGCCGGGTTGCTGTCACCGGAACTGGTGCGCACGACCGATTTAACCGGCAGGTTGTACTTGTGGGCGAACTCGAAATCGCGCTCGTCGTGGGCCGGAACTGCCATCACGGCGCCATCGCCGTAGTGCATCAGCACATAGTTGGCGACCCATACCGGCAGTTTTTCGCCAGTCAGCGGGTGCTCGACGAACAGGCCGGTCGGCAGGCCTTTTTTCTCCTGGGTGGCGACGTCGGCTTCAGCCACGCTGCCGCCCTTGCATTCTGCGATGAACGCTTGCAGCTCAGGATTGTTCTGTGCAGCGAGGGTGGCGAGGTGGTGTTCGGCGGCCACGGCGACGTAGGTCGCTCCCATGAGAGTGTCCGGACGGGTGGTGAAGACTTTCAGCGTGCCCGCTTCGCCGATGGAATCGACGTTGTACGGGAACTGCACTTCCATGCCGCGGGATTTGCCGATCCAGTTGCGCTGCATGGTCTTGACCTGTTCAGGCCAGCCCGGCAGGTCGTCGAGGCTCTCCAGCAGCTCATCCGCGTAGGCGGTGATCTTGAAGTAGTACATCGGGATTTCGCGCTTTTCGATCAGCGCGCCGGAACGCCAGCCGCGACCGTCGATCACTTGCTCGTTGGCCAGGACGGTCTGGTCGATCGGGTCCCAGTTCACGGTGCCGCTTTTTTTGTAAATCACACCTTTTTCGAACAGGCGGGTGAACAGCCATTGTTCCCAGCGGTAGTAATCGGGCTTGCAGGTGGTCACTTCGCGCGACCAGTCCACCGCCAGGCCCAGGCTGCGCAGCTGGCTTTTCATGTAGGCGATGTTTTCGTAGGTCCACTTGGCGGGCGCTACGTTGTTCTTCATCGCGGCGTTTTCCGCCGGCATGCCGAAGGCGTCCCAACCCATGGGCTGCAGGACGTTCTTGCCTTGCATGCGCTGGTAGCGGGAGATCACGTCGCCGATGGTGTAGTTGCGCACGTGCCCCATGTGTAGCTTGCCGCTGGGGTAAGGGAACATCGACAGGCAGTAGTAAGTCTCCTTGCCTGGCTGTTCACTGACTTCAAAGGACTTTTGCTCGTCCCAGAACGACTGGGCGGCGGCTTCGATTTCACGGGGCTGATATTGTTCGTGCATGGCTACTTTTGAACTGAATAGGGGTGGCCTAATCCTCTTCAATGCAACGCTGGACGGTGAACACGCCACATTGGCGTTTTCGAGGCCCAGCCGAGCTGGAAGTGGAGTTACAGGAAGCGCCGTAGCATACATGACCGCGCTCTACCGAGGGAAACCCTGATTGCTGCCGCACGTCCTGCAAAAAGCGCTGCGAGGGCCGTTGGTCGCGGCGTTCAGCCGGTTTGTTCATGGAAGCTAAGCTCTAACTGGGGAGTAGGTCTTATCTTCCAATGAGGTGAGGGATGGTTGAGTCTCAGCAAAAAGCTACAAAACCGGAGCTGTACGAAAGGCTGATCGATCGTTTGGCCTTGGCCCTGGATGCGGCAAGGACCGCTGGCCGGTTGCGCGACGAACACCCTCTGGAACTGGAACTGCGTGGTCTGAGCCCCGCAGAGTTTGCACTGGTCAAGGCGTATCTGGATCGCAGTGAGCGTGAGACACACGGATGCTTGTCAGAGGCGGTAAAGCAACTCGACGTACCACGTTCGGCCAAGATTATCTGGCTCAAGGACAAGGCTCCCGGTAGAGACGCGGTAAAGGTCCGGTCTTTCCAGTTCAAATAGGGCACAGAGCCATGCTCCATGCATTTTTGCAGCATAGTCCTTGCGTAATGATTGTCGCATTGCGCTAACCCACTTAGGCTTCGGGCATCTCCGGGAGATGCTCAATGCCTTTTCGTTATTTCGTAAAACAACTTCTTTTGCCACCCGGCATTCTATTGCTGCTGCTTTTGCTTGCCTGGTGGTTGCGCCGATCCAGGCCAAGGCTTGCCGGTGCGTGCTTTGCGCTGGGCCTGGGGGGGTTCTGGCTGATGAGCCTGCCGGTGGTGGTGCAGTGGAGTGCCGGCCTGCTCGAGCGGGAGCCACCGCTGGCCCGCGATGAATGGGCCGTCCTGGGGCAACGCGCGGATGCGATCGTGATCCTCGGCTCGGGGCGCGAACGCGGTGACGTGGCCTGGGGCGCCGACCAGCCCACGGGCGTCGGCCTGGAGCGCCAGCGCTTTGCTGCGCGGTTGGCCAAGGCTTCCGGTCTGCCGGTGCTGACTAGCGGCGGCTTGCATTACAACACGCCGCCAAGCGAAGCGCAGATGATGGCTGACTCCTTGCGTGACGATTTTGGCGTGAGCGTGCGCTGGCAGGAAGGGCGCAGCCGCACGACCTGGGAAAATGCGCAGTTCAGCGCCGAGGTGTTGCTGCCACAGGGCGTCAAGCGTGTGGTACTCGTGACTCAGGCCTGGCATATGCCACGAGCGGTCTGGAGTTTCCGCAAGGCCGGGTTTGAGGTGGTGCCGGCGCCGGTAGGGTTTCTGGGCGGCGACAACGCGCGGCCACTGGGTGGCTGGATGCCGGAGTTCAAGGCGATCTGGCAGAACGGGCAATTGATGAACGAGGCGGTGGGGCAGATCGGTTATTCGTTGTTCTATCGCTGAGAGCTAAACCTTGTGGCGAGGGAGTTTGCTCCCTCGCCACAAGTGTTCTGTATCAATTTTTAGACGGTCTTGGCCATCCGGCTCGCAATCAGCGCCCAACCGAACAACAACACGCAGACAATGAGCAATGGCCACGAACGCCATTCCAGGTACGGCGTCAGGTTATGCATCGGCACCACTTCGCCATACAGGATGCCGCGCTCGAACTGCGGGATCTGATCGGTAATCTGACCGAACGGGTTGATCAGGCCGGATACGCCGTTGTTGGTAGCGCGGATCATCCAGCGGCCGGCCTCCAGTGCACGCATCTGCGCCATCTGCAGGTGTTGCAGGGGGCCGATGGAGGTGCCGAACCAGGTGTCGTTGCTGATGGTCAGCAGCAGGTCGCTGCGGGCGGCAAGGCTGGCGGCGAACTCCGGATAAACCACTTCATAGCAGATGAACGGCGCGATCTGATAACCCTTGGCTTGCAGCAGCGGCTGGTCGGCCGGGCCGCGAGCGAAGTCCGACATTGGCAGGTCGAAGAAAGCGATTAGTCCGCGCAGCATGTCCTGCAAGGGGACATATTCACCAAACGGCACCAGTTTTTGCTTCAGGTAAGTGCCGTCGCCTTCACCGGTAGCGGTGATGCCATTGAAGAGTCGCTTTTCGTGGCGTACTTCCATGCGCACCGGGACACCGGTAATGAACGCCGATTTACGTTCGGCCGCGAAGCTTCCCATCATGTTCAGGTAGCCCTCGGCGGACTCCTTGAGCACCGGAATCGCCGTTTCCGGCCAAATGAGCAGATCGGCGCGCCTGGAGCTGAAACTCATGTCGCGGTACAACGCCAATTGCGCGTTGAGCTGCGCCGGGTCCCACTTCATGCTTTGTTCGACGTTGCCCTGAATGGCGGCGACGCTCAGTGGCGGGCCCGACGGGCTGGTCCAGGCGTGGTGCTTGAGTGCCGTACCGACCAGCCATGGGCCGACCAGCAGTAATATACCGGCTGCGATGAAGCCTTTACGCCCTGTGCGAACCAGGCGCAAGCCGTTGTAGATCAGCGCAGCTGTCAGGGCCAGGGTAAAGGAAATCAGCCACATCCCGCCGATGGGAGCAAGCCCGGCCAGCGGGCCATCGAGCTGGCTGTAACCGGAATACAGCCACGGGAAACCTGTCAGGAACCAACCACGGAAAGCTTCCTGGCCAACCCACAGCGCAGCGAAGGCCAGTGCGTCGGCCAGCGGTGCCTCATTGCGACGCAGCCAGCGCGCCCAGATCCAGGCGGGCAGGGCAAAGAACCAGGCAATCGCCGCCGTGAAGAGCAGCATCAGGAAGCCGGCCAGCAGCATCGACGCGCCGCCGAAGTGGTGAATGCTGTAGTAGATCCAGCTGGTGCCGGCACCGAACAGGCCGAAACCGAAACACCAGCCGCGACCCAGCGCCTGGCGTGGGCTCAGTTCGCGCAAACCGGCATAGAACAGGCCGACGGCGAGCAGTGCCAGTGGCCAGATATCGAACGGCGCCAGGGCCAGGGTGGTGATTGCACCGGCCGCCACGGCCAGCAGGTTACCGGGCCAGCCGGGGCGGGTTGTCCAGCGCATTTCAATCCTTAGCGAGCAATGGGCGTCAGGCGAAGCAAGTGAATCCGACGGCTGTCGGCGTTCAGGATGCGGAAGCGGTACGGGCCGATTTCAGTGATTTCGTTACGTTTTGGCAAATGCCCGAACGCGCTCATCACCAGGCCGCCAACGGTATCGAACTCATCGTCGGAGAACTCGCTGTCGAAAAAATCGTTGAAGTTCTCGATCGGTGTCAGGGCCTTGATCAGGAAATCACCGCTGGGCAGCGGCTTGATGTAGCTGTCTTCTTCGACGTCGTGTTCGTCTTCGATGTCGCCGACGATTTGCTCCAGCACGTCTTCGATGGTCACCAAACCGGCCACGCCGCCGTACTCGTCGATGACGATGGCCATGTGATTGTGGTTGGCGCGGAATTCGCGCAGCAGCACGTTAAGGCGCTTGGATTCCGGCACGAAGGTGGCCGGACGCAGCAGGTCCTTGATGTTGAAGCTGTCGCCGTTCTCCTTGAGGATCAACGGCAGCAAGTCCTTGGCCAGCAACACGCCCATCACGTCATCGTGGCTTTCGCCGATGACCGGATAGCGGGAGTGGGCCGAGTCGACCACGGCAGGCAGGAACTCGCGGGGTGTCTGGTTCGCCTTGATGCTGACCATTTGCGAGCGCGGGACCATGATGTCCCGAACCTGCAAGTCAGCCACCTGGATGGCGCCTTCGACGATGGCCAGCGCTTCGCTGTCCAGCAGTTTGTTCTGGTGTGCATCGCGCAGCAGCTCCAGCAGCTCCTGGCGGTTTTTCGGCTCGTGGGCAAAAGCCTGGGTGAGCTTACCCAGCCATGACTTCTGCCCGTTGCTCGATCGATCTTCGCTCATAGCGATTACTCTGAATCCTTTGTTGTTTCGGTGGGGAATGCGTCGGTTTCGTCGTCCGCGTACGGATCGGGAAAGCCCAGTTCTGCAAGCAACGTTCGTTCCAGTGCTTCCATCTCTTCGGCTTCGTCGTCTTCAATATGGTCGTAACCGAGCAGATGCAAGCAGCCGTGAATCACCAGGTGTGCCCAATGGGCCCTGAGCTCCTTGCCTTGCTCGGCGGCTTCGCGCTCGACCACGGCCACGCAGATCACCAGATCGCCCAGCAGCGGGATGTCGAGGAACTCATCCGGCACATCGGCCGGGAATGACAAGACGTTGGTTGCGTAATCCTTTTGTCGCCAGGTGTGGTTCAGCTCGCGGCCTTCGGCTTCGTCGACCAGACGAATGGTCATCTCCGAATCGGCGGTGCGCTGGCGCAAAGCCAGTTCGCACCACTGGCGGAACTCGGCTTCGCTGGGGGCGCAGTCTTGGGTGGCGATTTGCAGGTCAAGCTCAAGCATCGCGGCGGCTATCCTTGGCGGCGGCATCATCGGCCGCTTTGGTTTCGAAGCGCTCGTAGGCTTCGACGATGCGCTGCACCAGTGGATGGCGCACGACGTCCTTGGGCTGGAAATGGGTGAAGCTGATCCCCGGCACATCCTTGAGCACTTCTATCACGTGGTGCAGGCCGGACTTGGTGCCGCGTGGCAGGTCGACCTGGGTGATGTCCCCGGTGATGACGGCCGTGGAGCCGAAGCCGATCCGGGTCAGGAACATCTTCATCTGCTCGACCGTGGTGTTCTGGCTTTCGTCGAGAATGATGAAGCTGTTGTTCAGCGTCCGGCCGCGCATGTAGGCCAGCGGCGCGACTTCGATCACCTGTCGTTCGATCAGCTTGGCGACGTATTCGAAGCCGAGCATTTCGTAGAGCGCGTCATAGAGCGGACGCAGGTACGGGTCGATCTTCTGTGCGAGATCGCCGGGCAGGAAGCCGAGTTTTTCACCCGCTTCGACCGCCGGACGTACCAGCAGGATGCGGCGGATCTGCTCGCGCTCCAGTGCATCGACCGCGCAGGCGACGGCCAAATAGGTCTTGCCGGTACCGGCCGGACCGATACCGAAGTTGATGTCGTTACCGAGAATTTCCTTCACGTAGCGCACTTGATTCAAGCCGCGGGGGCGAATCATACCTTTCTTGGTGCGCAGGGCCACGGACGGTTCGGCGGGGGAGTGGTTGTCCAGCTGTTCGACGGCCGATTCCTGCAGGAACAGGTGAACCATGTCCGGCGACAGCTCGGTACCCTTGGTTTCCCGGTACAGGCGGCGTAGGAGGTTTTCCGCGGAGGTGGTGTGTTTGGGTTCGCCGATCAGCTCGAACTGGTTTCCGCGATTGCGGATCTCGATGGTCAGGCGCTGTTCGATCAAGCGCAAATGCTCGTCGAATTGCCCGCACAGATTGGCGAAGCGACGAGCTTCAAAAGGCTCGAGGATGAAACGATGTGGTTCTATGGGTGCGTTCAAGGTCGTATTTAGCCGCCCTGGGGAAATAGTGATGAATCAAGGATAGCGCCAGTGGCGTGGGCGCGAAAGCTCTTATACAGACCAAGTTGATTCGCTGGTCTGACGCTATCCCTGTGGGAGCGAGCTTGCTCGCGATGGCGGCGTGACAGTCGATACCTTTGCTGAATGTCAGATCGCAATCGCGAGCAAGCTCGCTCCCACAGGGGTATGCGGTGTTATTGGATCAGCGAACCCCGCAGCGAATGCGGCTGCGCGGCATCGATGTGCACGTCCGCGAACTGGCCGATCAGGGTCGGATTGTCGCAGCGGAAGTTGACGATACGGTTATTCTCGGTCCGGCCCTGCAGCTCGCCCGGGTCCTTTTTCGAGTAATCGGTCACCAGGATCCGCTGGATCGAGCCGACCATTTGTCGGCTGATCTCGAAACCTTGCTGGTTCAAGCGGTGTTGCAGGGCATTCAGGCGCTCTTTTTTCAGCTCTTGCGGCGTGTCGTCGGCCAGATCGGCGGCCGGTGTGCCCGGGCGCTGGCTGTAGACGAACGAGTAGGAAAAGTCGAAGCCGACGTCGGTAATCAGCTTCATGGTTTGCTCGAAGTCTTTCTCGGTCTCGCCCGGGAAGCCGACGATGAAATCCGAGCTGATGCAGATCCCCGGCACGGCGGCGCGCAGTTTGCGCAGTTTGGATTTGTATTCCAGCGCGGTGTGGTTGCGCTTCATCGCGGCGAGGATGCGGTCCGAGCCCGACTGCACCGGCAAGTGCAGGTGCTTGACCAGTTCCGGCACGTCGGCGTGGGCCTGGATCAGGCTGTCGGAGAACTCCAGTGGGTGCGACGTGGTGTAGCGGATGCGGTCGATACCATCGACCGCGGCGACCACGCGGATCAGTTCGGCCAGGTCGGCCAGGCGCCCATCATGAGTAGTCCCACGATAGCCGTTGACGTTCTGCCCCAGCAGCGTCACTTCCCGCACGCCGTTTTCGGCCAGGTGGATGATCTCGGCAATCACGTCGTCGAACGGCCGGCTGACTTCTTCGCCGCGGGTGTAGGGCACCACGCAGAACGTGCAGTACTTGCTGCAACCTTCCATCACCGACACGTAAGCGCTCGGGCCGTCGATGCGCGGTTCGGGCAGATGGTCGAATTTTTCGATTTCCGGGAACGAGACGTCGACTTGCGGCAGCTTGCTGATGCGCGCGGCGTCGATCATTTCCGGCAGACGGTGCAGGGTCTGCGGGCCGAAGACCACGTCGACGTACGGCGCGCGATCACGGATGGCCGCGCCTTCCTGGCTGGCCACGCAACCGCCGACGGCGATCACCATGTCCGGGTTGGCCAGCTTCAGTTCGCGCCAGCGGCCGAGCTGCGAGTAGACGCGATCCTGGGCACGTTCGCGGATTGAGCAAGTGTTGAGCAGGATCACGTCGGCGTCTTCAGCACGGGCGGTGACTTCCAGGGCCTGATGTTCGCCCAGCAGATCGACCATGCGCGAGCTGTCGTACTCGTTCATCTGGCAACCGTGGGTTTCGATGTAAAGCTTCTTGGCCATGGAAAGAGTCATCACCTGATTCAAAGAACCGCACATTATAGGGAACATGTCCCGTGGTTCCTACCGTTGCGCGTCCGGCGGACGTGCTATAGTTTGCGCCCTCATTTTTACCCCGATGTGTTACCCGCCCACCATGACCAAACGTGAAGCTCCAATCTACAAGGTGATTTTCCTCAATCAGGGCCAGGTGTTCGAAATGTACGCCAAGCAGATCTATCAAAGTGATCTGTGGGGCTTTCTGGAAGTGGAAGAGTTCGTCTTTGGCGAGCGTACGCAAGTGGTCGTCGATCCGAGCGAAGAAAAGCTCAAGGCTCAGTTCGAAGGCGTGGTGCGCAGCTTTGTGCCGATGCATTCGATCGTGCGTATCGATGAAGTCGAGCGTCTGGGGACACCGAAAATCAGCGAAGCCCGTGGCGCGGTCGGCAATGTCATGCCGTTTCCGATGCCAATGCCTGAGAAGTAAATCTCAAGATCGAGTTGCCCCCATCGCGAGCAAGCTCGCTCCCACAKTTGATCTTCCAAACGCTGGAGATCAACTGTGGGAGCGAGCTTGCTCGCGATGGGGCCAGTCAGATCAACACAGGAATCAGGGTAGAGGCGCGAAAGGCGTACGCCCGTCAGCGCTCTGCAACTCCATCAAATATTTACGGAAAATTTGCCCGAGCACCTGGGTGGCGACTTCGAGTTCTTCGCGGGGCATTTTTTCGGTGACTTCGTCGGCGGTGTCCAGTGCATCTTCGGCACCGTTGACCGCCGCCATCTTCAGCAGGATGTACGCCTGAACGTTATTGGCCGGCACGCCTTCGCCGCGGAAGAACATGGTGCCGAGCTTGAATTGCGCCTGGGCGTGGCCCTGCAGCGAGGCTTTTTCGAAATAGCTCAGGGCTTGATTGAGGTCGCGCGGCGCGTTTTTGCCTTCGTAGTAGAACTCACCCAACTCGTATTGCGCTTGTGCATCCCCTTCATCCGACGCTTTCTGGCAGGCGGCGAGCGCCTGTTCCAGGTCTTGTGGCTGGGTATTGAGGGTGCAGCGACCCATCGCTGGGATTAACAACGAGTTGCCGCCTGCTTGTGCGTGCGCGAGCAGGGGCTGAAGAAGCAACAGGCAGCCCAGTGCAAGGGTGCGGCCGGTGCGGTTCATGGGAATCGACTTACCTCTGAAGGGCGCGCGGACCCATCGAGGGATCCAATAAGCGCGCATTATGAAATAAGCAGGGGCAACCTTACAAAGTCTTTACTCGTTTTTCTGCTGCGCGGGAAATATATCACCCGTTTTGCGGGGGATTTTTGCTGAACGCGCAGGAATACAGGCGGGCGTGTAGGTGAAAGCTGACGCTGGCAATGGCCAACGTCAGCTTCAGGGGCTTACTTCAAGGCAGCGAAGGCGCGTTCGGCGGCGTCCAGGGTCAGCTTCAATTCAGCTTCGCCGTGGGCGATCGAGGTGAAGCCGGCTTCGAATGCACTCGGTGCCAGGTAGACGCCACCTTCCAGCATCAGATGGAAGAAGCGACCGAACAGGGCAGCGTCGCTGGCCATGACGTCATCGAAGGTGACGATGTCATCGGCGCCGCTGAAATACAGGCCGAACATGCCGCCGGCCTGGGTGGTCACGAACGGAATGCCGGCCGCATCGGCGCGCTGTTGCAGACCGTCGAGCAGGCGAGTGGTGTAGTCGGTCAGCTCGGCATGGAAACCCGGGCGGCTGATCAGGCGCAGGGTGGTCAGGCCGGCGGCCATCGCCAGAGGGTTACCGGACAGCGTGCCGGCCTGGTAGACCGGGCCCAGCGGAGCGATGCGCTGCATGATTTCGCGCTTGCCGCCGAAGCAGCCGACCGGCATGCCGCCACCGATGATCTTGCCGAAGGTGGTCAGGTCCGGTGTCACGCCGTAGTACGCCTGGGCACCGCCGAGGGCGACACGGAAACCGGTCATCACTTCGTCGAAAATCAGCACCACGCCGTGCTTGTCGCACAGAGTCCGCAGGCCTTCGAGGAAGCCCGGAGCAGGCGGTACGCAGTTCATGTTGCCGGCCACTGGCTCGACGATGATGCAGGCTACGTCCTGGCCGACTTCGGTCAGCATGCTCTCAACGGCATCGATGTCGTTGAACGGCAGGGTCAGGGTGTGTTTGGCAAATGCTGCCGGTACACCGGCCGAGCTCGGTACGCCTTGGGTCAGTGCACCGGAACCGGCCTTGACCAGCAGGCTGTCGGAGTGACCGTGGTAGCAGCCTTCGAACTTGATGATGCTGTCGCGGCCGGTGAAGCCACGGGCCAGGCGGATAGCGCTCATGGTCGCTTCGGTGCCGGAGCTGACCATGCGCACCATTTCCATCGACGGCACGAGCGAGCAGACCAGGTCGGCCATCTGCGTTTCCATCTCGGTCGGGGCGCCGTAGGACAAGCCGTGCTCAAGCTGTTTGCGCACCGCGTCCAGCACGTCCGGGTGGCTGTGGCCGAGGATCATCGGGCCCCAGGAACCGACGTAATCCACATAGCGCTTGTTGTCTTCGTCGGTGACGTAGGCGCCTTCGGCGTGCTTGAAGAACAACGGCGTGCCACCGACGCTCTTGAACGCGCGAACCGGCGAGTTCACGCCACCGGGAATGTGTTTTTGGGCATTGGCAAACAGCGTTTCGGAACGAGACATGGTCGGGCTCTCAAATCAGATTTTCAGTAGTTCGTTGAAGGCGCGGGCGCGGCGGGTCACTTCGACCGTGCTCTCGGCGCCAAACAGGCCATGCACCACCGCCAGCAGATCGACGCCATGGGCCACCAGCGGGGCAGCGTTATCCAGGGTGATGCCGCCGATCGCGCAGATCGGCAAGTGCAACTGCTTGCGGGCCTGGTCGAGCAGGTCGAGGCTGCAGGTCGGCGCGCCGGGCTTGGTGTTCGAATTGAAGAAGCGGCCGAAGGCGACGTAGCTGGCACCTTCTTTGGCAGCCTGTTCGGCCAGTTCGAGCTGCGCGTGGCAGGTTGAACCGATGATCGCCTGACGCCCGAGCAGTGCACGGGCCGGAGTCAGTGGGCCATCGGTCTGGCCCAGGTGTACGCCCACGTTCAGGCGTGCCGCCAACTCGGCGTCATCGTTGATGATCAACTGCGTCTTGTAACGTTCGCACAACTCGCGCAAGGCTTCGGCCTCACGCAGGCGGCGGGCGTCGTCACTGCTCTTGTCGCGGTATTGCAGCAAGGTGACGCCGCCTTCCAGCGCCGCCTCCACGTACTTGAGCAACTTACCGTCCAGCAAATGGCTGTCGGTAATGGCGTACAGGCCACGTAGTTTCATCGGGCAAGCCTCACCGCATTACAAATAGAAGTTACGAACAGAAATCCAGTGGCAAACGGCGCGGCACAAACTGGCCTTTGCCCAACTGCTCGGCATCACGCAGGGTGCGCCAAGTGTAGTTAAGCGCGGTCTGTACGGCACTGGCGAGGTTTTCGCCCTGGGCCAGACGACCGGCCAGCGCACTGGCCAGGGTGCAGCCGGAACCGTGATAGCTGCCCGGCAAGCGCTGGCAGGTAAAGGTTTCGCGCTGGCCGTCGCGGCTGTACAGGCGATTGTGGATTTCGGTTTCGTCGCCATGGCCGCCGGTGATCAGCAGGTGTTTGACGAACGGCAGCAGTTTTTCAGCGCACTCGTCCGCAGTGCCTTCAGGCAGTTCGGCGAGGATCCGGGCTTCGGGAAGGTTGGGGGTCGCAATGATCGACAAGGGCAGCAGGCGTTCGCGCATGGCATAGCCGACTTCGTCCTTGCCCAGGCGTCCGCCGCCGCCGGCGCGCAGCACCGGGTCGCAGACCACCGGCAAGTGCGGATGCGCCGAAAGCAGTTCGACCACGGTGTCGACCATTTCCAGGGAACCGAGCATGCCCAGTTTGACCGCCGCGACTTCGGAGTCGTTGAGCACGGCATTGGCCTGGGCCAGTACCCACTCACGGTCGAGGACGCGGAAGTCAGTGACATTGACGGTGTCTTGCACGGTCAGGGCGGTGACGGCCGGAGCCGCATGGCAACCCTGAGCTAGCAGGGCTTCGATATCTGCCTGCAAGCCGGCGCCACCACTTGGGTCGTGGCCGGAGAGACAGAGGACAACGGGGCGAGAGCTGTAGATATTCATGGTGCGCGAGCTTACCACCAAACAACGTTTTTCGGGTGTAGCGACATCCAGTCCGGCTGTTCCCTCGCCACAGTGATTTGCCTGCCTCTGAATGTGTTCTGGTGATGTTGCTGAAACGCCCGTCCTAGAGCCTTTGTAGGAAAAATTTCAATGGTGCTTAATGGCTATCAACGGCTATGCTAGAGTGGATCCAAACCAATAACAGGTAATACCGGTTTTACGTCTGCTCAAAAGGAATGGGGGGCTTCCTGACAGAACCGGACAGGCCACGCTGGGGCTTCAATGCACTATTTGCTGATGTTGCTGTTGTGTTTGCCCCTCCTGGCAAACGCCGTCGAGTTCGATGAGTTCACTCAAAGCCTCCCCTTGGGCCGAACCCTGCAGGTCTACGAGGACGCAGGTGGTCAGGCGACCATCGCGGATATCCGTGCGCAAGCGGCGGCCGGCAACTTCAAATCGCACCAAAAAGACACGCTCAACGCCGGGTACTCGCGTTCGGTATTCTGGCTGAAAATCGACCTGCATTTCCGTCCGGCCAATCCGGCGGCGCAACGGACCTGGCTGCTGGAATTGGCCTATCCGCCCCTCGATCATCTCGATCTCTATTTGCCCGATGCGGCCGGCAACTATCAGTTGGTCAGGCAGACCGGCGATGCCTTGCCGTTCGCCAGCCGCGAGATTCGTCAGAACAACTATTTGTTCGACCTGACGTTCAAACCTGACCAGGCCGAAACCGTATTCTTGCGATTGCAAAGCGAAGGTTCGATCCAGGCACCGGTAACCTTGTGGTCGAGCACCGCCTACCTCGAAGATCAGCCTGTGCGCCTCTACGTATTGGGGCTGATCTACGGCGTGCTGCTGGGGATGCTGGTCTACAACCTGTTCATCTACCTCAGCGTGCGCGACACCAGTTACCTCTACTACATCTTCTATATCGCCTCGTTCGGCTTGTATCAGCTGTCGGTAAACGGTGCGGCTGTGCAGTATTTCTGGCCGGACAACCCTTGGTGGGCCAACGCCGCGACGCCGTTTTTCATCGGCTGTGCGGGTTTGTTCGGCAGTCAGTTCGCCCGCAGTTTCCTGCAAATGGCTACCCACAGTCGCTGGCTTGACCGCTTGTTGCAGGCGCTGGTTGCGTTCGGTGCGCTGGTGGTCGGACTGTCGTTGATGAGCAGTTACGCCCTGGCCCTGCGGCTGGCCACGGCGCTGGCGCTGACGTTCACCGTGGTGATTTTTGCCGCCGGGATCTTTGCCTGGCTGCGGGGCCTGCGGGTGGCGCGGTATTTCATTATTGCCTGGTCGGCGTTTTTGCTCGGCGGCATCGTCAATACGCTAATGGTGCTGGGCTACCTGCCGAACGTGTTCCTGACCATGTATTCCAGCCAGATCGGCTCGGCCATCGAAGTGGCGTTGCTGTCCCTGGCACTGGCCGACCGCATCAACGACATGCGCGAGCAGCAGGCACAAACCCTGTTCGACGCCAGCCAGAAGCTTGAAGTGCTCAACCAGCAACTGGCTTGCAGTAACAAGCTCAAGGACGAGTTCCTTGCCACCCTGACCCACGAACTGCGCACGCCGATGAACGGCGTGATCGGTTCGCTGGAGCTGATGCAGACGGTCGAAATGGACCCGGAGCTCGAGCAGTATCAGCTGACGGCTGCGGGATCGGCGCGGGACATGATGCGCATGGTCAACGGCATCCTCACCCTCACCGAACTGCAGGCCGGCAAACTCAAGGCCTCGGCCGACACCTTCAGCTTGCGCGGCATGGTCGAGGCATTGCGCATGCAGTTCGAGGGCAACGCATCAAGCAAGTCGCTGGACTTCAAGGTCGATGTCGCGCCAGGTGTGCCGGATCGTTTGCACGGCGACAACGTCAAGATTGCGCAGTGCCTGGAATGTCTGCTGGATAATGCCATCAAGTTCACCAGGATCGGCGGCCTGGCCCTGCGGGTGACCGGCAAGGCCATTGAGCCCGACCGGCTGGCGTTGACCTTTGCGGTGATCGATACGGGCATTGGCTTCACTGATTTGGGGGAGGCCACGATGTATCAACGGTTCTTCCAGCTCGATGGCTCGATGACCCGTGAGTACGGTGGCCTGGGTGTTGGCCTGGCGATTTGCCGACAGTTGGTCGAATTGCTGGGTGGACGCCTGACGCATCGCACCGAGCCAGGACGCGGCAGCCGGTTTCAGCTGGATGTGGAAGTCGGGCTGCCGGTGGCCGAACGTCCGGTGATGCCGTTGATGCCCCGGGATTTTCCGCGCCTGCGCTTGCCTCAGGATTGTGCCGTGCTGTTGGTGGATGACAACAGTATCAGCCAGTTGGTGATGCGCGGCATGTTGCTCAAGCTGGGCTTTCGCGTACGTACGGCCGACGGAGCCGATGTTGCACTCGATCTCTTGCAGCGCGAAGTGTTTGACGCGGTACTGGTCGATTGTCAGTTGCCGCTGCAGGGCGGTGAGCCGGTGTGCTGCCAGATCCGCGCGTTACCCGGTTATGCCGAACTGCCGCTGTTCATGATGGCCCTGGGCGGCGACCGTGAGCGCTGCCCGACCGGCGCGGTAATTGATCACTTGAACAAACCGGTGAAATTCGAAGACTTGCAGGCCGCCCTCTACCGCCGCGTGCTCTGCTCGCAACAGGGTGAAAGCGCCGACAGTTAGGCGGATATGACACTTTGATCGGCCGAGGGGCGGTGCTTAACTGAAGTCCCTTGGCCGACCAAAGGAGCCCTGTCATGAACCTGCATCAGTTCGCCGAAACCCACGAAGTCACCAACCAGCCACCGTCACTGGACGGCGCCAACCTGTACCGCATCGACTTGCCGTTGCAGGAATGGTCGCGGCGGTTCGGGGCCGGTTGGGCCGAATCGCGGATCGACGCCTACGGCGCGCTGGCCGGTGGCCCGTTGATGGAAGCCGGGTTCCTGGCCAATCAGAACAAGCCGGTGTTCAACAGCCATGACCGGTTTGGTCATCGCATCGACCTGGTGGAATTTCATCCGGCCTATCACCAATTGATGCGCACGGCGGTCGAGCACGGCCTCACCTCGCTGCCCTGGGCGCACCCGCAGGACGGCGCCCATGTTGCCCGCGCTAGCATGTCGTATCTGCACAGCCAGGCCGAAGCCGGCAGCGGCTGCCCGCTGACCATGACTTTCGCCAGCGTTCCAGCCATGCGCCTGCAACCGGACCTGGCGGAAAAGTGGCTGCCGAAAATCCTCGCTACCGAATACGACCCGCGCAACGTCGGCATGGCCCACAAGGCCGGGGTCACCATCGGCATGGCCATGACCGAGAAACAGGGCGGCACCGATGTGCGGGCCAATACGACCAAGGCGTATCCGGTCGGTGCCAGCGGTCCGGGCCAGGCCTATGAGCTGGTGGGGCACAAGTGGTTTTGTTCGGCGCCGATGTGCGACGCCTTCCTGACCCTGGCGCAGACCGACAAGGGCCTGACCTGTTTCCTGTTGCCGCGCCATCGTCCGGACGACACGCGCAATCAGTTCTACATCCAGCGCCTGAAGAACAAGCTCGGCAACTGCTCCAACGCTTCCAGCGAAGTGGAGTTCCGTGGCGCACTGGCGTGGATGGTCGGTGAAGAGGGCCGGGGTGTTCCAACGATCATCGAAATGGTCGCCATGACCCGCTTCGATTGCATGGTCGGCTCCAGTTCTCTGATGCGCCAGGCGCTAACCCAGGCCAGTCATCACTGCGCTCACCGTTCGGTTGGCGGCAAACTGCTCAGCGAGCAGCCGTTGATGCAGAACGTGCTGGCGGATCTGGCTCTGGAAAGCGAAGCCGCCCTGGCCTTGAGTCTGCGCATGGGGCGGGCGCTGGATCATCTGGATGATTCGCAGGAAGCGAAATTCGCCCGGCTGGTGACGGCGGTGGGCAAGTACTGGATCTGCAAACGTGCCCCCGGGATGATCAACGAAGCCGCTGAATGCATGGGCGGTGCCGGTTATGTCGAAGACAGCATCCTGCCGCGCCTCTACCGCGAAGCGCCAGTGAATTCGACCTGGGAAGGTTCCGGCAACGTGCAGTGCCTGGACGTGCTGCGTGCCCTGTCGAAAGAGCCGGGCGTGCTCGATGCGTTGTTCAGCGAGTTGGGCGATGGCCATGGCGACAAGCGCCTGGCTGCGCATATCAATCAATTGCAGGCGGCCTTCAAGGACACCAGCGACATTCAGTACCGTGCCCGGCAGTTGACGGAGGACATCGCCTTGGGGTTGCAGGCGAAGTTGTTGCTGGAAGCCGGGAATGTGGTGGTCAGTGATGCGTTTATTGCCAGCCGTCTGGATGGTGGTGGCCGAGTGTACGGCGCATTGCCACGCGGCCTGGACGTGGAAGCCATTGTCGCTCGCTCGACCCCGCAAGCACTGTAGAGAACCTGTAGGAGCGAGCCTGCTCGCGATGACGGAGTAACATTCAACATTTGTGTTGGCTGATACACCGCTATCGCGAGCAGGTCGGATCGCCGCACCGTCGCTCCTACAGTTGTTCTGTGTATACCGCAATGATGCATTGCCAACACGCCACTGTTCCCGTGAAGCGACGATGCAGGCAAGATGAAGGTCTGCAAGTCAGAACACAGGATGCTGATCGTGACCGAAGCTTTTATTGTGGTTCAAACCGCCGAGCAAGCCGTGGACCGGCTTGCACTCTTGCACAATCGTGCAACCACCGCGCTGAGCCAGGCGCTCAAGCGCTACCTCAAGGACCGCGTCGAGCCCGATGCCGAACAGCGCTCGATGTTCCGCTATCCCGAATTGCGCTTGACCTACCTATGCCAGGGCGAAGTCCCGCAGACCACTCGCGCTTACGCCAAGGTTCAGTTGCCGGGCACTTACAGCGTCACCGTCACTCATCCGTCGGCTTTCCGTAAATACCTGCTGGAACAGCTCGTTCCGCTGATGCACGACTTCACCGTGACAGTGGAGGTCGGTGTCAGCCAGCAGAACATCCCGTATCCGTATGTGGTCGAGCAGGGCGATGAACTGGCTGGCTCCGGCGTCACTGCCGCCGTGCTGGCGCGGGTGTTCCCGAGCACTGACCTGTCGGCGGCGACCGACGGCATTGCAGACGGTTTGTACGATTGGGAAAACACCGATCCGCTGCCACTGGCCCTGTTCGATGCCGCCCGGGTGGATTTTTCCCTGCGCCGGCTGGTGCATTACACCGGCAGCGACTGGCGGCATGTGCAGCCGTGGATTCTGCTGACCAACTATCACCGCTACGTCGACCAATTCATCGTTCATGGCCTGGAGCAACTGCGCACAGACCCGCGTTTTGTGCGCATGGTCCTGCCGGGCAACGTGATCATCGAAAAAAGCATGGACCACGACGAAGCCGCGGCAATTGCTGCCGGTGTGGTCTGGCACCGCTACCAGATGCCGGCCTATCACCTGATCGCCAGTGACGGCCACGGTGTGACCCTGGTCAACATCGGTGTCGGCCCGTCCAA
Source organism: Pseudomonas sp. P5_B3 (assembly GCF_056400405.1). Lineage (NCBI taxonomy): Bacteria > Pseudomonadati > Pseudomonadota > Gammaproteobacteria > Pseudomonadales > Pseudomonadaceae > Pseudomonas > Pseudomonas sp. P5_B3. The sequence continues at coordinate 55,533 of NZ_JBFULI010000002.1, read as the reverse complement.
CGCCAAGAACATCACCGACCACCTGGCCGTGCTGCGCCCGCATTGCTGGCTGATGATCGGCCACTGCGGCGGCCTGCGTCAGTCGCAGACCATTGGCGATTACGTGCTGGCCCACGCCTACATGCGGCGCGACGGGATTCTCGACCGGGTGGTGCCGCCGAACATTCCGATTCCGGCATTGGCCGAAGTGCAGCTCGCGCTTCAGCAGGCGGCGGCGAACATCACCGGCGAGAAGGGCGACGAACTGAAGAAGCGCMTGCGTACCGGCACCGTGCTGACCTACGACGACCGTAACTGGGAACTGCGCTGGGCCCAGGAACGGCCGCTGATCAACCTGTCCCGTGCCGTGGCGGTGGACATGGAAAGCGGCACCATCGCTGCCCAGGGTTATCGTTTGCGGGTGCCGTACGGCACGTTGCTGTGTGTCTCGGACAAACCGCTGCACAGCGAAATCAAGCTGCCGGGCTCGGCCAACGCCTTCTATGAGCGCGCGGTCAGCCAGCACTTGAAGATTGGTATCGAGGCTGTAGATCTGTTGCGCACAGAGCTCAACTCGCTGCACTCGCGCAAACTGCGCAGCTTTGACGAGCCGCCGTTCCGCTGATCGTTATCATGGTCATTTGACGGTCAGGCCACTAGCATAGTGAGCCCTGACCGTTAGATGCTCTCTTTGCCATGTCCCGTCCTCAACGCCCCGTTTCCCGCCGCCCTGGCGTGAAACCCTCTGCTTCAGCCCCGCGCCGTGTCGCCAAGGCACCGCCGACCGAGCCGAAACTGATCCTGTTCAACAAACCCTTCGATGTGCTGACGCAATTCAGCGACGGCGAAGGGCGCGCGACCCTCAAGGATTACATCGAAGTACCGGGCATCTATCCGGCGGGACGGCTGGATCGCGACAGCGAAGGCTTGTTGCTGCTGACCAACGACGGTCAGCTTCAGGCGCGGATCGCCGACCCGAAACATAAGCTGGCCAAGACCTATTGGGTACAGGTCGAGGGTGAACCGAGCGCCGAACAGTTGCAGCGCTTGCGTGACGGCGTCGAGTTGAATGACGGCATGACCTTGCCCGCCGAGGCGCGGCAACTGGACGAACCCGAGTTGTGGCCGCGCAATCCGCCGGTGCGCTTTCGTAAAAGCGTGCCGACCAGTTGGCTGGAGTTGGTGATTCGCGAAGGGCGCAACCGCCAGGTGCGGCGCATGACCGCTGCGGTGGGTTTGCCGACGTTGCGCCTGGTACGGGTCAGAATCGGTGACTGGACGATCGAAGGGCTCGATCAGGGCCAGTGGAAAGAAGTACCGGCGCGCTTATAAGGCGCCGGATTCGATCAGGCCGATCACCACGCTCTTGATGATGAACGCCGCTACGCCCAGGCCCAACACGAAAAACAGAATGAACGAGCCGAAGCGCCCGGCCTTGGACTTCTTCGCCAGATCCCAGACGATGAAACCCATGAAAATGATCAGGATGCTGACCAGACCGGTCATCATCCACTCTTCGAAAACGGCAGGATCCATCGAACATCTCCAGCGCGGGCGTGGCTAAAAGGGCGCGGGGCAGTATACGCCTGCGCGGGTTCGCGCTGTATTGACCTGCGTCGGTGTGTCGCAGTCATTCGTCGCCTGTGCCGGCCCTATCGCGAGCAAGCTCGCTCCCACAGGTTTTGTATGGATCGCGATAGTGCGGTCAACACAAAACCTGTGGGAGCGTGGCTTGCCCGCGATGGGTCCCTCAGCTACGCAGATGAGTCAAAGGTAGTTCGGTGCTGTTCAACACCTGGTTCAACACAAAACTCGAACGCACGCTGGTCACCCCTTCAATCCGCGTCAGATGTCCCAGCAGCAGTTTCTGGTAGTGATCCATGTCCGGCACCACGACCTTGAGTTGATAGTCGGCATCCATTCCGGTCACCAGGCTGCATTCGAGCACTTGGGGCAGGGTGCGGATGGCCGCTTCGAAGTTTTCGAAACGCTCCGGCGTGTGACGGTCCATGCCGATCAGTACGTAGGCCGTCAGGCTCAGGCCGAGCATTTTACGGTCGAGCAGGGCAACCTGGCGGGAAATGTAGCCGTCGTCTTCCAGTTGCTTGACCCGCCGCGAGCATGGCGAAGGCGACAGGCCGATGCGTTCGGCCAGCTCCTGGTTGGAGATGCGTGCGTCGCGCTGCAATTCCGCCAAAATACTCAGGTCGTAACGGTCGAGCTTGCTCATCAAACGGTCCTTTGTCGTAACTATTGCGGAGGATTATGTATCCGTGGTTAAAAATTGCGCAAGTGATGTTTAATTCAGCAATCTTCGCAATCCTCTGCCGGCGCTCCCGGCCTATTCTTATCACCAGAATCACTGCTCGGACAAACAGTCCAGTGCGGCTCGCCCAATCAGGCCCGCCGCGGTCGCCACCCCCACCGGGGATGTGCCGGCCCCCGAGCTACACACTGTCCAGAAGACGGCGTGAGGTGAGCCGGCGCCACAAGCGTCGAGCCAGGACGAAGTTCTCTAAGGGGAGGCCGACGGGTCTCCCCTTTTTCTTGCGTGGAATTTGCTGCCGTGAATTAAAGCGCGGCCCTCAATAAATAAGTTGCGTGACAGATAACCTGTAGCAGAACCGGCCACTGCTTTCCCAGTCTTATGTACAGGCCCTAGCACGCAATGAGGAAAAGCATGAAGTCGCGCATCTGGCGTTTGGCCGGCGTTGGTTTGCTGTGTGTCAGTGTCACCGCGCAAACGATGGCCGATGAGCCACAAAACCATGACCGTGATGGCGGGCAACACGGCCAGGGCGGGCATCAGGGTGACAATCAGGGCCATGGGGGCAACAACCAGCCGCGCCCGCAAATCAGCCAGCCGCAGAACGAGCCCCGTGCGCAGAACAACGACAACCGCCACGACGAGCACAACGGCCAGAATCAGCATCAGAACAACGGCCAGTGGCAGAACCGTCCAGTGCCGGATTTCAACAGCCGGGTTCGCTCGCCACCACCACCGCCGCAGTTGCCGGCCACTGACATGCCGATCCAGCCCCGTCCCGACACCGTGCGCCAGACCCAGCAGCCGCAGCGTGGTTACTACCAGGACCAGCCGCGTCGCAATAACTACAACCAGCGCTGGAATGGCTACACAGTCGCACCGTCCTATGACAATCACATGCAGGGGCGCTCGAGTGGATACGGTAACGGCTGGGGGCCAGGTCCCAGGTATCGCCCCGGCCAGATGATCGACCGCTTCCCCGAACGCCACTTGCGCGTGCCTTACCGTGGCATGGATTACTACTATTCCGGCGGTTACTGGTATCGCCCGCTCGGCCCGCGCTATGAAGTGGTGAAGCCACCGCGCGGGATTCGCGTCAGATACCTGCCCGATTACGCCCAGCAAGTGTTCATCGGCGGGGCACTGCTGTTCCTTGCGGCCGGTTCGTATTACGCCTATGAGGAAAGCACTCAGGACTACGTCGTGGTCGAGCCGCAGGTTGGCGAACCACCGGCCGGCAGCAATGGTTATGACGTGGAGGCGTATCCGGCCAACGGTCAGTCGACGGAGCAGGTCGGTCGGGATGGCTACGAGTGTTATCAATACGCGGTGCAGCAGAGTGGTTTCGATCCACGAACCGCTACCTACCAGCCAGACCCGTCGGTGGTGCAAGCCTACCGACAGGCCCAGGGCAACTGCCTGAGCAGTCGCGGTTATCAGGTGAATTACTGAGCCCGGGCGGCTTTCACCACTTCCCGCGGGTCGGCGTGCACCAGCACTTCGGCGCGTGGGTAGGCGTTGTGAATGGCCGCGGCAGCCTGATCGCTGATGCCGTGGGCGACTGACAGCGTCAGTTCCCCCGGCAACTCCAGATGCAACTGCACAAACCACTGGTTGCCGGAGATCCGCGTACGCAAGTCATGGGCACCCAACACACCGGGTACGCTGCACGCCAATTCCAGCATGTGCTGGCTGACATCCGGCGGCAGTTCTTCATCCATCAACACCGCAAAACTCTCCCGGGCGATCCGCACTGCGCTCCAAAAGATATAAGCGGCGATGCCCAGGCCAAACCAGGCGTCGACCTGATCCCAGCCAAACCCGGCCAGTACCAGCGCCAGCAGAATGCTGCCGTTGAGCAACATGTCCGAACGGTAATGCAGCGAGTCGGCACGCACCGCGTTGGAGCCGGTAGCCTTGACCACCCGATGTTGCAACATCAGCAAGGCCAGGGTCAGGGCGAGCGAGAACACAATCACACCGATGCTGATCCACGGCGCGCCGACCGGTTCGGGATGTTTCAGCCGATCAAAGGCCTGCATTGCAATCAGTACCGCACTGCCGCCAATGAACAACGCCTGGGCCATGCCCGACAACGACTCGGCCTTGCCGTGGCCGTAGCGATGATCGTCGTCGGCCGGACGCAGGGCGTAATGCACCGCCAGCAGGTTGAGCAATGAGGTGACGCCGTCGAGTGCCGAGTCGGTGAGCCCGGCGAGCATGCTCACCGAGCCGCTCAGCCACCAGGCAATGGCTTTGGCGACGATCAGGGTGCACGCCACCGCCACCGAGGCACGGGTCGCCAGCCGCAGCAGGCGGGCGTGTTCGGAGCTGGAGGTCATAGTGGCCATCGTTACTTGAAGAGTCCTTTTGCGCGCAGGGATTATGCGGCGGGTTGCAGGCCGAACATCGCCAGTTGCTGAGTGCTGCCTTTGCTCTGGATCAGGCGTGGATCGTCCAGCGGGAAGCTGCGGCCCAGTTCGCTTTCCAGAATAGTCTGTAACTTGCGGTTATCGACTTTGCCGTCGGGGCCGATGGCGTCCTTGAGTTTTTGCGGGTCGACCTGGGCGGTCTTGCCCGGTTCGAAGTAAATCGCGCCGGTGGCGAAGTCCACGGCAAACGCGATCAGGCCGGGGATGATGTAGAACAGCAGGCCAACGGCGTCGAGCGCGGCGATGGCCGGGTCGATCTTGCCTTCGATCTGGCCACGGCGATCGGGGTAGAAGATCGATCCGCAGGCGGTCACTTGAGTCAGCAAGGTTGCGACCAGAACACCGCCAATCAGGCGAAAGGGAGCACGCATATGAAATCTCCTGGGTAATCTCGAAACGAAACGTCGTCGGTATGAATTAGGACCGTGATTAACGCCACGCAGTTCGCCGTTATACTCGCGCTGGCAGGGCGTGCCCACAGTAAATTGCGGCCGCGTCTCACCCCTACAGAGATAGTTGAGGATGGACGTTGTTTTTTTCAGTTCAACAACGCGTAACGGCTGACACTTGTAATCGGGGTTCGGCCCTCCGGGCTGAAGCTGTGGACGCGCCATGCTGCGTTGCGGAACTTGGTAAGGAAACGACCCTTACCTGCGTCCCGCGCCTTGCCTGGCACGCCCACAGCTTCAACGCGACTCGCAATTTACTGTGGGCACGCCCTGGGGAGCCAGCATGATTTCTTTGCCGATCGATGAAGTTTTACCCGCCCTGCGTGAAGCCCTCGCTACACGCCACGAAGCCGTGCTCGAAGCGCCGCCCGGTGCCGGTAAGACCACCCGTGTGCCTTTGGCCTTGCTCAACGAGCCGTGGCTGGCCGGGCAGACTATCCTGATGCTCGAACCCCGTCGGTTGGCCGCGCGTGCAGCGGCGGAGCGGCTGGCCAGTGAGCTGGGGGAGAAGGTCGGCGAGACCGTGGGTTATCGCATTCGTCTCGACAGCAAGGTCGGCCCCAACACCCGCATCGAAGTGGTCACCGAAGGCATCCTCACCCGGCGTTTGCAGGATGATCCGGCGCTGGAAGGCGTGGGCCTGCTGATCTTCGATGAATTTCACGAACGCAGCCTCGACGCTGATCTGGCCTTGGCCCTGAGCCTTAATGGCAGGGAGCTGTTCCGGGACGATCAGCCGCTGAAAATCCTCTTGATGTCGGCCACGCTCGAAGGCGAACGTTTGTCCGGGTTGCTCGACGACGCGCCGATCCTGCGCAGCGAAGGGCGCATGTTCCCGGTGGCGATGCGTTGGGGGCGGCCGTTCCAGGCCGGTGAATTCATCGAGCCGCGTCTGGTGCAGACCATCCTTGAAGCCTTGAACGACGAGACCGGCAGCGTGCTGGTGTTCCTGCCGGGGCAGGCGGAAATCCGGCGTGTGCATCAGCAACTGGCGGATGCGTTGGGCGATAATCCACAGGTTCTGTTGTGCCCGTTGCACGGTGAACTGGACCTGGCCGCGCAACGTGCAGCGATTGATCCGGCACCGGCGGGCAAGCGCAAAGTGGTGCTGGCCACCAATATCGCCGAAACCAGTTTGACCATCAACGGCGTGCGCGTGGTGATCGATGCCGGGCTGGCGCGGGTGCCGCGTTTCGACCCCGGCAGCGGCATGACCCGTCTCGACACGCAACGGATTTCCAAGGCCAGTGCGACCCAGCGTGCGGGCCGGGCCGGGCGACTGGAGCCGGGCGTGTGTTATCGCTTGTGGTCCCAGGACCAGCACGAGCAACTGGCGGCCTACGGCAGTGCGGAAATCCTTTCGGCGGACCTCGCCGGGTTGGCCTTGCAACTGGGACGCTGGGGCGTGACACCGGGGCAACTGGTGTGGCTCGACGTGCCGCCAGCCGCCGCTTATGCACAGGCCCAGGACCTGCTCGAACGCCTGGGGGCGCTGGAGGGTGAAGCGCTGACCCGTCACGGCCAGGCCATGGCCGAACTGCCGGCGCATCCACGCATTGCGCATTTGCTGTTGCGCGGCCAGGCGCTGGGTCTGGCGGACATGGCCTGCGACGTCGCCGCGCTGCTCGGTGAGCGCGATATCTTGCGCGGCTCCGGGGCGGACCTGCACAGCCGACTGGTGCTGTTGTCGGGTGAAGAGCGCGCTGCACGCGGTGCTCAGGGGGGCGTGCAGCGCGCACGGCAACTGGCGCGGCAGTATCGTGGTTATCTGCGGGGCAAAGCGACGGAGCCGGTCAGCGATCCGGATCACCCGCGCTGGCTCGGCGCGTTGCTGGCGCTGGCCTATCCCGACCGCGTCGCCCAACAACGGCGCGCCGGTGGTGCGGAATATCGTTTGGCCAACGGACGTGCCGCACTGTTCGCCGAGGCCGACAGCCTGATGAAGCAACCGTGGCTGGTAATCGCCGATCTGGGCAGTCGCCAGGGCCAGCGTGAGGAGCGGATTTATCTGGCGACGGACTTCGATCCGGCGCTGTTCGATTCAGTGCTGGCCGAGCAGGTGCGCTGCGTCGATCAACTGGATTGGGATGAACGTGAAGGGGTGCTGCGGGCAGAGCGTCAGCGCAAGGTTGGCGAGCTGATCCTCAGCCGCGAGCCACTGACAGGCCTCGACGAAGCCGCCCGCAGCCAGGCGCTGGTGAACCTGGTGCGGCGCAAAGGCCTGGAGCTGTTGCCGTGGACCCCGGAGCTGCGTCAGTGGCAGGCGCGGGTCGCCTTGTTGCGGCAACTGGACCTCGCCGGTAAAGGCGAGAGCGAATGGCCGGACGTCAGCGACGCGGCGTTGCTCAAGAGTCTGGAGCACTGGCTGATGCCGTATCTGGGCAAGGTTTCGCGACTCAGCCACTTCGCCAATCTGGACCTGTCGAGCATCGTCCACAACCTGCTGCCGTGGCCGCTGCCGCAACGGCTTGACGAACTGGCGCCGCATCATTTGAGTGTGCCGTCGGGCTCGTCGATTCGTCTGGACTACAGCGAACAGCCGCCGATTCTGGCGGTGCGTTTGCAGGAGTTGTTCGGCCTGGCGGAAACCCCGCGCATCGCCGGGGGCCGGCAGGTGGTCAAGCTGCATCTGCTGTCACCGGCGCGGCGGCCGGTGCAGGTGACCCAGGACCTGGCCAATTTCTGGCGCAGCACCTACGCCGAGGTGAAGAAGGATCTGAAGGGGCGTTATCCGAAGCATTACTGGCCGGATGATCCGCTGGTGGCGGAGGCGACTGCGCGGATCAAACCGCGCAAGTAATCGCAGCTCCTATGAGGTCTGGGTTGATCTTTCGGATTTCGCCGTGAGTTGTTCGCGGCAATAGTCCGCGAACAACTGCGCCGGCTTGGTCAGTTGCCCACGCTTGAGCCATGCCGCCACCAGCCCCGAACCGGTGACGTCTTCGGCGATGTCCACGCACACCACTTTCTGCCCGTCGTAGGTGCACTCCGAGTGCGGCTTGGTCACCAGAATCGAAAAACCAAAGCCCTGGCCAACCATGCCGCGCACCATCTCGATGGATGGCGAGCTGAAGGCGATGCGTGGGGTCAGTCCGAGCTCATCGAACAGACTGACGAAGTAGGTCCGGCTCGGCTGCACGTCCAGAAGAATCATCGGCTCCAGGCACAGATCCCGCAGCGACACTTGTGCCTGTTGGGCAAAGCGGTGATCCGCCGGTAGTAATGCGTAAGGTCGTTGCGCCGGCATCAGCGGTTCGGTTTCGATGGTGCCGTCCAGATCGTGCTCGTAAAGGATCGCCAGATCGAAGGCACCAGAAGTCAGGCCCTGCACCAGCTCTTGCTGCTCGCCGTCGCGGATGCGGATTTCCACCCCCGGGTACAACGCCGAAAACCCGGCGATCAATTGCGGCAGGTACAGCGGCGCGACGGTTTCGAAGCAGCCAATATCAATCTGCCCGGAGACCACGTCGTTATCGGCCAGGGCGTTTTGTTCGAACTCCCTGGCCATGCGCAACAGTTCCTGGGCCTTGCGATAGAAGCGCGCACCGCTGGGGGTCAACGACACGCCCTGGGCGTGATGGCGGATCAGCAGTTGCACACCGAAGCTGTCTTCCAGCCCTTTGATGGCCGTGGAGATCGAAGGCTGGGCGATGTACAGCTTGCGCGAGGCCTCGGCGACGCTGCCGCATTCGACAGTGGTGATGAAATATTTCAGTTGACGCAGATTGTAGGCAGCCACAGCAAACCTCGGGGGAGAACGGATCAGGCATCCGGGCAATTTGCGCGCCACCCCTATCCGCTCGGGCAGCGATTTGTTGTGGTTGAACAATAACCACATGCTGCACCAGAAGGGAGATTGGCTACGTAGTTTTTTCTTGGCCTGCGAACACATTTTTACTGGTTTTCCACTGCTTGGGCCTGAGCGACTATCCAATACACAAGAATGTCCTCTGGAGCATCTGAACGTGTTCGAGCTTGAGTATTGGCAACGCAAGGCCGCTTCCCTGCGGTTTCCCGACCAGGCTGTGATCAACGGCCAGCGCCGTGCGGCGCAGTCGGGGCAGACTTTCGCCGCGATCAACCCCGCTACCGGGCAATGCCTGGCCAACGTTGCCGCTTGCGGCGAAGAAGACGTGAATGCGGCGGTGCGTAATGCGCGGCAGGTCTTCGAGGCGGGCACCTGGGCGGCGCGCTCACCGACCGAACGCAAGCAAGTGCTGTTGCGCCTGGCCGACTTGATCCTCGAAAACCGTGAAGAGCTGGCACTGCTCGATTCACTGAACATGGGTAAACCAGTCGCCGATGCCTACAACATCGACGTGCCGGGTGCCGCTGGGGTGTTGCGCTGGTACGCCGAAAGCCTCGACAAACTCTACGATCAGGTCGCGCCGAGCGCGCAGAACGTGCTGGCGACCATCACCCGCGAAGCCCTCGGCGTGGTGGCGGCCGTGGTGCCGTGGAATTTCCCCCTGGACATGGCGGCGTGGAAACTCGCGCCGGCCCTGGCCGCCGGCAACTCGGTGATCCTCAAACCGGCCGAGCAGTCGCCGTTTTCCGCCCTGCGTCTGGCTGAGCTGGCGCTGGAGGCGGGTCTTCCTCCAGGTGTACTCAACGTGCTGCCGGGCCTCGGCGAGCAGACCGGCAAGGCTCTGGGCCTGCACCCGGACGTCGATTGCCTGGTGTTCACCGGCTCCACCGAAGTCGGCAAATATTTCATGCAGTACTCGGCCCAGTCGAACCTCAAGCAGGTGTGGCTGGAGTGCGGCGGCAAGAGCGCCAACCTGGTGTTCGCCGATTGCCAGGACCTGGATCTGGCGGCCGAGAAAGCCGCATTCGGCATCTTCTTCAATCAGGGCGAAGTCTGCTCGGCCAACTCGCGATTGCTGGTGCAACGCTCGATTCATGACGAGTTCGTCGACTGCCTCAAGGCCCAGGCCGAGCGCTGGTTGCCGGGGGATCCGCTGGACCCGTCGAGCGCCGCCGGAGCCATCGTCGACAGCCGTCAGACCGCGCGCATCATGAAGTTTATCCAGCAGGCCGAACAGCAAGGCGCGACCAGGATCTGTGGCGGTCGGCAGTCGATTTTCAACGGCTCGGACAACTTCATCCAGCCGACGATTTTCACCGGTGTGACCCCGGATATGCCGCTGTTTCGCGATGAAGTGTTTGGCCCGGTGCTGGCGATTACGCCATTCGACGATGAGGCCCACGCCTTGCACTTGGCCAACGACAGCGTCTACGGCTTGGCGGCCTCGCTGTGGACCGACGACCTCAATCGCGCCCACCGTGTGGCGCGACAATTGCGGGCCGGAACGGTGTCGGTCAATAGCGTCGACGCACTGGACGTGACCGTGCCTTTTGGCGGTGGCAAGCAGTCGGGTTTCGGCCGCGACTTGTCCCTGCATTCATTCGATAAATACACCCAGTTGAAGACCACCTGGTTTCAATTGCGCTGATAACAAAACGGAGAACTGGCGATGACCACACCACGTGACACCCGCGACTACCAGGCCGCCGACGCTGCGCACCACATTCATGCGTTCGTCGATCAGAAAGCCCTCAACGACGAGGGGCCACGGGTGATGGTCCGTGGCGAGCGCCTGCACCTGTGGGACAACGATGGCCGGCGTTACCTCGACGGCATGTCCGGGCTGTGGTGCACCAACCTCGGTTATGGGCGCAAGGACCTGGCCGCCGCGGCGAGCCGGCAGCTGGAACAGCTGCCGTACTACAACATGTTTTTCCACACCACCCACCCGCAGGTGATCGAGCTGTCCGAGCTGCTGTTCAGCCTGCTGCCGGGTCACTACAGCCACGCGATCTACACCAACTCCGGCTCCGAAGCCAACGAGGTGTTGATCCGCACGGTGCGTCGCTATTGGCAGGTGCTCGGCAAGCCCGAGAAGAAAATCATGATCGGCCGCTGGAACGGATACCACGGTTCGACCCTGGCCGCGACGGCGCTGGGCGGCATGAAATTCATGCACGAAATGGGCGGCATGATTCCAGACATCGAGCACATCGACGAGCCGTACTTCTTCGCCCACGAAGGCAACCTGACGCCGGCCGAATTCGGTCTGCGTGCGGCCCGGCAATTGGAAGCGAAGATTCTCGAACTGGGTGCCGACAAGGTCGCAGGCTTCATCGCCGAACCGTTCCAGGGCGCGGGCGGGATGATCTTCCCGCCCGAAAGCTACTGGCCGGAAATCCAGCGCATCTGCCGCAAGTACGACGTGCTGCTGTGCGCCGATGAAGTGATCGGCGGCTTCGGTCGTACCGGCGAATGGTTCGCCCACGAGTACTTCGGTTTCGAGCCGGACACCCTGTCCATCGCCAAGGGGCTGACCTCGGGCTACATTCCCATGGGCGGCTTGATCCTGTCGAAAAAAATGGCCTCGGTGCTGGTGGAACAGGGCGGCGTGTTTGCCCACGGCCTGACCTATTCCGGGCATCCGGTGGCGGCGGCGGTGGCGATTGCCAACCTCAAGGCGCTACGTGATGAAGGCGTGGTGACGCGGGTCAAGGATGACATTGGTCCGTACCTGCAACAGTGCCTGCGCGAAGTGTTCGGCAAGCACCCGCTGGTGGGCGATATCCAGGGCACCGGCATGGTCGCGGCGCTGCAACTGGCCGAAGACAAAAACAGCCGCAAGCGTTTCGCCAACGAGAACGACATCGCCTGGCGCTGCCGTACGATTGGTTTTGAGGAGGGCGTGATCATTCGCTCCACACTGGGCCGGATGATCATGGCGCCGGCCTTGATTGCCAGCCGTGAAGAGATTGATGAACTGATCGGCAAGACCTTGAAAGCGGTGGATCGAACGGCGCAGGAATACGGCCGGCTCTGATCTTGCTGGAAGGTCCTGCGGACCTTATCGCGAGCAGGCTCGCTCCTACATTGGATTTGTGTCGATCATCGGTAATGAGGGCGACATAGACCCCTGTAGGAGCGAGCCTGCTCGCGATTGCTTTTGTCGAATCAACATACTTCTCAAGTCTTGCACCCACCTCGGGCATCCCCGCCCACAGCGCCCTTTAGCAGTGCGCGCTAACGAGTTTTTTCATCGTTCGCATCCACATATTTCCTCATTTTCCTAATCCCGCCCTTGGGCCAACATCGATCTCCCCAGCCAGCCCAATGCTGCACACCAAAGGGTCCATCAGAGACCACAGGCCGCAGCTGCTTCAGGGCCACTGGCCGTACTGCCCATGACAAAACTAAATCAACAGCTTTGGGAGTGCTCCATGATCAAGTCCTTGCTTACCCGCGTTGCCCATCCACTGGCGGTCACCGCCATCGCCGCGACGGTCGCCACTAGCGCCCAGGCCGGCACCCTGTCCATCGGTCATACCACCTGGGTCGGCTACGGCACCCTGTACCTGGCCCAGGACCTTGGCTACTTCAAGGAAAACGGTTTGACCGTCGAGTTGCCGGTGGTCGAGGAAGCGGCGATGTACATGGCCGCGCAAGCTTCTGGTGAGTTGTCCGGCTCGGCGTCGACCATCGACGAGGTGCTCAAGTACCGTCCGCAATTCTGCTTCAAGGCCGTGGCCGCGCTGGATGACAGCCATGGTGGCGACGGCGTGCTGGTAGGCAAGGACGTCAAGAGCCTGCAGGAGCTCAAGGGCAAGGCCGTTGCGGTCAACGAAGGTTCGACCTCGCAGTTCTGGCTCTCGTATCTGCTGAAAAAACACGGCATGAGCATGAGCGACATCACCGTGCAGAACATGACGGCCGACGACGCCGCCACCGCGTTCATCGCCGGTCGCGTACCGGCTGCCGTGACCTGGGAGCCGCACCTGTCGATGGTTCGCGACAAGCAGCAGGGCAAGGTGCTGATCGACAGCAGCAGCACACCGGGGGTGATCGTCGACGTGGTCGCACTGAACTGCACCGTGATCGAAAAGCAGCCGGAAGACGTCAAGGCTCTGGTGGCCGGTTTGTACAAAGCCRTGCAGTACACCAAGGATCATCCACAGGAAGCCTACAAAATCATGGCCAAGGGCGTTGGCGGTTACCTGGCCGATCCGAAGGAGCTGGAAGCCGCCGCCCAGGGCGTGCGTTTCTACGATCAGGCCATGAGCGAAAAACTCCTGGGCTCGCCGGGCAAACCGGGTGACAGCGCACCGCTGATCAAACTGGCCAACGAGACCGCCAGCGAGCTGCAAGGCAAGCCCTACAACGTCAGCAATGACGACCTCATCGACAACCGCTTCGTCACCCCGCTCTAGGAGGCTGCATGTTCAAGCGCAATTCATGGCTGAGCCGCTGCATCACGCCCAAGACCGGTCTGCCGGTCTCGGTGATCTGGAGCGCGAGCGGTCTTGCCTGGGTGCTGTTGGTCGGCCTGTGGGCCGGCTTGTCCTACGGTGGCGTGGTGCCGGGCATGTTCCTGCCGACGCCGGGTGCGGTGGTCGAGGCCGCTGTGCGCCTCGGTCGCGACGGCACACTCGGCCAGCATGTGTGGGCCAGCGTCGAAGTGGTGATGGTCGGCTTCATCGTGTCGTCCCTGGTGGCAGTGCCGCTGGGTTTGCTGATGGGCAGCTTCCGCATCGTCCAGGCCTTTCTTGAGCCGCTGGTGAATTTCATTCGTTACCTGCCGGTGACCTCGTTCGTGCCGCTGTTCATCCTGTGGATCGGCATCGGTCTGGAGCAGCGGGTGTCGGTGATCATTTTCGGCGTGTTCTTCCAGCAACTGGTGATGATCGCGGACGTGTCCAAAGGCATCTCCAAGGACCTGATCAACGCCTCCTATACCCTCGGTTCGAACCGTCGTGACGCGGTGCTGCATGTGATCGCCCCGGCGTCACTGCCGGGTGTGCTCGACACCCTGCGCGTGACCATGGGCTGGGCCTGGACTTACCTGGTGGTGGCTGAACTGGTCGCCGCTTCCAGTGGCCTGGGTTACCTGAGCCTCAAGGCCATGCGTGGCTTCCAGGTGGATGTGATTTTCCTCGCCATCGCGATCATCGGCCTGCTGGGCCTGGTCACCGATCAACTGTTCCGTTTCCTACGCCTGAGGATTACCGCATGGGCTCAGTAACCGCCGCCACTCATCGTTTTGTCGCCCCTCAGGCTGCCCAGGTGAACGCGCCTCGGCTGCAAGTGGACAAGGTCAGCCTGCGTTACAAGAAACCCGATGGCGGTACCTTTACCGCGTTGGAGGAAGTGTCGTTCGAGGTGCCGGACCAGCAATTCGCTGTACTGGTGGGGCCTTCGGGCTGCGGCAAGTCGAGTCTGCTGTACCTCACCGCCGGCCTGGCCGAACCGACCTCGGGCGAAATTTACGTCGGCGGCCAACAGGTGGAAGGCCCCGGTGCGGATCGCGGCATGGTGTTCCAGAGCTACACGCTGTTCCCGTGGCTGACCGTGCGCCAGAACGTCGAGTTCGGCCTCAAGCGGCGCGGCATGCCAGCGGCGCAACGCAAGGACATCGTCGATTACTACGTCAATGAGGTGGGCCTGAGCGGCTTTGCCGACAACTACGCCAAGCAGTTGTCGGGTGGGATGATGCAACGCGTGGCGATTGCCCGGGCGTTGGCCAACGATCCACAGATCCTGCTGATGGACGAACCCTTCGGCGCCCTCGACAGCCAGACGCGCCTGCAAATGCAGCAGTTGTTGCTGCGGGTGTGGGGCAACAGCAAGAAGACCGTGTTGTTCGTGACCCACGATATCGACGAGGCGATTCTGCTGGGTGACCGGGTCTACGTCATGGGCGCCAGACCTGGCCGGATCAAGCAGATATTGGATGTGCCGATCGAGCGTCCACGCAACCTGGACATGGTCATGGAGCGCTCGTTCATCGAGATGAAACGCGAGATCTTCGGGCTGCTGCATGATGATCTGGAGGAGGTGCATTAAGTCGGGCATACACAGACCTTGTGGGAGCGAGCTTGCTCGCGATGGCGGCGGCACATTCAACACATCTGTGTCTGATGGACCGCTATCGCGAGCAAGCTCGCTCCCACAGGTTATGTGTCTGGCTGGAGTGAGGTGTCAGGGCGCAGCCGGCAACAGGAACCGCGCAATCACCGGCAGGTGATCGGAGATGCGCAACGTATCGTCCTGCCGCACCATGGCCTCGACCCGTTTGATCCGCGGGCTGTAGAACAGGTAGTCGACGGTCCGGTCCGGGCCGTTTAGCCCGGGGTCGTTCGGGTAATGGGTCAACCAGCGCTCGCGGTCGATACCACTGGCTTCGTTGTTGGTCGGGATCATCGGATACTTGTCCCACAGGATGTGCAACGGGCTGTCGGCGGAGTAGGGCGTGCGTTGCGCATCGGACAGGCGTCGATACTGGCCTAGCGGCAACAGGTTGAAATCCCCGCCGATCAGCCACGGCGTGCCACGGCTTTCGAATTTATCGAGAGTCCTGGCCACGGCGGTCACCTGGTTTTGCAAGGTATTGTCGGCTTGGGTCGTACGGTCCAGATGGGTATTGAGCACCGCTATTTGCCCGCCATCGCTCAACGGCAAGTAGCTCACCAGCAAGGCGTTCCTTGGTTTGAATTGGCGGCTGACCGGATTGCCCGAGGTGATGGGCAGTTGCAGCCGTTCGGCATGTTCGATCTGGTAACGGCTCAGGGTTGCCAGTTGCCGGCCGACACTGCCGAAGATGTGCGGGTTCGGCACGAAGTCGGCTTTCCAGTCGAAGGCGCTGGTGCCACAGGGATACAAGTCGGCGAGCCGCTCCTGCAGCAGTTTGAACTGGTGCTGGTAATCGCTGGCCTTGGCGCCGTCGTCCAGCTCCTGCAACAGCACGATGTCCGGCTGTTCGTCGCGAATCACCCGCGCCACTTCGTCGAGGCTGAAAGCCATGTCTTCCGCTGTGGGGCGTTCGTCGGTACCGGCGGCCAGGTCATTCCAGAATACGTAGCGCTTGCCGGCCAGGTACTGGACGTTCCAGGTCATCACCTTCAACGCCTGCCCGGGGACCAGGGTGGGAACCTGGGCACTGCAACTGACGGGCAACACTTCTTTGGCGTCGGGGCGCCAGGTCAGGCTGTAGATCATCACGGCGATCAGACCGATCACGATCAGCAGGCCCGGCAGGGTGTAGCGCAGTAGACGGGTCATGGCTCGGCTTATTAGCGTTACAGGAATGTTCCCGAGCATACCCGAGAGCGATGGTCGCGCCCAAGGTCAGAGCGAGCTGTCATTTCTCTCAGGTAGCGGGTTGATCAGCATGAACAACCGGAACAGCACCACGCTGGTAAACAGCTGCAGGAAACTTTGGGCGCTGTCGATCAACAGCGAGATCACCGGGTTTTGCGGTTCTGGATACGCCGCCAGGGTGGCCCCCTTGAGCAGCCACAACGGCCCCATCACACACAGAATGCACAGCAGGATGCGCAGGAAGTGACCGCTGGTCAGGCGCAGGCTTTCCTTCATGGCCGCCAGCGGTGCCAGGCCGCGCAACACCAGCAGGTATTCGCCAAACGCCAGGGTCACCATCAGGTAGATGCCCGGCAGGAAATACAGCGACAGGCCCAGCAGAATCAGTACTGTATTGAGCGCCGTCAGCAGGGCGAAGCGTGGCCACAGGCTTGCCGCCATCGCCAGCAGGTCGCGGTTGCGCGGCGACTCGCCCCGGCTGCGGGCGTCGAGAAACAGAATCAGCGCGGCGGTGTACAGCGGGTACACCAGCAGGCCGACGATCACGCTGATGCCGGGGAAACTGTCCGGCTCCGTGGAGTGGTCGACCACTTGTTGCAGCAGCGCCTCAAGCATCACCAGCGGCAGGCACAGCTGCACGATCTGGCCCAGATTGCGCTTGAAGAAATACAGCGAGTCACGCAGGACATCTAACGGATTCATCAGTGGGTATCGCAGGTTGGAAGCAGTGGCTCACTTTAACCGATGAAGTGCTCGGGGACGCAAAYGTAAACGTTCGGTAAAGGTTATTGAAACATCTTGTTTCAGCCTCCATTAAGGTCGAGCACCTTATCCTCAGTGGAAAAGGGCAACGATTTCCCCCGGCAATCTACGAGGTCGCCATGAACAGCGAAGAACAAACCCTGATCGATGGACTGTTTTCCCGGCTGCAACAGGCCGAAACGGACTCAGCCCCGCGCGACGCCCAGGCCGAGGCGCGGATCAAGGAACACCTGACGCGCCAGCCGGCGGCAGGTTATTTCATGACCCAGGCGATTCTGGTGCAAGAGGCGGCGATCAAGAGCCTCGACGAGCAGAACCAGCAACTGACCCGGCAAGTCCAGCAGTTGCAGGCCGAACTGCAACAGGCCAAGGCTCAGGCAACCCCGGCTCCGGCACCGAATAGCGGTGGCTTTTTGTCGAGTATCTTTGGCGGCAGCTCTCGTGATCCTCAGCCCGCGCCAACCCAGAGTGCACCGCCGTCGAGCGGTGGCTGGCGTGAGCCGGGACGCTCGTCGTTCGGTTCGCAATCGCCACAGCAGAACTTCGGCGCGCCGCCGCAAAACTTTCCACAGCAAGGCTATGCGCCGCAACAGCAGGCACCGGCAGCGGCCGGCAGCGGTTTCCTCGGTGGAGCGCTGAAAACCGCGGCCGGCGTGGCGGGTGGCGTGATGCTGGCACAAGGCATCAGCAGCCTGTTCCATCACAATCAGCAACCGGAAGTCGTCGAAGTCATCAAGGAAGAGCCGGCCCAGGTCAACGACCAGGGCAACAATGGCTGGGGCGATGACCAGCGCATGGCCGGTAACGATTCCTGGAGCAACGATCAGGGCGGGCTCAGCGACGCCGACTACAGCGATGACAACTCATCGTTCTTCGGCGGCGACGACGATTCCTTCGTCTGACACATCAGTGGCAAGGGAGCTTGCTCCCTTGCCACATAGCCGATTATTCGCGGAACAATCCTTTGGGCTGGCATACTGGGCGACTTTTCGGGCCTGGTGCCTGATTCAGCCTTGAGGAAAGCCGGTGAAAAAAATCGCAGTGTTCGCCGATGTCCAGAACCTCTACTACACCGTGCGTCAGGCTTATGGTTGCCACTTCAACTATGCCGCACTGTGGGCTGACATCAGCAAACAGGGCGAGATCGTCGAAGCCTACGCCTACGCTATCGACCGTGGCGACAGCAAACAGCAGCAGTTCCAGCAGATCCTGCGCAACCTCGGCTTCACCGTAAAGCTCAAGCCGTACATCCAGCGTAGCGATGGTTCGGCCAAGGGCGACTGGGACGTGGGCATCACCCTCGACATCATGGATGCCGCCGACCATGTCGACGAAATCGTCCTGGCCTCCGGCGATGGTGATTTTGACATGCTGCTGGAGCGCATCATCAGCAAACACGGGGTACAGGCGGTGGCCTACGGCGTGCCGGGCCTGACGGCGAACTCGCTGATCCGCGCCGCCAGCCGTTACGTGCCGATCGAAGGCGCGTTGCTGCTCAAGAATTGATTTTTACGGAGTTGAACCAGGTTTGGAACGCATCGCAGTCATCGACTTTGAAACCACCGGGATCTCCCCGAGCAGCAGCTGCCGGGCCACGGAAATCGCCGTGGTGATCCTTGAACAGGGGCGCATCGTCGAGCGTTACCAAAGCCTGATGAACGCCGGCGTGCGCGTCCCGGCCTTCATCGAGCAACTCACCGGCATCAGCAACGCCATGCTGCGCACCGCGCCGTCGGCGGAGCAGGTGATGAACGAAGTGAATGAATTCGTCGGTACCACGCCACTGCTAGCGCACAACGCCGCGTTTGACCAGAAGTTCTGGGACTTCGAGCTGGGGCGGATCAAACGCACCCGCTTGCAGAACTTTGCCTGCTCGCTGCTACTGGCCCGCCGGCTGATGCCCGCCGCGCCGAACCACAAGCTTGGCACCCTCACCGCGTTCGCTAACCTGCCCCACACTGGCAAGGCCCACCGTGCCATGGCCGATGCCGAGATGGCGGCCAACCTGACGGCGCATCTGGCTGACGAACTGCGGCAGAAGCATGGCTTGCGCGAGCTGTCCCATGACTTGCTGTGCAAGTTGCAGAAGGTCCCGGCGGCGAAGGTGAACGAACACCTCAAGCGCTATCGCGGATTCTGAATACACCGCAAATCCCTGTAGGAGCGAGCCTGCACGCGATGGCGGAGTGTCAGTCAACATGGCTGTGAACTCTAAACCGCAATCGCGWGCAGGCTCGCTCCTACAGGGGGGCTGCTGTGTCCTTGGGTTACTTGCCATTCCCTTCGATATGCCCCAACGGCACCCGCTTCTCGATGGCGCTGGACAACACAATCGAGGTCTTGCTGAACCCGAACGTGGCAATCCGGTTGATCAGTTCTTCCAGTTCCGGCATCGAGCCCACCGCTGCTTGCATGATCACGCACGGGTCGCCGGTCACCCGATGGCATTCAGTCAGTTGCGGGATTTTGATCAGGTCGTCGTAGGCTTTCTGGTTGCCGTGCTGGTTCAGGCGCAGTTCGATCACGCACTGGATCGGCAGGCCGAGCTTGGCCATGTCGACCTTCGCCTGATAACCGGTGATCACGCCGCTGGCTTCAAGCTTGGCCACGCGCTCGGCCACGGCCGGGGCGGACAGGTTGACCTTGCGCGCCAGCTCCGCGTAGGACGCGCGACCGTTTTCCAGCAGGGCGCTGAGCAGCATGCGGTCGTATTTGTCCATGGAGCGGCTCCTGAAAATGACTGACTTTCGAAAACATGGTTTATCGCAAAAAACTCCGTGTTTTGAAAAGTGTACCGGTGCGATAAACAGGTTTTGTAACTTATTTTCCGTCGTTGGCCTTTCTAGAATAGCCGTTCACTTGTCTTGCCTGCGAGCTGCTCCCCATGCCTGGCCTCCGTCGTTTTCCCTTACCGTTGATCGCTGCCTTTTTCGCGTTGTACGTGATTTGGGGCTCGACCTACCTGGTGATCCGCATCGGCGTGGAGTATTGGCCGCCGCTGCTGCTCGCCGGGATCCGCTTTGTCATTGCCGGGACCTTGATGTACGCCTTCCTGCGCTGGCGCGGGGCACCGGCGCCGACTTGGGTGCAATGGAAAGCCGCCGGGATGATCGGCGTCTTGCTGCTGGCGTGCGGTAACGGTGCGGTCAGTGTGGCCGAGCATACGGGCGTGGCTTCCGGGGTGGCGGCTTTGGCAGTGGCGACGGTGCCGCTGTTTACCTTGCTGTGTGGATATTTCTGGGGCGCACGTAATACCCGTCTCGAATGGGCCGGGATTGTCCTCGGCTTGATCGGCATCGCCATGCTCAACCTCGGTTCCAACCTGCAGTCGAGCCCGCTGGGCGCGGCCCTGCTGATTTTCGCGGCGGCGACCTGGGCCTTCGGCTCGGTGTGGAGCAAGCACTTGCCGCTGCCTCAGGGCGCAATGGCCAGTGCCGTGGAAATGCTGGTGGGCGGCGTGGTGCTGCTGATTGCCAGCGCAGTCAGTGGTGAACACCTGGAAAAGGTGCCGCCGATCGAAGGCTGGGCCGCGCTGGCCTACCTGACCGTGTTCGGTTCGATCATCGCTTTCAACGCCTACATGTACCTGTTGAAGCACGTGCGTCCGGCTGCGGCCACCAGTTATGCCTACGTCAACCCGGCGGTGGCGGTGTTGCTGGGGATCGTGTTTGTCGGCGAAACCATCGGTATCGAAGAAGCCCTGGCGATGGCGGTAATCATCAGCGCCGTAGTATTGATTGGCCTGCCGCAGTGGCGTCGCACGCCAGCGCGGCCAGTGGTGGCGACGGCAGTACCGACAGAATCCCGTGTGAATTAGGGTAAACTGCGCGCCATTGCATCTTGTTTTGCACACTTGTTTTGAACAACCCGCGCTGAATTTTCCTACGGTACTCCCATGACTTTCGCCACCCTTGGCCTGATCGAACCCTTGCTGCGCTCCCTCGAGAAGCTCGGCTACCAGACTCCGACGCCGGTTCAGGCGCAAGCCATTCCGGCGGTGCTGGCCGGTCGCGACCTGATGGCCGCGGCCCAGACCGGCACCGGCAAGACCGCCGGTTTCGCCTTGCCGCTGTTGCAACTGCTGGCCATGGAAGGGCCGAAAGTCACCGCCAACTCGGTGCGCGCGCTGATCCTGGTACCGACCCGCGAGCTGGCTGAACAGGTTCACGAAGCCGTGCGCCAGTACGCCGAAAACCTGCCGCTGCGTACTTACGCGGTGTACGGCGGCGTCAGCATCAACCCGCAAATGATGAAGCTGCGCAGCGGCGTCGACCTGTTGGTGGCGACCCCGGGCCGCTTGCTCGACCTGTTCCGCCAGAACGCGCTGAAGTTCAACCAGCTGCAAACCCTGGTGCTGGACGAAGCCGATCGCATGCTCGACCTGGGCTTTTCCGAAGAGCTGGCGAACATTTACCGCGCGCTGCCGAAGAAACGTCAGACGCTGCTGTTCTCCGCGACCTTCTCCGATGACATCCGCCTGCTCGCCGGGCAAATGCTCAACGACCCGCTGAGCATCGAGGTCAGCCCGCGCAACGTTGCGGCCAATACGGTCAAGCAATGGATCGTGACGGTGGACAAGAAGCGCAAGCCGGAGCTGTTGGTGCACCTGATGCGCAAGGGCAAGTGGAAGCAGGTGCTGGTGTTCGCCAAGACCCGCAACGGCGTGGACGCGCTGGTGGAGAAACTTCAGGGCCTGGGCATCAATGCCGACGGCATCCACGGCGACAAACCCCAGGCGACCCGTCAGCGCGCACTGGACCGGTTCAAGGCGAGTGAAGTGCAGATTCTGGTCGCCACCGACGTAGCCGCCCGTGGTCTGGATATCGAAGACTTGCCGTTGGTAGTGAATTTCGACTTGCCGATCGTCGCCGAAGACTACATCCACCGCATCGGTCGTACCGGCCGCGCGGGTTCGACCGGCGAGGCGATTTCCCTGGTGTGTGCCGATGAAGTGAATCTGCTGTCGGCCATTGAGATGTTGACTCGCCAGACCTTGAAGCGGCAGAACGAGCCGGACTTCGAACCTGAACACCGCGTGCCGGATACCGATGCCAGTGGTCAGGTGATCAAGAAGCCGAAAAAACCGAAGAAGCCCAAGGCGTCCGGTGGTGGCGGTGGTAAACGCAATCTGGGTCGGTGGGTTGATAGCGGAGAGGTTGCGCCGGCAGAGCCTTCGATCAAACCTGTGCGCAAGGTGCCGGTGTTCAATACCGGGCCGCGTAAGCGCAAGCCTTGATTACACTCTGCGTCTGTTAGGCCGCCATCGCGAGCAAGCTCGCTCCYACAGGGGGATTTGTGAACAACGCAGACCCCTGTRGGAGCGAGCCTGCTCGCGATGGAGGCGCCTCGGTCTTCAGCCCTTGCGTTGCAACCACTCAACCATTCCAAGTCCGGCCGCTCGCCCACTGGCGAAACACGCGGTCAGCAGATAGCCGCCCGTCGGCGCCTCCCAATCGAGCATTTCCCCGGCGCAAAACACACCCGGCATTTGCTTGAGCATCAATCGCTCATCCATCGCCTCGAACACCACACCGCCCGCGCTGCTGATGGCCTCGTCCAGTGGACGGGTTTTCACCAGGGTCAATGGCAATGCCTTGATCGCGTTGGCCAGCAAGGCCATGTCGGCAAAGCAGTCGGCGCTGGTCAGTTCACGCAATAGCGCCGCTTTTACCCCATCGATACCCAACTGACTGTGCAGGTGCTTGGCCATGGAGCGCGATCCCCGGGGTTTGCTCAACGCCGCCGCAACTTTATCCACAGGCCGGCCCGGCAACAGGTCCAGATGAAGGGTTGCCGAGCCGTGCTGGTTGATCGCCTCGCGGATCGGTGCCGACAGGGCGTAGATCAAACTGCCCTCGATCCCGGTGGCGGTAATCACACATTCGCCGAGCCGTGGCACGTCGTCGTTAAGGCCGATGGCGATGTTTTTCAGCGGCGCGCCGGCGAATTTGCTGACCATCAAGTCGCTCCAGGCCTGCACCTCGAAGCCGCAATTACTTGGCTGCAACGGCGCCAGTCCTACGCCCTGTTGCTCCAGTGGCAGCATCCACGCGCCGTCCGAGCCCAGCCGCGACCAACTGCCGCCACCGAGGGCGAGCAGGGTGGCATCGGCTTGCACGGTTTTTTCGCCTTCCGGGCTGTCGATGCGCAATCCGCCACGCTCGTCCCAGCCGAGCCAGCGGTGGCGGGTGTGGATAACTACGCCGCTGTCGCGCAGGCGCTTGAGCCAGGCGCGCAGCAGCGGCGCGGCCTTCATGTCGGTGGGAAATACCCGGCCGGAACTGCCGACGAAAGTTTCGATGCCCAGGTCATGAATCCACTGACACAGCGCATCGGCACCGAAGCCGCGCAGCAGCGGGGCGATCTGCGGGGCGCGTTCGGCGTAGCGCGAGAGAAACGCCGGGTAGGCTTCGGAGTGGGTGATGTTCATGCCGCCGACGCCGGCCAGGAGGAATTTTCGTCCCACCGAAGGCATGCCGTCGTACAGGTCGACCTTGATCCCGGCCTGGCTCAACACTTCGGCCGCCATCAGACCGGCGGGGCCACCGCCGATGATGGCGACGTGAGGGGGGAGGGCTGGCGAGGATTGGGTCATGGGGTGCGCTGCGGTCTGGCGGGATAAGCCGGGCATTCTACCAGCCCCGTCCCCTGTGGGAGCGAGCTTGCTCGCGATGGCGGCGGTACATTCAGCATCTGTGGGCCTGACAGGCCGCTATCGCGAGCAGGCTCACTCCTACAGGGTTTAGAGGTGTCTTTGAAAGGGTGGTTAAAAAACGACCATCTCTCTGTAGCCTATAAGCCGTGTGGCCTGTAGTCCCTTTCACTCAGGTTATCCACAGGCAGCTCCACAGGCATTGTGGGTAAAGCATCCACAACTCAGTGACAACCTGATGACTGCCAGACGCGCTGCGCGCTGTGATGGAGGATGCCGTGACGGCGGGCCAGGGCCTGGCGGTCCTTGCTGTAGCCGCCGCCGATTACCCCGACCAGCGGAATGTCGCGGCCCAGGCAATGGCGCATCACGCTTTCATCGCGGGCGCCGACGCCTTCGTCTGTCAGCTTCAGATAACCCAGGGCGTCGTCCTTATGCACATCGACTCCGGCGTCATACAGCACCAGATCCGGCTGGTAGAGCGGCAGCAGGTAGTTGAGTGCATCGTCCACGACCTTCAGGTAATCGGCATCGCCCATGCCCTTGGGCAGCGCAATGTCCCAATCACTTTCAGCCTTGCGCGCAGGAAAATTCTTTTCGCAGTGCAGGGAAACGGTCACCGCTTCCGGGGTGTTGTGCAGGATCCGTGCAGTCCCGTCGCCCTGATGCACGTCGCAATCGAAGATCAGCACCCGATTCACCCGGCCACTTTCCAGCAGGTAATGGCTGATCACCGCCAGGTCATTGAAGATGCAGAATCCAGCCGGGTAGTCGTAGTGCGCATGGTGGGTGCCGCCGGCCAGGTGACAGGCCAGGCCATGCTCCAGCGCCTGCTCGGCCGCCAGCAACGAGCCACCAACCGCCCGCACCGTGCGCCGGGCCAGGGCTTCGCTCCAGGGCAGGCCGAGGCGGCGCTGGTCTTCGCGGGACAACTCGCCACTCATGTAGCGTTCGATATACGAAGGGTCATGGGCGAGGGCGAGAATCTCTGCGGGGCACAGATCCGGGCGCAGCAAATCAGCGTCACTTGTCAGGCCGCTGTCCACCAGGTGATCGCGCAACAGGCGGAACTTGTCCATGGGAAAGCGGTGATCCGCCGGAAACTCGGGGCTGTAGTCTTCGTGATAAATCAGCGGGAGCGGCATGATGATTTCATTCAGGAATGAGAGACGGATCCTACCAGCGTTGTAGACTTGCGACATTGAAATGGGGGGGCGGGGCACGATGGAGCCAATACTGGAGCTTGAAAGCGCTCGACTGCTGTTGCGCCAGTGGCGCGATGAAGATTTAGCGGACTTTGCGGCGATGTGTGCCGATCCGCAGGTGATGCGCTATTTCCCGGCAACCTTGAGCCGGCTGGAAAGCGCATCATTGATCGGGCGAATCCGTGGTCATTTCGCCGAGCACGGTTATGGTCTTTGGGCCTTGCAGCGAAAGGACTCTGGCCAGTTCATCGGGTTTACCGGGCTGAGCGTGGTCGGATTCGACGCGCCTTTCACCCCCGCCACGGAAATCGGTTGGCGCCTGGCCCGCGAGCACTGGGGCCTCGGTTATGCCAGTGAAGCGGCCTGGACCGCTCTGCGCTGCGGGTTCGACCGCTTGCCGCTGAAAGAGGTTGTGGCCTTCACGACGCAAACCAATCTGCCGTCAGAGAAAGTCATGCAGGCCATCGGCATGCACCATGATCCGGCGTATGACTTCGATCACCCGCGACTCGAGGCCGATCATCCGTTGCGTCGGCATGTGCTGTATCGCATCAGCCGCGAACAATGGCTGCAAACCTTGCATGGATAACCTGACACGGACGTTTACAATGGCCCTCATGGGCCCGGTCCAGAAACTGAACCGACCGTTGCAGCCAAGGCTGCGCGGCAATGTTTTGCGTGAGGAGCATCTGAATGAGCCAAGTGTTGGATGATCTGGTCGACCTGCTGACCCTGGAACCGATCGAAGAAAACCTGTTCCGCGGCCGCAGCCAGGACCTGGGTTTTCGTCAGTTGTTCGGTGGTCAGGTGCTCGGCCAGTCGCTGTCGGCGGCCAGTCAGACGGTTGAAGAGGCGCGCCATGTGCATTCGATGCACGGCTATTTCCTGCGTCCGGGCGATGCCGGGCTGCCGGTGGTGTATCAGGTTGACCGGGTGCGTGACGGTGGCAGTTTCAGCACGCGCCGGGTGACGGCGATCCAGAAAGGCCACCCGATCTTCACGTGCAGTGCGTCGTTCCAGTACGACGAGGAAGGCTTTCAGCACCAGAGCGAAATGCCGGTCGTGGTCGGTCCGGAAAATCTGCCATCGGAGCTGGAGATCACCCAGCAACGCGCGCATCTGATCCCCGAGAAAATGCGCGAAAAGCTGTTGTGCCCCAAGCCGATCGAATTCCGCCCGGTGACCGAGAAAGATCCCTATAACCCGCTGCCGTCCGACCCGGTCAAGTACGTCTGGTTTCGCGCCGACGGGGCTTTGGCCGATTCGCCGGCGCTGCATAAGTATTTGCTCGCCTACGCATCGGACTTTGGCTTGTTGACCACCTCGATGCAGCCCCACGGCAAGTCGGTGTGGCACAAGGACATGCAGGTCGCCAGCCTCGATCACGCACTATGGTTCCATCAGGATCTGCGTGCCGATGACTGGTTGCTCTACGCGATGGACAGCCCGTGGGCCGGCAACTCGCGTGGGTTCTCCCGTGGCAGCGTATACAACCGCGCCGGGCAACTGGTGGCCTCGGTCACTCAGGAAGGCTTGATCCGTCATCGCAAGGACTGGGCATGAGCCTGGCCGACTTGCGTCACTGGGTGTTCGACATGGACGGCACCCTGACGGTCGCCGTGCACGACTTCGCGGCCATTCGCGTGGCGTTGGCGATCCCTGCCGAACACGACATCCTGACCCACCTCGCCGCGCTGCCGGCCGATGAAGCCGCAGCCAAACATGCGTGGCTGCTGGAGCATGAGCGGGACCTGGCCCTCGGTTCGCAACCGGCACCGGGCGCAGTGGAGTTGGTGCGCGAGCTGGCCGGGCGCGGTTATCGCCTGGGCATTCTCACGCGCAATGCCCGGGAGTTGGCGCATGTCACGCTGGAGGCCATTGGCCTGGCCGACTGCTTTGCACTGGAGGATGTGTTGGGCCGCGATGATGCTCCGCCCAAACCGCATCCGGGCGGGCTGCTGAAACTGGCCGATGCGTGGAAGGTGCCGGCGAGCGAGATGGTGATGGTCGGTGATTACCGCTTCGATCTCGATTGCGGGCGAGCGGCGGGTGCACGCACGGTGCTGGTGAATCTGCCGGATAATCCATGGCCGGAATTGACCGACTGGCATGCGGCGGATTGTGTGGAGTTGCGGCAGATGCTGTTGGCTTGAAGAGTTTGTCGCCTGCTAAATCGCCATCGCGAGCAAGCTCGCTCCCACATGTGATCTCTGGTGTTCACAAATGATGTGTTCACCGCAAAATCCTTGTGGGAGCGAGCTTGCTCGCGATGGCGTCAGATCAGGCAGTACATAACCTACTGACCAAACAAAGCCTTCTGCCCCTGCGGCGAGATAAACATCCCATCCCCGTCATGCCCGACTCCTGGCACTTCAACCAGTTGCTGCTTCAACCCTTGCGGTTGCAGCCGCTTCAGATAATCAAAGTAAAAACGCCCGCGCGCCAATCGATACGGCCCTTGCGCCCTGGCCTCACAGCTCTTGTCCAGCGCCGGATGATTCGGGTCGGTGTCCTGCTGGCCCAGTAGATAAACGATGTCACGCTTGAGGTACTTTTCCTGCAGTTGTGCGGGAGTTTGTCCTTCGGCGTAAGCGGGCAAATCCGTCAACCCATATTTCCAGCGATTGAACTGCGGGCACCCCGCGTGGCTGAACGCCACGGGCCGGCGCTCATCGAAATAAGCGTAGGAGGACGGATTGGCGATCACGTAGCGCACCTGCACGCCAGCCGCATCGAGGCCGGACTGCGCGTGACCGAGCAATGCATAGCGCTGAACCACCTGCGCGCCGCCGGAGTGCCCGGCGATGACGATTTGCTTCACCTCCGGAAACTGCTGGCGGTCACCCAGGCGGGCGATGATTTCGTCGAGCGCGGCGTAGGAACTCAGCCGAAACGGCGCCGTGGACTCTCCGCCGGCCATCCACTCATTGTCTTGCCAACGCAAAACCGTGTCGGCCACCGGATGGACCGCAACGTCGGTTTCATTGAGAAACTGCGGGGCGATCACCAGTGTCATCGCGCTCTGTCCGGCGAGTTCGGCGGCGTGTTCGCCGCTTTGCAGATAGGTTTGCGCATTGCGCGAGCGCCCGTGGATGAGGATCAGCACCCGTTCGATCTTTGCCGGGGCGGGGCTGATGCCCACCGCTATTTCACCTGATTTCAACAGCAGGCGCCCGGGGCTGAGTTCCTTGACGCCATGTTCCGCAGCCTGGGCACTTGCGCTAACGATCAGTACAGCCAGCAACCAATTCTTCATTTACAGATTTTTCGTCGCAAAGGTATCGCACTGGCTTACCTGGCCTTGGGCGAAACCGGTTTTGAACCAGCGCACCCGTTGCGCCGACGTACCGTGGGTGAACGAGTCCGGGACCACGCGGCCCTGACCCTGTTGCTGCAAACGATCGTCGCCGATGGCATTCGCTGCGTTCAATGCTTCTTCAATGTCGCCCGGCTCCAGCCAGTTCAGGCGCTTCTGCGCATTGTTGGCCCAGACGCCGGCCAGGCAGTCGGCTTGCAGTTCCTGACGAACCAGCAACCCGCCGTCGCCTTCCATCTGCCGGCCTTGTTGGCGTGCGGCCTGAATTTTCGCGGAAACCCCGAGCAATGTTTGCACATGGTGTCCGACTTCGTGAGCGATCACGTAGGCCTGGGCGAAGTCGCCCGCGGCGGAAAAGCGTTGGGACATTTCCTGGAAGAACGCCATGTCCAGGTAGACTTTCTGGTCGGCCGGGCAATAGAACGGGCCGGTCGCCGAGGTGGCCAGGCCGCAGGCCGAATTCACGCGGT
The DNA here is from genome assembly GCF_056400405.1 of Pseudomonas sp. P5_B3. NCBI lineage: Bacteria > Pseudomonadati > Pseudomonadota > Gammaproteobacteria > Pseudomonadales > Pseudomonadaceae > Pseudomonas > Pseudomonas sp. P5_B3. The sequence goes on along the minus strand of NZ_JBFULI010000002.1, from coordinate 26,883 downwards.
TGCTGAACAGCACCAGGGTCGGGTCCTTATATTGGCGGCCGGCCTGCTGGAATATCGCACCCCAGGTGTCCTCGGTGTCGCCGAGGATTGAACGCACAAATTCCGCGCCTTCATCATTGGCCGGTGGCGCCTTGCGAGTCTGGTGGGTGGCGGGCGCCGATTGCTGCTCCATTTGCCCGGTCAGTTGGCCGAGGATTTGCAGCGGGTCCTGGCCGGTAATCCAGCCAATGCCGACGATCAGGAGGATCGCCGTCAGGCTCAGGCCTTTGCCACCGCCAAAACGCACGCTACTGCCACCGCTGGCAACATCATCGTCACGGGCGTCGACTACGTTGTCGCTGCGTCGGCCTTTTTTCCATAGCATGTGGGAATCCTCTTCTGTTCCGGGTAAAGCTCCGTGCGATGAGTGTTGCTGCCAAGTGGGAGCAGCGCCAGTCCGGTTGTCTGACTGCCGGTTGGGCGACTGGTTCCGAATTTTGCTTCGTGGGGCTTCTCTTCTAGAATCAGCCAAATTTTGTTTGGGGCCTACCATGGCTGGCAGTCAGATCGAACGTGTCTTCAGCGTGCTGGAAAGCCTGACCGGTGAACCGCAGGGTTTGCCGATGCAGACGTTGGCCGAGCAACTGGAAATCCCTAAAAGCGCGACTCATCGGTTGCTCGCCGAACTGATTCGCCTGGGTTACGTGCGGCAGAATCCGGACAACTTGCGCTATCACCTGTCGACCAAACTGGTGGCCATGGGCTTTCGATACCTGTCCGGCAGCGGTGCGGATATCGTTCAGCCGGTGCTCGATCGACTGGCCGGGGAAACCGGTGAATTGGTGCGTCTGGGGGTGATCCAGGGTGAGCGACCCGTCTGGATCGCCAAGTCCCAAGGCGCCCGCTCGGGTCTGCGCTACGACCCGGACATGGGCCGCGATGCACCTTTGTTCTACACGGCTTCCGGGCATGCGTGGCTGGCGTGCATGAGCGATGCCGAGGCGCTGTCGCTGGTCGAGCGGCAAGKGGCCGAATTGCCTCGGGACATCGGGCCTAATGCACCGCGTTCGAATATTGAACTGCTGGAGCGCTTGCGTCTGGCGCGGGAGCAAGGCTACGCCTGGGTCGAGGAAAGTTCGGCGGTGGGCACCTCGGCGATTGCCGCCGTGGTCCGTCATCCACTGGATGGGCGGGTTATCGGCGTGCTCAGTATTGCCGGGCCAAGCGCGCGAATGCCCGGTGCGCGCTTGCATGAGTTGGCGTCGACCTTGTTGAAGTATGCCGAAGAGCTTTCGCTGGCGAGCCAGGCGTCAGAGTTGTTCTATTGAGCGTGATGTCTGCTTGAATAGAGCGTGCGGTATTCGCACACTTTCTTGAGTCATTGATGTCGTAAAGTGGAACCAGGTTCTAAATTATTCCGGTCTCGCCTCCACTCATAAAAGGACTTCGTCTTGACGTCGCCCAGTAGCACCCCGCTTTCCGGCGTCAATCAGCCCTTCAAAGGGATCCTGCTGATCGTTGTCGCGACCTTCCTGTTTTCCAGCCACGACGCCTTCTCCAAATATCTCTCGGGTTTTTATCCCATTGTCATGGTGGTCTGGGCGCGTTACGTGGTTCACACCTTGCTGATGGCCGGGATTTTCCTGCCGCAATCCGGGCTGCGAGTGCTGCGTACCAAACGGCCATTGCTTCAGCTGATCCGGGCGCTGTGCCTGCTGGGTACCAGTCTGTTGTTCACCACAGGCTTGATGTACATCCCGCTGGCCGAGGCTACATCGGTCAACTTCCTCGCTCCGGTGCTGGTCACCGCGTTGTCGGTGCCGCTGCTTAAGGAACGAGTGACACGAGGGCAATGGCTGGCGGTGATATTCGGTTTTAGCGGGGTGCTGATCATCGTTCACCCCGGCGGTGATCTGTTTACCCCGGCGGTGTTGCTGCCGTTCTGCTCGGCACTGTTTTTCTGCTTCTATCAATTGCTGACACGCAAGCTCAGCGAGATCGACAGCCCGACCACCAGCAACTTCTTTGCAGGCTTGTGCAACACGCTGGTGATGAGTGCGCTGGTGCCGTTCTTCTGGCAGACGCCGAACCTGATGCATGGCGCGATGATGCTGGCGCTGGGGGCCTGCGGGATGACGGCACACCTGTTCCTGACCCAGGCTTTCCGCCTCGCGGCACCGGCACTGCTGGCACCGTTCAGCTATTGCCAGATCATCTTCGCCGGCCTGCTGGGCTGGCTGCTGTTTTCCCATACGCCGACACTGACCACCGTGCTCGGCATTGCCGTTATCTGCTGCAGCGGGTTGGCAGCAGCGTGGCAGCAAAGCCGCCGCTAAAAAAACTGTGGGAGCGAGCAGGCTCGCTCCCACAGGGGCATGGCGCCGAACGTTAGTCGGTAACGGTCGGAATCTTGCGCGGTGCCATGAAGTACATCCAGGTCAGCGCAATGAAGTACATCGCCGGAATCATGGTGAACAGCACGGTGTAGTTGTTGTTGGTGACGGTCAGGATATGGCCGACCAACTGGGTCATGAACATCCCGCCAATCGCCGCACACATGCCGCCGAAGCCGAACACCGTACTCATCATGTGCTTGGGCGTGTAGTCCATCACCAGGCTCCAGATGTTTGCAGTCCAGGCCTGGTGTGCGCCGATGGCCAGGGAGATGGCGAACACCGCGACCCACAGGTTGCTGGAGCCGGCCGCCATGATCACGCCGATGATGCAGCAGGCGAACAGGAACATGGACATCAGTCGCGCCTTGATCGGGTTGACTCCGCGACCGATCAGGAATGAGGAGAGGATGCCGCCGCCAACGCTACCGAAGTCGGCAGTGAGGTAGATGATGATCAGCGGAATGCCCATCTGGGTGACGTTGATGCCCAGGTTGTATTGCTGATTGAGGAACGGCGGCAGCCAGTACAGGTAGAACCAGAACACCGGCGCGGTCATCGAATAGGCGAGGGCGAAGGCCCAGGTGCCACGCATGCGCAGGATTTTCGAGAAGGGTACGCGGGTTTGTTCCGGCTCGACTTCGTTCTGGATGTAGTCCAGCTCCGACTGTTTGACGCTCGGGTGATCTTCCGGGTTGAAGTACTTCAGGCCCCAGAACAGCAGCCAGATCCCGCCCAGTGCCGACATGCACAGGAACGCGGCTTGCCAGCCCCAGACGTGCAGGATCAGTGGCAGCAGCATCGGCGTGAACATCGCGCCGACGTTGGTGCCAGCGTTAAAGATACCGGTGGCCACGGCGCGCTCGCCGGCCGGGAACCACAGGCGCGTGGTTTTCACGCAAGCCGGGTAGTTCGCAGCTTCAGTCAGGCCGAGGATGAAGCGACAAACCATGAAGCCGACCGCCGAAGTGGCCAGACCGTGGGCGCCGGTCGCCAGGCTCCAGAGCAGAACGGCGCAGAAGAACACGCGCTTGACACCGACCCGGTCGATCAACCGGCCCTGCAGAACGAACCCGATGGCGTAACCCACCTGGAACCAGAAGTTGATGTTGGCGTAATCCATCGCCGTCCAGCTCATTTCCTTGGCCAGGATGGGCTGCATCACGCCCAGGGCGGCGCGGTCGATGTAGTTCAGGGTGGTGGCGAAAAACACCAGCGCCAGCATGCCCCAACGGGTTTTGCCGACCGCCATGGCGCCGCGGATTTTGTCGCCGATGCCACCGGCAGTGGTGTTCATGGCCGCAGCCATGCGAGAGCTTTGGGAAGGAATCATGTGTGCCACCCGTTTTTTGAATTTGTTATTTGGTGTTTTGGACATCGCGGCCGGTGCTGCGTGTCCGGACTTAATGTGAGGGCGATGTTGGGCAGTGGACAAAAAATCGTCAATTCGCCAACCACCATTGTGTTCGATAATCGAACACAAAACTAACTGGGTAGTACACTTTAAATTGCCCAATGGACAACCCGGCTCAATAATCCGCTCACTCTTTTAAAAGCGGCGCAAATTCCCTGTAGCCGAAGCCTCCACCGGGAGCCGAAATATGCAGCGTTCCATTGCCACCGTATCCTTGAGCGGTACCCTGCCGGAAAAACTCGAAGCCGTTGCCGCCGCCGGGTTCGACGGCGTCGAGATTTTCGAGAACGATCTTCTCTACTACGACGGTAGCCCACGGGAAATTAAACAGATGTGCGCCGATCTCGGGATCGCCATCACCCTGTTTCAACCGTTCCGTGATTTCGAAGGCTGTCGGCGTGATCGATTGTCGCGCAATCTGGAACGCGCCGAGCGCAAGTTCGACCTGATGCAGGAACTGGGCACTGATCTGGTGCTGGTGTGCAGCAACGCCTCGGCCGAGTCCATCGGTGATGAACAAATTCTGGTCGACGATTTGCGGCTGCTGGCTGAACACGCCGGGGCACGCGGCCTGCGCATCGGTTATGAAGCGCTGGCCTGGGGCCGGCATGTGAACACATATCAACAGGTGTGGAACATCGTGCGGCAGGCCGATCACCCCAGCCTTGGCGTGTTGCTGGACAGCTTTCACACCTTGTCGCTCAAGGGCGATCCAAGTGCTATCGCCGAGATTCCCGGCGACAAGATCTTCTTCGTGCAAATGGCTGACGCGCCGATCCTGGCCATGGACGTGCTGGAGTGGAGCCGGCATTTTCGCTGCTTCCCGGGCCAGGGTGAATTCGACCTGCCGGGGTTCCTCGCACCGATCATCAAGAGCGGGTACACCGGGCCATTGTCGCTGGAAATCTTCAACGATGGTTTCCGCGCCGCGCCGCCACGGGCCAATGCCGCCGACGGCTTGCGCTCGTTGTTGTACCTGGAAGAGAAAACACGCGCGCGTCTGGCGCAGGAAGCCAAGCCTGCGGCCAACCCCGGGATTCTGTTCGAAACGCCCAAGGCCAGCGAGTACAACGGCATCGAGTTTCTGGAGTTTGCCGTGGACGAAAGCCTCGGCGCCAAGCTTTCCCTTTGGCTGGAGCGACTAGGTTTCGTCAAGGCCGGTCAGCATCGTTCCAAGAGCGTCAGCCTGCTGCGCCAGGGCGATATCAACCTGATCCTGAACTCGGAGCCTTACTCCTTCGGCCACAGCTTTTTCGAAGCCCACGGCCCGTCATTGTGTGCCACCGCCGTGCGGGTCAAGGACAGCGCCAGCGCATTGGCCCGAGCCGTGGCCTACAAGGGCCAGCCCTATCGCGGGTTGGTCGGCCCCAACGAATTGGAACTAGCGGCCGTGCGTGCGCCGGATGGTAGCCTGATCTATCTGGTGGATCAGCACGCCGATGTTTATGGCACCGACTTCAATCTGTACCCGCAAGCGCTGGTCAGCGGTGGCCTCAAACGCATCGACCACATGGCCATGGCGCTGCCGGCAGACAGCCTCGACAGCTGGGTACTGTTCTATAAGAGCCTGCTGGATTTCGAGGCGGACGATGAAGTCGTGTTGCCCGATCCTTATGGTCTGGTGAAGAGCCGTGCCCTGCGCAGCCGCGACAGTTCGATCCGCCTGCCACTGAACATTTCCGAAAACCGCAACACCGCGATCTCACACGCGCTGTCGAGTTATCGCGGCTCCGGTGTGCATCACATCGCGTTTGATTGTGATGACATCTTTGCCCAGGTCAGCCGTGCAAAAGAGGCGGGTGTGCCGCTGCTGGATATCCCGCTCAACTACTACGATGACCTGGCGGCGCGATTCGATTTCGACGACGAGTTCCTCAGCGAACTGGCCTACTACAACGTGTTGTACGACCGCGATGCCCAGGGCGGTGAACTGTTTCATGTGTACACCGAGCCGTTCGAGGGGCGATTCTTCTTTGAGATCATCCAGCGTAAAAACGGTTATGCCGGCTACGGCGCGGCCAACGTCGCGGTGCGGCTGGCGGCCATGGCCAAATCCCGTAGCGGCGCATTGCGCCAGGCGAAGTTGTAGGAAATTCGTAAACGCGGGATTAAACGTGGGCCGCGCGGCTTCCTTCACTGTGTTGCGCGGCCCATAATCGCCAGCCTGTGCAGTGATGGCCGTGAGCCCGCAATGACAATGACCTCAGAACTCCCCGCAGCCTCCGTAGAGCCGGGTGCAGAGCCGCGCAAGAGTCGCAAGAACAACCCGGAAAAGACCCGCGAAAACATCCTGCAGGAGGCGATTGTCGAATTCGTCCAGCAGGGGCTTTCCGGTGCTCGCGTCGATGCGATCGCCGAGCGCATCCACACCTCAAAGCGCATGATCTATTACTACTTCGGCAGTAAGGAACAGCTCTACGTCGAAGTGCTGGAGAAGCTTTACGGCGATATCCGCAACACCGAAAGCCGCCTGCACCTGACCGAACTGGCTCCGGTGGAAGCGATTCGGCGGATGGTTGAATTCACCTTCGATCACCATGATCGCAACGTCGATTTCGTGCGCATCGTCAGTATCGAAAACATCCACAACGCCGAGTATGTGAAGCGTTCCGAGGCGATCAGGGCGATGAACAACACCGTACTCGATTCCCTCGATGTGATTCTGCGTCGTGGCGTTGAAGAGGGTGTCTTCCGCGCCGGACTCGTCCCGCTGGACGTGCATCTGCTGATCAGTTCGTTCTGCTTCTATCGCGTTTCGAACCGCCATACCGTGGGTGAGATTTTCCAGATCGACTTGCCGGACGAACGCGTCAAGCAGCGTCATCGGGAGATGATTTGCGAGTCGGTGTTGCGCTACCTGCAAGCCTGATGCGGGGTGAGGGGATTGCCCCCTCACTTCACTCATTCAGCCATTCATGCTCTGGAAATGCTCAAGCATCCGCTGGGCATCAGGCACCACGCCGCTGAACAACTCGAACGCCTTCACCGCCTGAAACACCGCCATGTTGCCGCCGTCCAGCGTCCGGCAACCGATGGCGCGGGCGTTGCGCAGCAGTTCGGTTTCCAGCGGGAAGTAAACGATCTCCGCCACCCACAATTCGGCCCGCAGCAACGCGACCGACACCGGCATGCCCGGCAGTTTTTTCATGCCCATCGGCGTGGTGTTCACCAGGCCGTCAGCCCGGGTCATGGCGCTCGGCAGGTCATACCCAGCCACCGCCCGCCCGACGCCGAAATGCTGATTGAGGTTGTCAGCCAGATCCTGGGCGCGACGGATGTCCACATCGAAAATGCTCAGCTGTTGTACGCCTTCATTCAATAACGCGTGGGCCACCGCAGCACCTGCGCCGCCAGCGCCCATCTGTACGACACGTTCAACGGCAACGCCCTTCAATCCCCGGCGAAAACCCTCGGCAAAGCCCAGGCAGTCGGTGTTGTGGCCGATGCGTTTGCCATCCTTGAACACCACCGTGTTGACCGCACCGATACCGCGGGCTTCCGGCGAAAGTTCGTCGAGCAACGGGATGATTGCCTGCTTGCAGGGAAAGGTGATGTTCAATCCGGTGAAGTTCATGCGCTCGGCAGCCATCAGCAGGTCGGGTAGAGCGTTGCTGTCGAGTTTCAACGAATCGAGGTCAATCAAGCGATAGAGGTAACGCATTCCCTGGGAATCGCCTTCATGCTCGTGTAAGGCTGGTGTGCGGGAAGCCTGGATGCCGGCGCCGATCAGCCCGGCCAGTATCACGTTGTTCTGAGTCACGGCGATCACCCCTTCAAACGATGGCTGAAGTGTTCCAGCGCCAGGCGATAGCCGTGGCCGCCAAAACCGGCCAGCACGGCGGTGGCAATGGCGGATACGAACGAGTGGTGGCGAAACGGCTCGCGGGCGTGGACGTTGGACAGGTGGACTTCGATCACCGGCAGTTCGCTGGCGACGAGGGCGTCGCGGATGGCGACCGAGGTGTGGGTCCACGCGGCAGGATTGATGACGATCCCGGCGCAGCGACCACGGGCGGCGTGAATCCAGTCGAGCAATTCGCCTTCATGGTTGGTCTGGCGAAACTCCACTGCCAGACCGAACTCTTCAGCGGCGCGTGCGCACAGGGCCGAAATGTCCGCCAGGGTTTCGTGGCCGTAGGTCGCCGGTTCACGGGTGCCGAGCAGGTTCAGGTTCGGGCCGTTGAGCACCAGAACGATAGGGGACATCGGAATCTCTCCACTTATTATTTTTGGAATCGGCCGAGGTTTTCGGCCTGTGGAGATAAATTGTACTAACTAGTTAATTTGGTCAATTGAAGTGAAGGCACGCTGGCTGGTTGTGGGCGGTGATCGGACACTTTCGGTGTTCAGCGCGGCAAATGCTCCACCAGAAAATCAATGAACGCCCTCAGGCGCAGCGGCACATGACGACTTTGCGGGTAAAGCAGCGTGAATGGCCGCGAGCGCCCGCCATAGGGCTTGAGTACTTCCACCAGCGAGCCGTCGGCCAGTTCCTTTTCCACGATAAAACGGTAGGTCTGAAACAACCCCGCCCCGTGTTTGGCCAGGGTCACACCGCCCAGTACATCGTCGGAACAACTGAGGTTGCCCTCGGCCAGAATCTCCCGGGGCACGCCTTCATCGTTGAACAACCAGGCAATGCGTCGGCCGCTGCTGGGCAATTCGTACTGAATGCATTCGTGGTTTTCGAGGTCGTCGAGGGTTTGCGGGGTGCCGGCCCGTTTCAGGTAATCAGGGCTGGCGATCAACACCAGGGCGGCGTCTTCCAGCTGTCGGGCGATCAGGCCGGAGTCCGGGATGGCTCGCACACGAATCGCCATGTCGTAGCCTTCGCCGACGAAATCGATGTTGCGATTACTGATGTGCGACTCGACCTTCACCGCCGGATAACGCGCCCGAAATTCGGGCAACAGCGGCAGGATTCGATGATGCGCGTAGGTGGTCGGAATACTGATGCGCAAAGTACCGGACGGCACTTGCTGCTGGCCCATCACCTCACGCTGGGCCTCGACCAGTTGCGCCAGGGCCTGGCGGCATTCCTCGTAATAGCGGCGACCACTGTCGGTCAGCTTCACGCTGCGGGTGGTGCGCGCAAACAGGCGCACACCCAGGCGCTCTTCCATACGCGACACCGAACGGCTCACGGCAGCGGGCGTGACGCCTGCCACCAGCGCCGCGGCAGTAAAACTGCCGGCCTCGGCGGCCAGGCAAAACAGCTCGATGCTGCCCAACTGAAGATCGTCGAATTGTCGCTGCATGATTGATTACACCAAGGATCAAATGAAGAAGCTGGACCAGTATTTATCAGGTGCCAGTGCCTTAAAGAAAGGATTTCTTACCAATTCGCGTGGTGTTGCGCAGGTTCGGGAATCGCCAGGACGCTAGCCTGAGGGCGGAAGAAATGATTTCACCGGTCAATACCGATGGTCAGAATTTTCCAGGGAGTATCGGATTCTCGGATCCATTAACCTAACGGATGGGTTAGCATGAAGGTATGCAATTACAAAGGACTGTCGGTAGTGATCATGTTGCGAGACGAGCATTGTCCGCCTCATGCGCATGTGGAGGCGGGTACGTGGAGTGCGAGATTCAGGTTCAGCTTTTGGCACAACGGTGTCGAGCTCTGGGATGTAGTTCCGCTTTCGCGTCGGCCACCGTTGGCGGTGCTTGAGGGATTGCGCCAATCGCTCCAGCAACCTGCCCATTTGCGGCGCGCCCGGGGCATCTGGTGGCGAAAATTGCAAACGGCCTGTCTTGATAATCAATTGTGGGACTGGCAAAGCAACGAAGTCGTTGTGGTGAAAAGGGTTGTCAGTACTACCAATATGATTGGATCGGCTTGGTACGAACCTGAATCGAACAAGACGTTGCTGTCCCTGATAGGCGCACAGGAAAGTGTGGAGATCGAGTTATGAAAACGATAAAAGCCAAGGTTCAGGCTGATAATCCCGTAACGGAAAGTCGCCTGGACAAAGCCATCGAACGTGGCGAGTTACGTAGAAAAAATAGCCTGCAAGCGACAGCGGTTACCTATCTGGCCCCCTGTCTGGCCGTCGGCTTCGAAGATGGCAGCGGCGTATTGTTGCCCGTGGCCAACTATCCGGAGTTCGATGATTTCGAGGTCGAGGACTACGCCAGTCTGACTGTCGGCTACGCGGGTACTGCCCTGTGCCATGAAGGCAAGGACCTGCATGTATCTATCGCCGGGATGATTTCTGCCAGCAAGCCGCTGATGGCCATGGCGGCCTCGGTCGTCGCTTCGCGCAATGGTCGCCAGAGCAGCGCCGCAAAGTCTGAAGCTGCGCGGGCCAACGGCAGGAAAGGCGGGCGCCCGCGCAAGGTCGATGTTGTCTTGTAAGCTCCCACAAAAAAGCCGTCGTGAAGACGGCTTTTTTGTGCCTGGCAGGCGCCATCAACGCCGGGTCAACAACACCCCGGATTCCATGTGATGGGTCCACGGGAACTGGTCGAACATCGCGCACCGGGTGACGCGGTGGGTGTCGTGCAGTTGGGCGATGTTGGCCGCCAGGGTCTCCGGGTTGCAGGAGATGTACAGGATGTTGTCGAAGCGCCGGGTCAGCTCGCAGGTGTCCGGGTCCATGCCGGCACGGGGCGGGTCGACGAACACGCTACCGAACTCGTAGCTCTTGAGGTCGATGCCGTGCAGGCGGCGGAACGGACGCACTTCGTTCAGGGCTTCGGTCAGTTCTTCGGCGGATAGACGCACCAGGGTGACGTTATCCACAGCGTTTTCGCTGAGGTTGCTCAGCGCCGCGTTGACCGAAGTCTTGCTGATTTCGGTGGCCAGCACTTTGCGCACGCGGGTGGCGAGCGGCAGGGTGAAGTTGCCGTTGCCGCAATACAGCTCCAGCAAATCGTCGGTGCGATCGTCAAGCGCGTCGTATGCCCAGTTGAGCATCTTCTGGTTCACTGTGCCGTTGGGCTGGGTGAACGCGCCTTCCGGCTGGCGGTAGCTGAAGGTGCGGCCGCCGACTTCCAGCTTCTCGACCACGTAATCGTGACCGATAACTTCGCGTTTGCCCTTGGAGCGGCCGATGATGCTGACGTTCAGCTCGGCCGCCAGTTTCGACGCCGCCGCATGCCAGTGCTCGTCCAGCGGGCGGTGATAGCACAGGGTGATCATCGCGTCGCCGGCCAGGGTGGTCAGGAACTCCACCTGGAACAGCTTGTGGCTCAGGGGCGCACTCGCTTGCCATGCTGCCTTCAGCAGCGGCATCAACTGGTTGATGCGCCTGCTTGCGATCGGGAACTCTTCGATCAGGATTGGCGTGCGTTTGTCTTCTTGGGAAAACATCGCGTAGTGACGCTCGCCGGCCTCGCGCCACAGGCGGAACTCGGCACGCAGGCGGAAGTTTTTCAGCGGCGAATCGAAAACGGCTGGCTCCGGTGCATCGAACGGGGCCAGCAGGTCACGCAAACGAGTGACCTTTTCTTCGAGTTGAACGGCGTAGGCCTGGGAATCAAAAGTCATGCGTTGAACCAACCCAGCTTGATCACGAACAGAATCGACAGGATCACCAGCGCCGGGTTCAGCTCACGGCCACGACCGGACATCAGCTTGATGGCGGTCCAGGAAATGAAACCGAAGGCGATGCCATTGGCGATGGAATAAGTGAACGGCATGGCCAGCGCGGTGATCACCACCGGCGCGGCGACAGTGATGTCATCCCAGTCTATTTCGGCCAGGCCGGATGTCATCAGCACGGCGACGAACAGCAGGGCCGGTGCAGTGGCGAAGGCTGGAACGCTGGCGGCCAGTGGCGAGAAGAACAGCGCCAGCAGGAACAGGATCGCGACCACGACGGCGGTCAGGCCGGTGCGGCCACCGGCACTCACGCCAGCGGCGGATTCGATGTAGCTGGTGGTGGTCGAGGTGCCCAGCAGGGAACCGGCCATGGCTGCAGTGCTGTCGGCGATCAGCGCGCGACCCATTTTCGGCATGTGACCGTCCTTGCTCATCAATCCGGCACGCTTGGCGACGCCGATCAGAGTGCCGGAGTTATCGAACAGGTCGACGAACAGGAAGGCGAAGATCACGCTGACCAGACCAATGTCCAGTGCGCCCTTGATGTCCAGTTGCAAGAAGGTCGGGGCCAGGGACGGCGGCATCGACATCACGCCGCCGAACGGGGTGAAGCCCATCACGATCGAAACGATGGTCACCACCAGAATGCCGATCAGCACCGCACCGCGCACGGCAAGGGCTTCGAGGGCGACGATCAGGGCAAAACCGAGGGTGGCGAGGATCGGAGCCGGTTGTTTCAGGTCACCGAGGCCGACCATGGTCGCCGGGTTGCTGACCACGATACCGGCGTTGTGCAGGGCGATCAGCGCCAGGAACAGGCCGATGCCGGCAGCAATCGCCGAGCGCAGCGGTAGCGGGATACTGTTGATGATCCATTCACGGATGCGGAAGATCGACAGCAGAAAGAAACACACCGCCGAGATGAACACCGCGCCCAGTGCTACTTGCCAGGTGTGGCCCATGTGCAGGACCACGGTGTAGGTGAAGAAGGCGTTCAGTCCCATGCCTGGTGCGAGGGCGATCGGGTAATTGGCGATCAGGCCCATGGTCGTCGAGCCGATGGCGGCTGCCAGGCAGGTGGCGACGAACACCGCGCCCTTGTCCATGCCGGTCTCACCGAGGATGCTCGGGTTGACGAACAGAATGTAGGCCATGGCCAAAAAGGTCGTGACGCCCGCCAGAATCTCGGTCCGCACGTTGGTGTTGTGTGCCTTGAGTTGAAACAGCCTTTCCAGCATGTCTGCTCCCCGTGGCGCGTCGGGCGCCGTGAATGTATCGACCTCAACAGCAAAGCACAGGCAGCAGAACGCGCCTGGAAATTACTGTGGGCCGGAAAAAGCCGCGCATCATACCAGTAGCTTGGGGATATGGCTGCTTATGGCGGTGATCGTCGTCGATGTTTTGCGACAACACCAAGTACGCCATACTGCGCGCTGGTTTTTTGGGGGGGATGGGTCCTGCATGAAAAGGCGTCTGGTTAGCGTGTTCAGCGTATGGATGGCGTTGTTTCTCGGGGCTCAAACGGCCGTGGCGGCCTCGGCTGCGCCACTGACGCAATTGAAGGTGCTCAAGGTCGCGTCGCCGTCCTGTGGCGTTGAAAACATCGACGAAGGGCAAACCCGGACTCGCTGCGATCACAATGGCCCGAACATCACGGTGTACGTGCTGGAAGTCGGTTATGGACGCGAGGCCCATGTCGCCCTGGACGGTTTCGAAGTGAATGGCACCCGCACCCCGGTCTGCGCGTTCAAGAACGGCAACCTGACCAGTTGCACCCCCGGGGAAAAAACCGTCGGCTATTTGTATGCACTCGATCTGGCGGGCAAGCAGGAAGGCACGCTGACCTTCAGCAACACTTCGATCAACGCGCCCGGCAATACGATGTCGACGCAGCTTTACATCAAGTAACCACAGGTCCCGAACAAGGGGCAGGAAAGCTGACTACGCTTAAAAGATCATTCTGCGGACAATACCTGATGACCTTTAGAGCCTTGATTGCCCTCGCCGAGGGTACCGATGACCTGCAAACCGTGACCCTGATCGACGTACTGCGCCGCGCGAAAATAGAAGTGGTGGTGGCCAGTATCGAAGGGCGGCGCATGCTCACCTGCGCCCGCGGCACGCGCCTGACGTCCGATGCCATGCTGGTGGATTTACTGGCGCAGCCCTTCGACCTGATCGCCTTGCCGGGTGGTGCGGTGGGTTCGCAGCACTTGGCAGCACACCAACCCCTGCAACAATTGATCAAGGATCAGGCGGCAGCCGGTCGCCTGTTCGCCGGCATCGCCGAGGCGCCCGCCGTGGCGCTGCAGGCCTTTGGCGTATTGCGTCAAAGGCGTATGACCTGTTTGCCTTCGGCCAGCCATCAACTGTTGGGCTGTAACTTCGTCGATCAACCGGTGGTGGTCGATGGCAATTGCATCACGGCCCAGGGTTCAGGCGGCGCTTTGGCGTTTGCCCTGGCGCTGGTGGAGCAACTCTGCGGTAAAGCCACTCGCATGGCAGTGGCGGGGGAGTTGCTCGTTTAGAGAGCATCAGACTTTCGCCTCTTCCTTCTCTTCATCTTTAGCCACGTGCATGCGATCGCGGCTGGCCAGTGTCGGGAACAGTTTGACCCACACCCCGGTCACCACCAGCGTGCCGATCCCGCCCATGACCACCGCTGGCACAGTGCCGAACCAGTGGGCGGTCAGACCAGATTCGAATTCGCCCAACTGGTTCGAGGCACCGATGAACAAGCCGTTCACGGCACTGACCCGACCGCGCATTTCGTCCGGGGTTTCCAGTTGCACGAACGAGGCACGGATCACCATGCTGATCATGTCCGCCGCGCCCAACACCACCAATACCGCCAGGGAAAACCAGAACGAGGTCGATAGGCCGAAGGCGATGGTTGCCACGCCGAAGACGCCCACGGCGGTGAACATCACCCGCCCGACGTTGCGTTCCACGGCAAACCGCGCCAGGAACAGCGACATCAGCAGCGCGCCCACTGCCGGTGCCGAACGCAACAGTCCCAATCCCCAGGGGCCGGTCAGCAGAATGTCCTTGGCGAACACCGGCAGCAACGCCGTCGCACCACCCAATAGCACCGCGAACAGATCGAGGGAGATCGCCCCGAGAATGTCCGGACGACTGCGGATAAAGCGAATGCCTGCGAGCAGTGAATCCAGGGTGGCCTTGCCCTTGTTCAGCGGGGTTTGCCGGGCTGGCAGGTTGAGCATTAGCGAACAGGCGATGACATACAAAAACACCGTCGGGCCATACACCCAGACGCTGCCGAAGGCGTAGAGCAAACCGCCGAGGGCCGGGGCGACGATGGTGGCTGATTGCTGGGCCGATTGCGCGGCGGCCACCGCACGGGGAAACAGCGTGCTGGGCACGATGCCTGGCAGCAGGGCCTGGGTGGTCGGCATTTCAAAGGAGCGCGCGGCGCCGAGCAGGAAGGCCAGGATAAAGATCATTTCCCGGGTGACATGATCGGTGGCACTGCCAATGGCCAGCGACAGGGCAATCAGTGCCTGCAAGGACTGGCAGATCGCCGCGACCTTGCGTCGGTCATAGCGGTCGGCGACGTGCCCTGTGTGCAGCATGAACAGCACGCGCGGGGCGAACTCGACCAGGCCGACCAGACCCAGGTCGAGCACGTTGCCGGTCAATTGATACAGGTTCCAGCCGATGGCCACGGTGAGCATCTGAAAGCCGCTGGCGGTGAAGACCCGTGCCAGCCAGAACGCGAGAAAAGGGCGATGGTGACGTAACAGCAAGGGCTCTTGGCTGGGCATCTGCGGGAAAATCTGGGGAGAGGGGAACGACGAGATTATCACCAACCTGTAACAGAAAGTTGCCATAACAAAAACTTTAGTTAGCCAGACATCGATTTTCTCCAGGTTCCCACAGGAAAAGTATTTCAGCTCGTGACCAAGGCCGTGAGGCAACTTGTCACGCGGCAAAAGACCACGCGGTTCATCCCCGAAATTGGGACTACTCTTTCAACGTTGATTGATCCAGATCAAAACCCACAAAAGGAATTGATCCGGCGGCCGCAAGGCCAGATTTCCTGCGTTGTGATGCGTGCAAAAAAAGAACAAACAGAGATTCGCCACACTCCATATCCGTGGGGGCCGTGGGTGCAGGCTTCCAGCCAGCAGCCGTACTACCTGACAGAGGAAGACTTATGTTCGGTTTAGAGGCACTTGATCTCGCCCGAATTCAGTTCGCGTTCACCATCTCGTTCCACATCCTGTTTCCGGCCATCACCATCGGCCTGGCGAGTTACCTGGCGGTACTCGAAGGCCTGTGGTTGAAAACCCATAACGACACCTACCGTGACCTCTACCATTTCTGGTCGAAAATCTTTGCCGTCAACTTCGGCATGGGGGTGGTTTCCGGCCTGGTCATGGCCTATCAGTTCGGCACCAACTGGAGCCGCTTCTCGGACTTCGCCGGCTCGGTTACCGGGCCGTTGCTGACCTATGAAGTGCTCACGGCGTTCTTCCTCGAGGCCGGGTTCCTCGGCGTCATGCTGTTTGGCTGGAACAAGGTCGGACGTGGCCTGCACTTCTTCGCCACCGTGATGGTGGCCATCGGTACGTTGATCTCCACGTTCTGGATTCTCGCTTCCAATAGCTGGATGCAGACCCCGCAGGGCTTCGAGATCGTCAACGGTCAGGTCATACCCACCGACTGGCTGGCGGTTATCTTCAACCCGTCGTTCCCGTATCGCCTGATGCACATGGCCACGGCGGCGTTCGTCGCCACGGCCTTCTTCGTCGGTTCCTCCGCGGCCTGGCATTTGCTGCGCGGCAGGGACAATCCGGCGATCCGCAAAATGCTCTCGATGGCCATGTGGATGGCATTGATCGTCGCGCCGATCCAGGCAGTCATCGGTGATTTCCACGGCCTCAATACGCTTGAGCATCAGCCGGCAAAAATCGCCGCGATCGAAGGCCACTGGGAAAACAAGGGCGACGAGGCGACCCCGCTGATCCTGTTCGGCTGGCCGGACATGAAGGAGGAGAAAACCAGGTTCGCCGTCGAAGTCCCGTACCTGGGCAGCCTGATTCTCACTCACTCCCTGGACAAACAGGTCCCGGCACTCAAGGAGTTCCCGCCTGAAGACCGGCCGAATTCGACCATCGTGTTCTGGTCGTTCCGGATCATGGTGGGCCTGGGCATGCTGATGATCTTCACCGGTTTGTGGAGCCTGTGGCTGCGCAAGCGCGACACCCTCTACACCTCGCGGCCGTTCCTGTACCTGGCGCTGTGGATGGGGCCGTCCGGCCTGGTCGCGATCCTCGCTGGCTGGTTCACCACCGAAATCGGCCGTCAGCCGTGGGTGGTCTACGGCCTGATGCGCACGGCGGATGCGTCGTCCAACCACAGCTTCATGCAGATGAGCATCACCCTGATCCTGTTTGTCGTGGTTTATTTCGCGCTGTTTGGCGCCGGTCTTGGCTACATGATGCGCCTGGTGCGCAAGGGGCCGAAGACCGACGAAGGCAGGGAAACCAACGACGGTGGCCCCGGCCAGAAACGCACACCGGCCCGTCCGTTGTCCGCAGCCGACGACGATCATGCCGATGCCGGCCACAGCCTGACCAAGGAGATTTGAATCATGGGTATTGATCTTCCGCTGATCTGGGCCGTGATCATCATCTTCGGCATCATGATGTACGTGGTCATGGACGGTTTCGACCTGGGTATCGGCATTCTCTTCCCGTTCATTCCGGGCAAGACCGATCGCGATGTGATGATGAACACCGTCGCCCCAGTGTGGGACGGCAACGAGACCTGGCTGGTATTGGGTGGCGCGGCGTTGTTCGGCGCGTTTCCGCTGGCCTATTCCGTGGTGCTCTCGGCGTTGTACCTGCCGCTGATCCTGATGTTGGTCGGGTTGATCTTCCGCGGTGTGGCCTTCGAGTTCCGCTTCAAGGCCAGGGACGACAAGCGCCATCTGTGGGACAAGGCGTTCATCGGTGGCTCGGTCACTGCGACGTTCTTCCAGGGCGTTGCGCTTGGCGCGTTCATCGATGGGCTGCCGGTGGTCAATCGGCAGTTCGCCGGTGGTTCACTGGACTGGCTGACACCGTTCACGATGTTCTGTGGTGCGGCGCTGGTGGTGGCGTATGCGCTGCTCGGTTGCACCTGGCTGATCATGAAGACCGAAGGCAAGTTGCAGGAACAGATGCATGACCTGGCCCGGCCATTGGCCTTCGTGCTGCTGGCAGTGATCGGCATCGTCAGCATCTGGACCCCGTTGGCCCACGCAGAAATCGCCGCACGCTGGTTCACCATGCCGAATCTGTTCTGGTTCATGCCGGTGCCGATTCTGGTGCTGGTGACGATGTACAGCCTGATCCGCGCCGTGGCCCGCAACGCGCACTACACGCCGTTCCTGCTGACCCTGGTGCTGATCTTCCTCGGTTACAGCGGGTTGGGTATCAGCCTGTGGCCGAACATCATCCCGCCATCGGTCTCGATCTGGGATGCCGCCGCGCCGCCGCAGAGCCAGGGCTTCATGCTGGTGGGCACGCTGTTCATCATTCCGTTCATCCTGGGCTACACCTTCTGGAGCTACTACGTGTTCCGCGGCAAGGTCACCCATGAAGACGGCTATCACTAGCCCTGTGCACCACGAACCTTTGTAGGAGCGAGCTTGTTCCGGGCGGCGCTCCGACGATGGCGTCCTCACAGACGCCATCCACCTTAAACGGAGTAATGAGCCATGTCTGGCAAACATTCCCTGCGCGAAATTGAAGAAGCCGAAAAAAAGCCGCTGTGGCAGCGGCTCAGCTGGTTGGCCCTGATCTGGGTCGGCAGCGTGGGCGCCTTGTTCATCGTCGCCAGCCTGATGCGTCTGTTCATGAACGCGGCCGGTCTGACCACGCACTGACATCTCTCCCGTGGCCTCAGGGCACGGATTTACGACCCTCCGACCGGAGGGTTTTTTTTCGATCTGTTACTTGCGTGCCTTGAGGATCACGAATTTCGGATTGGCCGCCACTTGCTCGACGCCACGGAACAATCGCGCCAGTTTGCTGTGGTAGCCCAGGTGACGATTGYCGACGATGTAGAGCGCACCGCCCACGACCAGCGCTTCACGGGCTTGCTGGAACATCCGCCAGGCCAGGAAGTCGCCCACCACCTGTTGCTGGTGAAACGGTGGATTGCACAGCACGACATCGAGCGATTGCGGTTCCTGGCCGGCCAGGCCATCACCGGCGCGCACGATCACCTCCCGTTCACCCAAGGCTGCGCGCCAGTTCTCGGACGCCGATTGCACCGCCATGAACGACTCGTCCACCAGCGTGTAGTGGGCCTCGGGGTTTTGCAGGGCGCTGGCGATGGCCAGGACGCCGTTGCCGCAACCGAGATCGGCGACCCGCGCCGAACCGAGGTTTTTCGGCAGGTGTGGCAAAAATGCCCGGGTGCCGATGTCCAGGCCTTCGCGGCAAAACACATTGGCATGGTTGAGCAGTTCGATGGCCGGTTCGTCGAGTCTGTATCGCGTAGGGTAAGGCGACACCGCTGGCGTTTTGTCCTGAGCCGTGGCAATCAATAGCCGCGCCTTCTTCACCGCCAACGAGGCTTGCACGGGGCCGATGTAACGCTCCAGCAAGTCGCCCGCTGCCCGGGGCAGATGCTTGATCATGGCTGCGGCAACCACTTGGGTACCGGGTGCCAGTTGGCCTTGCAGGCGAATCAGTTGTTCTTCCAGCAGCGCCAGGGTTTTCGGTACACGGATCAGCACGCAGTCGAACGGCCCGGCAAGGGTTTCGCTGGCGGGTACGCTCGGCACCGCATCAAACACCAGGCCGTTGCGCACCAGATTCTTTTCCAGCCCCTGCAAGGCCAGGAACGAATCACCGCTGCTGACCACTTGCACCTTGCCCGCCAGGCTGGCCGCCAACGCGCCGAAACTGTCATTGAGCACCAATACCCGGGTGTCCGACGCCGGCTGCTGTTCGGCCAGATGATTGAGCAGGTATTCATCGGCTGCATCGAAAGCTTGCAGCGGTTCGTTCTGCTGTTCGGGCTGGCGGATCAGGTCGAGGCTGGCGAAGGGTGTTTCGAGCAAAGGCATGGGGCGGGGCTCTGGGTAATCAACGGATGTCCCGCTGCCTAAGGCGTTGGAGCGGGCGGAGCCGACCGAGTGTACTGCGTCGTGAAGGTCTACACGCCATCACTCAGGAGGGACCGCAAATGGTACGTTTTTTTTGCCTGGATTACCCGCAGGTTTTCCCGTAGTCGGGCGCTTTCAGATGGCTCCCGACCGAGCCGCGGCGATGACTGCCGCAATCTTGTTGTTGACGCCGAACTTCTCGATAGCCCTGTGCACATGAAAGTTGATGGTGCGTTCACTCAAATTGAGGATCCTGGCAATTTCATAGGCAGTCTTGCCATCGGCCGACAGTTTCAATACTTCGAGTTCCCGCCGTGACAAGGGGGGAGCCTGGGGGGGAGCCGGTTTTTTCGGTTGCATTGCGATCGCCAGAGCGTGCAAATGGCGGCTGATGAACACCGAGAACCCAAGATGCTCGTACAGCTCATAGGCTGAAATCGGGCAATGGCTTCTGGCCAGGCTGAAAATGCTGCGCAGACCGGTTTCCTCATCAAAGATCGCCTGGGACCAGCCATGCTGCAAGCCTTGTTGTCGCAGCAACTGCCATAACCATGGCGTCCTGGAAAAAAGCTCTTCACTCCAGAGAACAGGCAACATTGAATGATTGCAATGCGCCACTATCGGGTCTATTTGCGTGGCGTTGTTTTTTTCATATTGAGTATTCCACTCATGGGGGAAGTTGTTCAGGTTCACCGTACTGGTGTCGACCCCGAATGAGTTCGAAGTAATTGAAAAGCCACAAAATTTATATCCAAGGTTTCTAGCGAAACTGAGCGCGATTCGATAGGCAGTATTGATCTCTTGTGTGCGCGCCAATTGTTTGAGCTGCGACTCCTTCCAGATCTCCATACAGTGATCTCCATTAGTGTGTCTTCTGGGTGCAGAATTGGATCCAAGATCCGGCACGCCACGAAGTGTAGGACATTTCCTACGGAAGTGGTTCGACAATTTTGTTATTTTGACTGTTGGAAAAGTGTGCTCAAGGTTCTTAGGAAATAAATGGTTATGAAATGCCACATATAATTTTATATGTAGGGTTGTATTCGTATTCTGTAATCGACTACTAGTGCGCATTAATGCCACTACAAATTGTCGGTGGTTACGCTGCTTTCTTTGCGGGACACTGGGGTATCTGTTGATTGGAGCCTTCCATGTCCGTCAGTGAAGAAAAATTTACGCGCCAGACCTTGCTCGAGGTTCATCCGTTGACTCCGAACCTGTTTACCCTGCGCGCCACGCGGGATGCAGGGTTTCGTTTTCGGGCGGGGCAGTTTGCCCGGTTGGGCGTCACCAAGGCTGACGGCAGCACGGTATGGCGCGCCTACTCCATGGTGTCCTCGCCCTTTGACGAGTTCCTCGAGTTCTTTTCCATTGTCGTACCGGGCGGTGAGTTCACCAGTGAGCTGAGCCGCCTGGGCGTTGACGACACATTGCTGGTCGACCGCCAGGCCTTCGGCTACTTGACGCTGGACCGTTTTGTCGATGGCCGCGATCTGTGGTTGTTATCCACAGGCACGGGCATCGCGCCGTTCCTGTCGATACTCCAGGATTTCGAAGTCTGGGAGAGATTCGAGCGGATCATCCTGGTCTACAGCGTTCGCGAAGCCCGGGAACTGGCTTATCAGGAGTTGATCGCGGGGTTGGCGCAACTTGAGTATCTGGCTGAATACGCACACAAATTGCAATTCATCGCCACAGTCACTCGTGAGCAGCATCCTGGCGCATTGAACGGACGGATCACCACACTGATTGAAAGCGGCGAGTTGGAGCGCAGCGCGGGAGTTGCGCTGACGCCTGAGCATTCACGGGTCATGCTGTGCGGCAACCCGCAGATGATCGATGATACGCGCAAGTTGCTTAAACAGCGGGACATGCACTTGAGCCTCAGCCGGCGCCCCGGCCAAGTGGCGGTGGAAAACTTCTGGTAAGCAAAACGGCGCCTCAAAGGCGCCGTTTTATGCCAATGCAGTCAAGGCCGGTTGTTTTGGGCCTTGAGCAAGTCGCGGATCTCGCCCAGCAACTCTTCTTCCTTGGTGGGAACCGGCGGCAGGCTAGGGGCCACGGACTCCTCACGCTTCAGGCGGTTGATGGCCTTGACGCCCATGAAGATCGCAAAGGCGACGATGACGAAGTCGATGATGGTCTGGATGAACTTGCCATAGGCCAGCACCACCGCAGGAATGGCGCCGTCTGCTGCCTTGAGCGTTATGGCCAGATCACTGAAGTCCACGCCACCGATCAGCATCCCGATTGGCGGCATGATCAGGTCACCGACAAACGACGTAACGATCTTGCCGAAGGCCGCACCGATGATGATGCCGACGGCCATGTCGACCACGTTGCCTTTGACCGCGAAGGCCTTGAACTCGTTTAGCACGCCCATAGGTTATTCCTTGTTACAGATGAGGTAGATGTGCGCAGTGTAAATCAGCCAATCGCATCCTGCTCGAATCAACTGCCTGCTGTGCTTGCCAGCCATTGACCCGGGTGGCGTTGAAAAATTCACCGATTGATCTCATCTGAGGTCGGGCAGGCCTTCTGCGGAGTTCGCATGCGACGTTTTTTTCAGCGAAATAGCGTCATTTGTGTGGGCGAGCCAAGGTTGAGCGACCATTCCTGAATCGGGACGTTCAAGATGATCGGGCAGTTAGTGGCCGAGAGGTCGCATTGAAAATTAAATGCAGCTGCAGTGATATTAACTGTTCCGTTAGTTCGGGGCGTCTGACAAGTTGCGCGTTTCTCTGAATCACTGCTGCGTGTTGTGTGAATGTTTTAGAAGTTGTGCAAAAAGTATGTAAGTGAACAAAGTCTGTATAGGTTTTCAAAACGTGCGGTATGGCATGTCCCTAGAATTTATTGGCCGAGTTGAGTAAAAAACTTATACAAGGTTTGTAGGTTGGGTGCATCTGAATATACCTGTGTTTAATAAGGTTATTTGAAGTCGTCAATAGGGGCGCGAAATATCTGGCCGCACTCGCGCGCCCTGGCTGAGCTATCATCGCGTTTTTTTCCGGGAGTTCCGATGGCCAAGGCCAAGCGCATGTACGGCTGCACCGAGTGCGGCTCAACCTTCCCCAAATGGGCCGGCCAGTGCGGTGAGTGCGGGGCCTGGAACACGCTTACCGAAACCATGGTGGAAAGCGGCGGGGCAGCCGCCCCCAGCGGTCGTACCGGCTGGACCGGCCAGCAGGCGCAGATCAAGACTCTGGCCGAAGTCAGTGTCGAAGAAATTCCGCGCTTCTCCACCGCTTCCAGCGAGCTGGACCGGGTTCTGGGTGGTGGTCTGGTGGATGGCTCGGTGGTGCTGATCGGTGGCGACCCTGGCATCGGCAAGTCGACCATTCTGTTGCAAACCTTGTGCAACCTCGCCAAGAGCATGTCGGCACTGTACGTCACCGGTGAGGAATCCCAGCAGCAAGTGGCCATGCGTGCGCGGCGCCTGGGGTTGCCTCAGGATCAATTGCGGGTCATGACCGAAACCTGCATCGAAACCATCATTGCCACGGCCCGTCAGGAAAAGCCCAGGGTGATGGTGATCGACTCGATCCAGACGATCTTTACCGAGCAATTGCAATCGGCACCGGGCGGTGTATCCCAGGTGCGCGAAAGCGCGGCGTTGCTGGTGCGTTATGCCAAACAGAGCGGCACGGCGATTTTTCTGGTGGGCCACGTCACCAAGGAAGGCGCGCTGGCTGGCCCTCGGGTGCTGGAGCACATGGTCGACACCGTGCTGTATTTCGAAGGTGAGTCTGACGGGCGCCTGCGTCTGCTGCGGGCGGTGAAGAACCGCTTCGGTGCAGTCAATGAACTGGGCGTTTTCGGCATGACCGACAAAGGTCTGAAAGAAGTCTCCAACCCGTCGGCGATTTTTCTGACCCGTGCCCAGGAAGAAGTCCCGGGCAGTGTGGTGATGGCAACATGGGAAGGCACACGGCCGATGCTGGTGGAGGTTCAGGCGCTGGTGGACGACAGTCACCTGGCCAACCCGCGTCGGGTCACGCTGGGGCTGGATCAAAACCGGCTGGCGATGTTGCTGGCTGTGCTGCACCGTCACGGTGGCATTCCGACCCACGATCAGGACGTGTTTCTCAACGTGGTCGGCGGGGTCAAGGTGCTGGAAACGGCGTCCGACCTCGCGCTGATGGCAGCGGTGATGTCCAGTTTGCGCAACCGGCCGTTGCCCCACGATCTGCTGGTATTCGGTGAAGTCGGGCTTTCCGGTGAAGTGCGTCCGGTGCCGAGCGGTCAGGAGCGTTTGAAAGAAGCTGCCAAGCACGGCTTCAAGCGGGCCATCGTGCCCAAGGGTAATGCGCCGAAAGAGGCGCCGGCTGGATTGCAGATTATTGCTGTGACCCGGCTGGAACAGGCACTCGACGCGCTGTTCGAGTAACTGACAGACGAAACACAAACCCTGTAGGAGCGAGCCTGCTCGCGATTGCAATCTGACAGTCACATTGCTGCTGGCTGACACACCAAAATCGCGAGCAGGCTCGCTCCTACAGGGGGAATTCGATAATGGCTAGATTTCGATCAGGGCACCCAGTTCGCGTTCCAACTCTTCTGGATCAGCGAGGTTGAGCTCGATCAATCGCCGCAGGCGCTCGATGGACTCCAGGCTGATGTGCCGGCAAACAAACCCGAGTTGGCCATGGTCGTCGTGGGCCAGTTGCACATCCATGGTGATGCCGGCGTCTTCGCCCAGATGAATGTCGACCAGAAAATCCTGCTGCGGATTGCCCAGCCACGGATCGGGTCGCTCGATCAGCAACCCCTTGAGCGACAGATCAATCAACGTCACCGGCCAGGTGAACTCACCCTGACTCAGCTCGGTTCGGGCATCGAACGCAATACGTTTGAAGCGGCGACGTTCGGCGGGGTGCTCGCTCATGGCGCGATCCTCGTAGATGTACGCTGACTATAGACCTGCATACTTCAAGGCGGCCAGCGCGTGCAGGTGTCCAGACCAATGTCGGGGTATGGTCTTTGCCGTCAGGAGAGCTAAACTCGGAGTGGTTGTCTTTCTTGTCCACTCTGGCTGGAATATCAAAATGAAAAATAACAATAGCCCGCTACGCCATTTGCCTTGGCTGGTGCTGGCAATCACAGGTGCGTGCGCCCTGGGTGTCGTGGCATTGCGCCGGGGCGAGGCAATCAACGCCTTGTGGATTGTGGTCGCTGCCGTGGCCATCTATCTGGTCGCCTATCGCTACTACAGTCTGTTCATCGCTAACAATGTCATGCAACTCGATGCGCGACGGGCCACGCCTGCCGTGCTCAACAATGACGGTCTGGACTACGTTCCTACCAACAAACACATTCTCTTCGGTCACCACTTCGCCGCCATCGCCGGCGCGGGGCCTTTGGTCGGCCCGGTACTGGCGGCGCAAATGGGCTACCTGCCCGGCACGCTGTGGCTGATCGCCGGCGTGGTGCTGGCCGGTGCCGTGCAGGACTTCATGGTCCTGTTCATGTCCACCCGCCGCAACGGTCGCTCCCTGGGCGACATGGTCCGCGAGGAAATGGGCCGCATCCCCGGCACCATCGCGTTGTTCGGCTGCTTCCTGATCATGATCATCATCCTCGCGGTGCTGGCGTTGATCGTGGTGAAAGCCCTGGCCGAGAGCCCGTGGGGTATTTTCACGGTGATGGCGACCATCCCGATCGCGATGTTCATGGGCATCTACATGCGCTACATCCGCCCGGGTCGCATCGGCGAGATCTCGGTGATCGGCGTGCTGTTGCTGCTCGGCTCGATCTGGCTCGGCGGGCAGATTGCCGCGGATCCGGTGTGGGCCAAGGCGTTCAGCTTCACCGGTGTGCAAATCACCTGGATGCTGATCGGTTACGGTTTTGTCGCGGCGGTGTTGCCGGTGTGGTTGATCCTGGCACCCCGTGACTACCTGTCGACCTTCCTGAAAATCGGCACCATCGTCGCCCTGGCCATCGGCATTCTGATCACCATGCCCGAGCTGAAGATGCCGGCCCTGACCCAGTTCATCGACGGCACCGGCCCGGTGTGGAAGGGCGGGCTGTTCCCGTTCCTGTTCATCACCATCGCCTGTGGCGCGGTCTCGGGTTTCCATGCGCTGATCGCCTCCGGCACCACGCCGAAACTGCTGGATAACGAAACCAACGCCCGCTATATCGGTTACGGAGGCATGCTGATGGAATCGTTCGTGGCGATCATGGCCATGGTCGCTGCGTCGGTCATCGAACCGGGCGTGTATTTCGCCATGAACAGCCCGGTGGCCGTGGTCGGCGGTGATGTGGTGGCCGTTGCGACAGCCGTCAGCAACTGGGGCTTTGCGATTACCCCGGAAGCCCTGCAAGCGGTGGCCCACGATATCGGTGAAACCACCATCCTGGCACGTGCCGGCGGTGCACCGACCCTGGCGGTCGGTATCGCGCAGATCCTGCACAGTGTTCTGCCGGGCGAGAACACCATGGCGTTCTGGTACCACTTCGCGATCCTGTTTGAAGCATTGTTCATCCTGACCGCGGTCGACGCCGGTACCCGTGCCGGGCGCTTCATGCTCCAGGACCTGCTCGGTTCGTTCGTGCCGGCCCTGCGTCGCACCGAATCCTGGACTGCCAACCTGATCGCCACCGCCGGTTGTGTGGCCATGTGGGGCTGGTTGTTGTACCAGGGCGTGATCGATCCACTGGGTGGCATCAACACCCTGTGGCCGCTGTTCGGCATCTCCAACCAGATGCTGGCCGGTATCGCGCTGATGCTCGGCACCGTGGTGCTGATCAAGATGAAACGCCAGCGTTATGTGTGGGTCACCATGTTGCCGGCGGTGTGGCTGTTGATCTGCACCACGACAGCGGGCTTCATCAAGCTGTTCGACGCCAACCCGGCGATCGGCTTCCTGTCGCTGGCCAAAAAATACAGCGATGCGCTGGCCAACGGTCAGATCCTCGCCCCGGCCAAGGACATCACCCAGATGCAGCACGTGATCTTCAACGCCTACACCAACGCAACGCTGACCGCGCTGTTCCTGTTCGTGGTGTTCAGCATCCTGTTCTATGCGCTCAAGGTCGGTATTTCCGCCTGGGGCAGCAAGGGGCGTACGGATAAAGAATCGCCATTCCAGGCGCTGCCGGAAGTGTGATCGAGGATTTGCACCATGTTCAATGACCTGAGTCGCCTCGGCAAATACCTCGGTCAGGCCGCGCGCCTGATGGTCGGCATGCCCGACTACGACAACTACGTCGAGCATATGCAGACCAAGCACCCGGACAAACCGGTGATGAGCTATGAGATGTTCTTTCGGGAGCGTCAGGAAGCCCGTTACGGTGGCAAGGGTGGGCCGAAGTGCTGTTGATCCGGTTGTCGGATTAACGGCAATACCTGTGGGAGCGAGCTTGCTCGCGATGGCGGACTGTCAATCAACAGTGATGTTGAATGTTAAGCATGTTAAGC